>JAZTYQ010000074.1:0-35734 GCA_045637065.1 Acutalibacteraceae bacterium
ATAAACTGTATTTGAGGTGCATATGCAAACCGAACATAGAATACTGAATAATAGATTTTTTCTCTTATATTTATTGCACAAAGTTTTTTATGCAAAAAAGAGTATGAAATACATTCATCATTTTTAAATATCACATATGTCAATTGTCTATAATTTAACAATATAGGAAATAACGCGCATAGAGTGCCGACAAAGGAACCTAAAAGCACAACAATATATCCCATTTGAAAACAAAGAGAAAATACAAACGAACCAATAATTATGGCGAGACCAAGCATTAAAAACACCAAAATGCTAGTTTTATAAAACTTAAATAGACTTATTTTCATATCTGCACCTCACTAAAACAAGTCAACAACGCCCTGCAAAATAGCGACATTTCCACCCATTGCAAAATTTGCAATTACTTGGCCTACAACATTTATCGTGCCCGTCTCAAAACCCACAAAAGCACTATTAACTATACAATTTGCACCTAGTCCAATAGGCGCAAACACCGCCGCAGAAATTCCAGAAATAGCGATACTTTTAACATCTACATAGTCAAAAAAGTTATCATGTTTACTTGATTTTTTGCTATTCGATGGTTTAGCGGCTGTAGTACTATTATAAGTATTATCACTATTTTTTGTTTTCTTTTCATTGTAATAATTACAGAGCTGATTAAAAGCGTTTCCTGCGGCAGAAACTAACCCACAAGTTCCAGCTGATATGGCCGCTCCAGCAAGAACTGATAGTCCACCTGTTGTCACTGCATCTGCAACAGAACCAGTAATCGCACCTGTAATCGCCCCAACAACAGCACCAGTAACAAAACCTGCACAAACTGACTTACCTTTACATTTGGCTGTCAATGCTCCCATAAGACCACCAATCACTCCACCAATAGCGGCACCAATAACTGTACCTATGCCAAAATTGCCACTTGGATCTTTACGCACAACCGGATTATTCCCACAATATGCATACATATTAAAACCAAGAACATCAGAGGTATCAACAAGTGAGTCCGCATTAACAAACCTGCAAGTAACCGGGTCATAATATCTTGACTGCAGATAATACAAACCTGATTCACTATCATAGTAGTATCCACGATATCTGAATGGGTTCTGCACAGGCAGTGCAGTTGAGCTGGTTATCTCGTTGCCGTTTGCATCAACTATGCTTAGTGTGTTGCCCCATGTGTCATAGGTATATCTTGCAATAAGACTTCCATTCAAGTGTCTTAGTTCTTCTATATCTCCTCGACTGTTTGTCACAGCATAAACAGTGTAGGTTGTGCCTGCCGCATTGATTCTCTTGATTGATGCAAGCTGTCCCAATGAATCATAACGATAATAAAATCTTATGTCGCCGCGCTTTTCATAAACAAGCTGTCCGCCAACATATTCATACTCATAAAGTGTCGAGCCTACTTGTTTGGTTGTTCTCAAACCGTCTGCATCGTATGTATATGTTACGGCAGTACCGTTGAGATTAGCAGATGTCATCTGTCTGCCCTGCCACTCAAATGACATTCCGTCACGGTAAGTCACCGGGTTACCAATGGCATCATAGAAAATATTCTGTCCGTTGTAGGATGTCAGCTTATCTTTCCATGTGCTGTCATAGCTATAATCTACCGTCTTGGTCGGTGTTGTCAAGCTACCTGTAGTGTAGGTATAGTATTCTTTTTTATCGATATTACCACCGTTATCATAAGTATACTTAATAGTCTCGTTTGTGTCAAGGTTATTTTCTCTTTCAAGCTGACCGAGTTCGTCAAACAGAAGTCTATCCGAAAAAAACATCCACCTGAACCTTTCAGAACAGGTGGATGAAATATTATGCTATGAAACTATAAACGGCGGGAAGCGGGTACTTTCCTTGTCGGCACTCCCCCGCGATTCCGAATTCCGCATTCCGAATTCCGAATTTACTTTTGGAATGCTCCGTAAGCCATATTTACGCCCTTGTTGATACCCTTGAGGATAGTTGTGAGAGCATTGTCAATAACCGTGGGGTCGGGATCGTCAATAATGCCTGCAGCTGCAAGTGCATTTTCGAGATTTTCTTCAGCTGCTGCCCAAGCCTCAACATCAACAACAGTTTCGTCAAGGAGTGCATTTACATCAGCGATTGCCTTTTCAATTGCTGCCTTGTTTTCAGCAGAAACAGCGCTCTTATCAGCTTCATCCCAAGCAAGCATATATTCCTTAACGGTGTTTGTGAGTCTGCCGTTATTGAACTGAGGATATGCTTCAGGATTTGAGTAAACGTCAACCATATTATTATCTGTCATAATGCGGATAGCGAGCTTGAGAGCAACGTCATTATGAGGAAGAAGCTCGTGAGCCTGACCCTTGAAGAGCCATGTTGAGCAGGGAAGAAGACCTGTTGTTGTGTCAACCATACCGTCAGGTGAAAGGTGGTTGTGTTCAGGGTTACTACAATAGGTACCTGCAGCCTTATAGTCTTCACCGAGGGTTGTGCCCAGGTCTGCAAATGTTACGCCGAGAGTTGTTGAGGCAGCATGGATAACTCTGTCTGCATTGGTTGTCTTATAGTCCTTGCAGATGGGGAAAAGGTTAACGTCATAGCAAGCAACGTCCGCAACAACACAGCCTGTTTCCATAAGCTCAAAGAGGTTATCCTTGAAGTTTGCTCTTGCAGCCATAAATGCGTCAGCTTTTTCTCTCATTTCTTTATATTCGTCATCCATAAGCCACTTTTCTCTTGCCTGAGGATAGTAAGCAGTGGGACAAAGCGCCCATATAATTGATGAACGACGCACAGCGTGGTCTACAAGACCGTTAGCAAGACTACTCAGAGCGTTCATAAGCACATCTCTGGGAAGTATGCGAAGCACGATATTAAGAAGATAAGCAAGGGGTGTTTCACCTAAAAGACCGGGAAGCACATTACCGTAAAGGTCTTCGTCAGTGTAGAAGCTGAGGTTATCTATAAGAAGGTCACCGATAATATTTGAACCGTCAAGTGCAGGCTCAACGAAAACAACCTTCTTGATAAGATTATAATCTTCGGGATAGTTTTCAAGATAGTTCACTGCTATGGTACCGCCCAGGCTGATTGAACAGATTTTAACCTGCTTTGCACCTGTCTTGGGAAGTACAACATTATGAATGTAATAGTTGAGATGCTCTGTGATTGAGATAACATCTCCAAGTGAGTCATAACCGAAATAGAAAACGTTATCCTCGCCTACTATTTCACTGAGCTCCTGAATGGGAAGGAAATTGTAGTATTCCTCTTTAACTTCAGGGCTGAGTTCGCTCATAGGACACTCATAGCAGGGAACTTCGATATTATTTTTGTAGTTGCCCTTTTCATCCTTATCTATTACCCAAAGAGCCTCACGAACTGACTTATCAAGAGCCGCAGCAAGACCGCAGTCTCTTCTTGTGACGATAGCACCCAGCAAGGGAAGAAGCGCATTCTTGAGGAGTGCGGGAATTTCAATTCTCAAAGGCCAAGCGGTGATATAAGCGCCCTTGTCGTCCTTAGCCCAGTTGCCGTTTTCGTCAACGAGATAGGTATTGTTCTGGCTCATACCGTGAACGATAACCACGGGAGTTTCCGTGTCATAATCAGCAACATAAGGTGCTTTGGTTTCAGCAGCAGATGACATAATCATACACGAAGACATAACCATAACAACTGCAAGAATGAGACAAAGTGATTTCTTGATTTTTTTCATTTTGATTTCTCCTTTTTCTTTTATGCAACCATTTTATACCATTATGAAAAAATTATCAATAGTTTACAGAAATTTTGAATGAACATTAAGTCGTTTTGTACGCGTCTGAGAATAGGCAAAAGGGACGAGTTCAACCTCGCCCCTTTAAATTATCAATAATGTGCTTCACCGCATTGGCAGGTTTCGTTTGCGCCGAAGAGCTTCTGGAAGAAGAGTATAAACCTGAAGAAGAATCCGGCAATGCCGTCTTTATGACAGCCGCAATCACATTCGTCTGCGGGATTATTCGGTGTGTCAGGCTGTGAAGGCTGAGTGGGATCTGTGGGCTTGGGAGGATCTGTAGGTGTGGGTTCCTTAATCGTGGCACCGCAGACATCACACTTATTGTCACTGTTTGCATCCTTATGGGCAACCATGGGAATTTTCTCCTTTATTGTTGCTCTGCAACGGTTGCAGACTGCCACCTTGTCGCCCTGTGTGCTGCAAGTAGCTTCATTCACAACTACCCATTCATCTTCTGCAATATCGTGTCCGAGAGCAGGAATTTCCTGAGCTTCTGTCTTTTGACATACTGAACACTTGCCTGTGCGTGAACCCTTCTGTGTGCAGGTCGCTGTTACACTTGTCCACTCAATATTGTGAGCATTTGCATCTGCGGGAAGAGTTGTCTCCTCCTTGGCACCGCATGCGGCGCATACCTTGACGCTCTTGCCTGCATCCTGACAGGTGGGCGCAACTGAAAGCTCTTCGCTTACTGCCATATTGTGACCTGCCTCAGGAATTGTCTGCTGAGCAATAAGAACTTCCTGACAGCGCTGACAGCTCTTTCCTTCGGTAAGACCGCTTGTTGTGCAGGTTGCTGCAACTGCATCAAGAATTATTTCGTTATGACCAGAAGCAGCAATTTCCTCTGTATAGCTTCTGCCACATGAGCAGGTGAAGGTCTTAACACCCTTTTCCGTACAGGTAGGCTCAACGGTTACTGCTTCGTCGTAGCGGTGTGTATGTTCGCCGCCGAGTGACACGAAATTACGCATCCAATCAACTGCATATTTCTGTGCAGTTGAATCTTCGTAGCCGTAAATCACTGTCTTTTCGGGGAAGGTGTCGATATAGCTTGCAATATCACAAGCGGGATTTTCAATTGTAACCTTTTTAAGTCTGATGCAGTTTTTAAATGCACCTCTGTTAACAGCTTCAACATTACCGTCTAAGGTAATCTCCTCAAGTCTGATGCAGTCTGCAAAAGCTTCACTGTCAATTCTTTTTATGTTGCCCAGATCAACCTTTTTAAGATTGTGACATCTGTAGAAAATGTTGTAGCTTAAAATTTCAACAGCATCGGGAATATCAATTTCTTCAAGTGCAAAGCATTCACTGAAAGCGTAACCTTCAATTGTTGTAACAGTATCGGGGAGAATTACCTTTGAGAGCTTGCCGCAATTTGAAAATACGCCCCAACCGATTGTTTCGGTACCTTCAAGAAGCTCTGCTTCTTCGAGATTGCTGCATCCGCTGAAGGTGTTTTCCAGAAGATTTCTTGCTGCTGACTTAACCTTTTTAAGTGAAGTGCAATCTGCAAAGGCAAGATATTCAATATTCTCAACTGTAGCGGGAATTTCAATTTCAGTAAGACTGTCACAGTCGTAGAATGCTGCGTAACCGATTTCTCTGAGATTTTCAGGGAAGGAAACTTCTGCAAGTGCGTCGCAGTTGCGGAATGCCTCATAGGATATAGCCTCAAGGCTTGCAGGGAAGTCAATTTCTTTAAGGGCAGTGCAGTTTTTGAATGCGCCGCTGATTCTTACAAGACCTTCGGGAAGGTCAATTGTTTCAATGGCAGTACATTCGGCAAATGCGCCGTCGCCGAGAGCTTCAATTGTTGAGGGAAGATTTACCTCTTTAAGAGCAGTACAACCGCTTGCGAAGTAGTAATAAAGTTCTGTTATGCCCTCGGGGATTGTCAGACTTTCAAGTGAAGTACAGCCTGAGAAAACACTCTGACCGAGATACTCTACGCTTTCGGGAATATCGATTTCCTTAAGGCTTTCACAGCTGTAGAAGGCCTCGTCATAGATTGCCTCGAGAGTTTCGGGAAGTGAAACATCTTCCATATTAAGGCACATAGCAAGACAGCCTGAGCCGAGAGCTGTTATGCCCTTTTCAACAATAACCTTCTTGATAAATTCTCTGTAGTTCTGCCAGCGGCAATAAGCTGTACCGTAGCCGCTGATTATGAGAGTACCGTCCGTATAAAGCTTGAAAACGGTATTATTATAGTTGCCCGCAAAACGCAGAGTTTCTTCCTCGCAGATGTCGCATATACGGTCAGCGTCTTCATCCACATGGTCACACATAGCTTCGTTATATGTGCGGGTGTAAATATACAGCTCATTGCCCCAGAGGTACTCACCTTCGGCTACTTCAACACCTGCCTGTACCGCAAAGGTATAATATGTTCCGGGTGTAAGGCCTGTAACTCTGTAGTTGCTTTCGGTTACAACTGCAACCTCTGATGCCATATCATATCTGTTAATAAGTAAAACTCTGTAAGCGTCCACTCCGGGCATATCATCCCAGTTAAGGTCGACACTCACCTGTCTGCCTGAGGCGGTTAAGCCTGTTACATTGCCGGGGACAATAGTAAAGTTGAGTATTTCTTCGCCTGCATATCTGCCCTTGAATGTAACCTTAACTCTGTAAACACCGGGGTTAATCATATCACCGTCGAGATATTCATAGTCATATGAGATGCCCTCAGTGAGATAATTCCAATCAGCGTTTCTTACCCTTACACTCGGTGTGCGCACCTTGCCGTTATAGGTAACGGTAGTTGATGAAAGCTCGATATATGTTATCTGGGGAATGTATTCAGAATCCTCTATATCACCACATTTTTCACACTTTGTTGTTATCTCGCCTGAGCTTGATGTTGTGGCAGGTGTAAATATTTCAATATAGTGGCATTCAGGAGCTATTTCACTTGTTATATCTTTTTCACCGCAACCAAAGCAGGTTCTTTCATAATATCCCCATTTGCCCGAAGCGCAATCGCCTTCAACCTCTGTCCAATCTGACCAGCTATGTTCAGGCGAAATATAGTTAGCTGTGTCTTCTACGCCACAACCTGAGCAGGTTCTTATATCATAACCGTCATTCCACTCATCGCAATCAGGTGCAACTGTTGTCCAGTCAGACCAGCTGTGATAAGGACTTACATAGTTATCTGTTTCTTCTGTGCCACAAGCTGTGCAGGTTCTTGTATCATAACCGTCATTCCAATTAACGCAATCAGGTGCAACTGTTGTCCAGTCAGACCAATTGTGTTCTTCATAAAACCACTCGTGATTTTTCGTTGCTTGACACTCAGAACACTTGATATACTTGTAACCCTGTGATGTGCAGGTAGCCTCTGTTTCCACAGTATATTCGTCTTCCCATATATGTTCTGTGGGAAGTGCTACGAGTGAATAGAAATCACCGTAGATACAATTATACACCAAATTACCGTAGTTTTCGCAGTTATCCCTTTCCAAAACAGGCTCAGCATATGAGTGAATATGATTAAGGAAGAGCGAGGTGTTATCTGCAATTGCATTCTCAGAACCTTCGATAGCCTGCCACTGTTCAAAAGTACCGGGGTAATAAACATTAAGAACATTAAATAATGAGGCATTACCTAACTTTTTGACCGAAGCAGGAATATCAAGATTTGTCAAGTTTGCGTTCAAAAACGCATTATCTTCAATGTTTTCAAGAGTTGCAGGTAATACAACCCTTCTGCCGTTATTTTTTTGGAAGGCATTTGCTCCTATAGTTTTTACAGTGTCAGGAACAATAAATTCAGAATAACTATTCTGTAAAGAAACTCTGATAAGAACTGTCTTATCCTTATTATAAAGCACACCGTCTTCATATGTATAATAGAGATTCTCTTCATCGAGATCGAAATCCTTTATCTGCCATCTTGACACAAACTCTTTTGATATACCCTTTATGTCTTTGCCAATGGGAACAGTATAATTCTCAGGCATTGTGCCTTTATAGTCTAAAATCCAACCATCCAGAATTAACAATCCTACAGGCTGATTGTGCATCCAGGGTGTATTTGAAAGAATATTGTTCCCTACTTTTTTTACACTGCCGGGAATTTCAAGGCCCATAAGTTTTGAACAGTTGGCAAAAGCACTGCCACCAATTTCTTCAAGAGTTGACGGAAGACTAACCTCCACAAGCTCAGAACAGTTATTAAAACAACTTTCACCTATCTTTTTTATTCCTTCATTGATAACAACTTTCTTTATATTTGACCAACCGTAAAAACAACTCGAATCTATTGCACCGGTACCGCTGATAACCAATGTGCCGTCTTTATAGAGAATATAATCTGCATCTTCCTTGTTTTCGCCACAGTAGCCTGATGATTCAACATCATCCATATAATTATTGCACACATCACAAATGCCGTTGCTGTCTTCATCGGTGTGGGGAATAGTAGAAATCGCTTCAGAGGCTTTAATTGTTTCACCGCAAACTTCACAATATGAACTGTCTGTATAACCCGGAACGGTACAAGTTGCCGGTTTGCCCGACACTGCAATTTCTGTATGGCTTGCAGGAATCTTTTCAATTAAGAGCGCCTCACAGAATATGCAGCGGGTTCTTTTTTCGCCGTCTTCTTTGCAGTTAGGCTCTTTTGCTACTGTGCCGTCATTAGGAGTATGCTCATGACTATAATAATATGAGCTTGCATTTATCAGGCAATCGTTATCGGCGTCGATTTCCACTGCAGACCATTCTTCCTCAGTGCCGCCAAAATAAACATACTTAAGGTTATTGCAGTAAAGAAAAGCTTCTCTGCCGATATTCTTCACAGTGTCGGGGATATATACTACTCTTACATCAAGTCCTCTGAGTGCTTCACCTGCAATTACAACAGTGTCTTCTTTAACTGCATATTTATCGTCATGGGGTTTGACTTTAATAAGATAGTTACCAATATAAAGAGCTTCATCAATATCCCAGTTAGAAACAGTTGTATAATATTTTGTAGCATAGAAAGCACCAATACCGATTGTTGTCACACCGCTACCTATTGTTATATCTGAAAGGTAGTAACAACTATCGAAAGCACGATCACCGATTGCTGTAACACTGTCAGGGATTGTTACGCTTGTGAGACTGGTGCAATTACAGAAAGCATAATCACCGATAGCTGTTACACCGTCTTCAATAACAACAGTCTTTATATCTGTTTCATAGAACGGAGAAACGTTATCATATTGGTCATAATCATACATATCACCCTCACCGCTGATAACAACCTCACCTGTTTGGCTGTCATAGGTGTAAGTGACATTTTCACCGCAATAGCCGTCTACAGCCTTTGCGGTTATGCCCCAGTCAAAGTCTGCCATGCCGCCGAGAGGTACAGATGACAGCACCATCAAAACAGCAAGGCAAAGCGCAAGGGACTTGCCCCAAGTTTTTTTCATAAATTTTACCTCCTGAAAATATATTTACATACAAGAAAGATTTTACCATTTTACTGCGTTGAAGTCAACGAGTTAAGCACCGATATATTGACTAAAATTGCGCCCTGCGAAATGGCTAATTTGCACAAAAGCAATTTAACAGCTTATCTGACACCATAAACGGCGGTGGCAATTTTCAGACCGCTCCCCCACTCTGGCGCGCAAAAAAAGCCACACCGAAGTGTGACTTTAAGGCTTAAATATGGTCTTTGTAACGCTCGGCGGTGATTATGCCGTCACTGACATTGAGTTTGCAGATGCGGGCATTTCTTGCATCAAAGGCACTTGCGCCGTCAGTGTTTTCATAGTCGCGGGCATGATAAACGGCATACCACTGACCCTCGTGCTTTATCATTGAGTGGTGACCTGTGCCCTCCTCAAACTCATTTGCGCTAAGCACCGGGTGATAGGTGTTGTCGTCGGGGTATTTCTCAAATTTTATCTTTGTCAGGTCGGTTTCGTCTGTCTTTGCCCTTGCGTAGCCGATATAATAGGTTGGCTGCTCAAAGCAGTTGCCCGAATACATCAGGTAGTGCCAGTCGCCTTCCTTAAAATAGAAAGCACCTTCAATTGTGTGCCAGTGCTGACCTTTTTTATAGCGGTCGCGTCTGTAAATATCCTCATCAAGAGTAGGCTCAACCGCCAATACGGGTTCACCTGCAGGTGTGAAGGGGTCAAGCATCCTGTCGACATATATGCAGGTACCGATGCGCTCACCCTCAAATCTGTTGGCCGAGTAAAAAAGGAAAAGTCCCGCCTCATTTTTCACAATATGAGAGTCAATTGAAAATGGGTGCAATATCTGCTTAGTACCCGTAAAAGGCCCAAGAGGATTGTCAGCTACGCTAACATGCATCGCCCCCCTATGACCGCCCTTATCGGGAGTATCGTTATAAATTTCAATTGAATTATACATATAAAATTTGCCGTCAAGTTCAATTACACTTGGCGCCCAAAAGGAATCGTGACCCTCCATGGTCATAACCTTACCGTAGTACTTCCAGCCCTCGAACAGATTGTCTGATTCATAAGCATAAACCGCATCGTGACCTGTAACATAAATATAGTATCTGCCGCCGCTTTCCAATATGTACGGGTCAGCCTGTCCCTGATAGTGAGTTTTATCCGCCATTAATAAATGCATAAATGTTTCTCCTTGGATATTTTTACAGATTATAGCATATTATACCGTCAAAATAAAGAGGCAACCGTACAATATTTACAAAATAGGCATCAAAATAAAAAAGTGAAAAAACTTCAAAAAAACTCTTGACAACCAGAGACAAAAATGATATAGTATACAAGCACTCGAGAGAGTGAAGTGAATATGCGAGAGTGGCGGAATCGGCAGACGCGCACGTTTGAGGGGCGTGTGGGGCAGCTCGTACGGGTTCAAGTCCCGTCTCTCGCACCAAAACTCAGCAGTCAAAAGACTGCTGAGTTGTTTTTTTATCCGATTTTTAAATAGCAAGGGACTTGAACCCTAAGAGGGTGAGAAGCGTAGGAAAACAATCATTATATAAGCATAATCCGTCAGACTGATGACCATTTAAAAGTCAGAGGCATTTTTTATCTTCAGGTTGAAAACAGAATAATAAATGTGATATAATCTGACTGGTAATAAAAACCGAAAAGGAGAAAATATTTATGGAGTTTTTTAAGTTTATCAACAAAGTAAATTTTGAAGGAAAAGACAGCAAAAATCCACTTGCCTTCCGTTACTATGACAAGGACCGCGTTATTCTCGGTAAGAAAATGAGCGAACACCTCCCCTTTGCAATGGCTTGGTGGCACACCCTCGGTGCCTGCGGTGTGGATATGTTCGGTGCAGGCACTGCCGATAAGAGCTTCGACAGTGAAAAAGCAACCATGGCTCATGCAAAAGCAAAGGTTGATGCAGGCTTTGAGTTTATGAGTAAAATGGGTATTGAGTATTTCTGCTTCCACGATGTGGATCTTGTTCCCGAGGATGAGGATATAAATGTTACAAACACCCGCCTCGATGAAATTTCCGATTACATCCTCATTAAGATGAAAGAAACCGGCATCAAATGTCTCTGGGGTACTGCAAATATGTTTGGCAACCCCAAGTTTATGAACGGTGCAGGCAGCACAAACAGCGCTGAAGTTTACTGCTTCGCGGCGGCTCAGATTAAAAAGGCCCTCGATATTACCGTAAAACTTGGCGGCAAGGGTTATGTTTTCTGGGGCGGCAGAGAAGGCTATGAAAGTCTCCTTAACACCGATGTTAGGTTTGAACAGGAGAATATTGCCCGTCTTATGAAAATGGCAGTTGATTACGGCAGAAAAATCGGCTTTACAGGTGACTTCTATATCGAACCCAAGCCCAAAGAGCCTATGAAGCATCAGTACGATTTTGACGCGGCTACAGCTATCGGGTTCCTTCGTCAGTACGGTCTTGATAAAGATTTCAAAATGAATATTGAAGCTAACCACGCTACTCTTGCAGGTCATACCTTCCAGCATGAGCTTCGCATTTCAGCTATCAACGGTATGCTCGGCTCAATCGACGCAAACCAGGGTGATTTGCTTTTAGGCTGGGACACGGATGAATTTCCCTTTGATGTTTATGAGGCAACTATGTGTATGTATGAGGTGCTCAAAGCAGGCGGTCTTACAGGCGGTTTCAACTTTGATGCCAAAAACCGCAGACCCAGCAACAGCTTTGAAGATATGTTCTACGGTCATATTCTTGCTATGGATACCTTTGCACTCGGTCTTATCAAGGCGGCAGAAATTATCGAAGACGGCAGGATTGATGCTTTTATTGAGGATAAGTATTCCTCCTTCAAGGAAGGCATCGGTGAAAAAATAGTTAAAGGCGAAACAACTCTTGAAGAGCTTTCCGCTTATGCCTGCGAAAAGAAGGTTACAACAAATCCCGCTTCAGGCAGACAGGAATATCTGCAGACAATAGTAAATCAGATTCTTTTTTAAGAGGTACACTATGAGTTATTATGTTGGTATTGACCTTGGTACTTCTTCAGTCAAAGCTTTGCTTTTAAACAGCGACGGCGAAGTTGTCTCCTCGGTTACAAAGGAATATCCTTTATATTTTCCTCTGAGCGGCTGGAGTGAGCAGAATCCCGAACATTGGTATAATCAGACTGTCTCTGCACTGAAAGAGCTGTTTGAGAGTATCGATGCAACACAAGTGCGTTCCTTCTCTTTTTCGGGTCAGATGCACGGTCTTGTTATGCTTGACAGTGAGGATAATGTTATCCGTCCCGCACTTTTATGGAACGACTCAAGAAGTCAGACGCAAACGGACGCCCTGAATGAAAACAAAGACTTTTTACTTGACAATACGGCAAATATTGCCTTTGCAGGCTTTACTCTCCCGAAGCTTTTATGGGTGAAAGAAAATGAGCCTGAAAATTATGCAAAAGTCAGCAAAGTTATGCTTCCTAAGGATTATGTTGCATACAGGCTTTCGGGTGAGCTTTGCACTGATGTTTCCGACGCTTCAGGTACCCTTTATTTTGATGTGGGAAACAGATGCTGGTCAAAAGAAATACTTGAGCGATACGGCATAAAAGAAGAGTGGCTCCCGAAGGTTCTTGAAAGTGATGAATGTGCCGGTACGCTTAAAGATGCTATTGCTTCAGAGCTTGGCACAGGCGAAGTTAAAATCATAATCGGCGCAGGTGATAACGCCGCTGCGGCTATCGGCACGGGTACGGTAAAAGACGGCGACTGCAATATTTCTCTGGGTACAAGCGGAACAATTTTCACAGTCAGCGATAAATTCAGCCTTGACAGAGAAAGTGCCATTCACTCCTTCTGCTCCGCCAGCCGTAACTATCATCAGATGGCATGTATGCTTTCGGCGGCTGTCTGCTGTAACTGGTGGGTGGAAAAGGTACTTCGCGACGGCTATGACAGCGTTAATTCAAAAGAAAACCGCCTCGGTGAAAATGAGGTTGTGTTCCTGCCCTATCTTATGGGCGAGCGCTCCCCTCTCAACGATACCAAGGTAAGAGGAATGTTTTACGGAATGAGCCTTGACACTGATAAGGACGATATGAGCCTTGCCGTTCTTGAGGGTGTAGCCTTTTCTTTAAGGCATAACATTGATATTATCAGAGATATGGGTATCCATATTAAAAAGTCAAATGTATGCGGCGGCGGCACAAAAAATAAGCTGTGGCTTAAAATTATTTCCAATGTTCTCGGCATAGAGCTTTGCATACCCGCAAATCAGGAGGGTGCATCCCTTGGTGCGGCACTTTTAGCCGCAAAGGGCGTTATGACTGCCGATGAATACACGGCACTCGAAGGCAAGGTTTATAAAACCGCAGAAACAGTCACTCCCCAAAAGGAGCTTACCGAAAAATACGAAGCAAAATACCGCAAATGGAGAAAGCTTTATCCCGCAGTAAAAAATATATAAGGAGACACAAATATGATTATTCTAAAGGCTTTGGTTGCTCTGCTTTCAGCAATCACTATGATTCTTTCCGCATCGCCTCTTAATATAGCTATCCCCCATCTTGATGTCATCCCTGATATAATTGATGTGGGCGTAGACTATATTGACCTTGACTTCAACATAGGAGCTGTTACCAAGGCACAGATAAAAAAAGATATAGCAGAAAGCAAAGCATCTCATCCCTTTGTCCTTGCAACAAAGTCAGAATTTGACAAGGTCAGAGATGAATATAAAAACGGCAGCTTTACAAAATATACCAAAGCTCTGTGTGACTTTGTTACAGATAATGCTGACGGACTTCTTGATAAAAGCGTCTATCCCCTTATGCCCTATGTTTTGGATGAAGAGGACAGTATTCTGCCCATTTCCCGCGAGGTGATAAACCGCATGATTATACTGGGATATGCCTGGCAGATTACGGGTGATAAAAAATATGCGGACAGGGCATGGGAAGAGCTTGAAAACGTGTGCAGTTACGGTGATTGGTGTGCATCTCACTTTCTCGCTACTGCAGAAATGGCTTTGGCGGTAGCTGTCGGCTATGACTGGTTTTATGATTATCTCTCTTCACAGCAGAAAAATCTGCTTGCTGAAAAGACCTATGAATACGCCCTCAAGCCCGCCCTTTCAAAGAATTACTTCAAAAATTGGTTCACCTGGTCGAAAAACAACTGGAACAGTATATGCTACAGCGGTGTAGGCATTGCGGCTATTACTTTCAGCTCCTACTATCCTGATGAGGCTGCTGAATTTCTCAAGATGTGCTATGAGGCTATGCCTGTTGCTTTTGCAAGCTTCACTCCCGACGGCGTATATGCAGAGGGACCCGGCTACAGCCAGTCAGGCATGGATGCCATTGTAAACTTTGTTGCCACATCTAAAAACTTTCTTGGCACAGATTACGGTATGAGCGAAATTGACGGATTTAAAGAGCTTGGAAAGTTTCCCGTTTATATAACAACGCCCACAGGTGTGTTTAACTTCGGTGACAATAAGGCAAGGATGTTCTTTTCTCCCTCTCTTCATTGGTACGCTGCCGAGTATGATTGGCCTTTGCTCGCCTGCTATCAGATGTGGGATGATCCGGGCGTTTTCACCCCCGACAACTCAGATAACACCGAAAGAAACGGCAGCGGTAAGCATAAAGCACTTTCCTCTCTCTGGTACGACAGACAGTACACTGCCGAAAGTGCCGATTTCTCAGGGGAAGCGCTGAGCCTTTATCTTGAATCTGATGCAGGTCAGGATATGGTACTTATGAGAAGTGCTTATCTCGACAAGGGCGCAACCTTTGCAGGTATTAAGGGCGGTTATAATTACACAAATCACGGCGATCTCGACATAGGTACTTTTGTCTTTGATTCTATGGGTGAAAGGTGGGCTGAGGAGCTTGGTCCCGGCGCATACGATGCACCCGACTACTTCCTTAATCTGCCGGCCGGCGGAAGATGGAAAAATTACTGCAAGCGGGCTGAAGGCCAGAACACTCTTGTAATCAACCCGAAAATGACCCTCGAAGACCAGTATGCTCTGGCGAAGGGATATTTCACCGACTTCGAGGCAACTGCCGACGGCGGCAAATGCAGCCTCAATATGACTGACGCTTACCGAATGAACGGTGCTGTAAAAGCAAAGAGAGATTTTGAACTTTATGATAATTACTCATCACTCAGAATCAGCGATGAAATAATTTGCACTGTGCCGAGTGAAATATATTGGTTTATGCACACCAAGGCTGATATTGAAATTTCTCAGGACGGCAAAACAGCTATACTTTCCATAGGTGATAAGCAGCTTAAAGCTACCTCCCACGCTGACGGTATCTTCTCTGTTACACAAGCTGCAGCACTGAAAGGAGCTTATGAATATGATGAAGAATACAGTGACATTCAGAAGCTTACAGTAAAGCTCGAAAATGTTATGAAGGCTGAAATTACAATAACCCTTGAGCCTTTGAAACAATAAAAAAATATCACGGTGATTTCAAAAGATTTCACCGTGATTTTATTGTTATTAAACTATTCTGAAAGCCAATCGAAGGATTTTCTTCCGCAGACTGAGTGCTTTCCGTCAAAAACATCAATGTGAAGCTTATCCTCAGCACCCATAAGAGAGTAAACACTCTTTATCTTTTCGTGGGCATATTCTGAAGCGCCTATCGGGAAAAGCTTATCCTTTTTTCCCGATTCTATAAACAGCTCCCTTGGCGCAAGAGCCGAGGCAAAATCATAGATTTCACCCACTTCAAGAATGTGAGGAATATAATTATCGGGACAATGCCACATGGAAAGTATGCTGTCTTTAAATGTGTTTACATATCCGCAGATAACAGTTTTATAAATGCTGTCATCAAGCACCGAAGCATAAAGAGCAGTAAGGCCTCCACCGGAAATACCCATAAGGGAAACCTTCTTTTCGTCTACACAGTCCATTTCTCTGAGTATCTTTGCACACATAAGTGCCTGAGCCACTCTCACACTTGCCGTTGTAAGTCCGTAGGGCAAAAGATGATGGGAAAGCTCGTCGCAGGAGCTTATGTAAAAAGGCTTCCATAAATCGTGGCTGAGTCTCGCCTCACCGAAGCCGAAAAGTTCGGGAGCAATAACTACATTCCCTCTTTTTGCAAGCTCCACAGCAAAATTCTTTTGGTAGTTATCAATATAGTTAAAATGCTTTTTGTTGCCGTTTTTGGAAATATTCAGTATCTGCCTTACACCGTAACCGTGACCGCAAAGAGCAACAACGCCCTTTGATTTTTCTTTCAGCTTTTCAGGCGTAAGCACATACACAGCTGAAACAAGACCGTCACAGATTTTAAGGTCATATTTTTTTAGAGTATAATCGGCGTATTTGAGAGTTTTTCCCCTTTCGGTAAGCTCTGCTTTTTCTGTTAAGGAGCAGATTTTATCAATTGAGAAAAGCTCTTTTGCCTTATCCTTTATTTCCTTTCCTTTATTTATTGCATCTTCATGGGATTTTACATTTTCGTAAGGAACATTTTTTAATTTGCCGTAAAGAGCAGACATAAATTCATCAGGAGAATATGGACTTTTTTTCATAATATTCCTCCCACTCAGAATTGTACTTTTCCGATCTTAGCAACTATTCTGCTGTCTGCGCCCAAATAAACGGTATAGCTTTCATCAAGCACCCATTCACCTTTTTCAGGGCAATAGAATTTAATGTCATCAATGTCAATGTTCACTGTAGCTTCTGCAATCTCGCCTTTTTTAACGCTTATGCGCTTAAAGCCCTTGAGGAGCTTGACAGGTCTGTGTGCTTCTTTATTATCACTGCCGATATAAATCTGAATTATATCATCGCCGTCAAAATCGCCTGTGTTTGCCACCTTAAGGCTGACGGAAATCTTATTTTCATCTTTAGTTACATCTGCATCCCTATATTGGAAATCAGTATAGGAAAGACCGAACCCAAAGGGGAAATGAGGTTCTTTGCCTTCTTTGTCAAAGAGGGTGTAGCCGTGATAGTATCCGTATTCGATGTCTTTGTTTTTTGCACCAAGGTGAAGGAAGGGTGGATAATCTTCGGCTTTCTGTGCTATTGTGAAAGGCAGCTTTCCTGCAGGATTAACAGCACCGCTTAAAATATCCGCCAGTGCGTTCCCGCCTTCAACTCCGCTGTAAAATGACATAAGCACGCCGTCAGCGCAGTGAAGCCAATCCTTGATTACATAAGCACTTCCGCCCATAATGTTGACTATAAGCTTTTTGCCCAGACAAGAAAGACCCTTTATGAGCTTTACATCCTCTTGGGGAATATGAAGGTCTGCTCTGTCACCGCCTGAACCCTTAGGCTTCTTTTTGACATTGCCCAGGTTGACAAGGAACTCACCCTCCTGAAGCCAGTCACTGCCAACGCACACTACAATATATTCACAATCTGCAGACACTTTCATAGCCTCTGTAACAGTGCAGCCGTTATAAAGTGAAACATTACCCTTACCGAAGCGGTTACACATACCCTCATAAGGTGTTACGGCATAGGGACTGAAAACATTACTGCTTCCGTGGTCGCCGATGTTTCTTTGATTTGCATATCTGCCCACAACGGCAATCCTTTTGCCTTCGGGAATGGGCAGAACATCATTTTTATTTTTAAGAAGTACCATACCCTTTGTTGCTGCTTCTCTGGCAAGAGCGATATGCTTCTGCGAGAGTATAATACTTTTATCCTGCTTTTTATATTTCGGCAGGGTACTTATGAGAGCCCTGAGCACTCTTGCCGCGGCAATATCGATATCATTTTCGGTGATATCACCTTTTTTAAGTCTCATACCGAGGGATGCATAACGGAAAAGATAGGGCATTTCCACATCCATGCCTGCCTTGAGACTTCTTGCACCGTCATAAATACCGTAGAAGAAGTCTGAAAGTGCAAAACCGTCAAAGCCCCACTTATTCCTGAGAATGTCCGTCAGCAGTTCTTTGTTTTCACAGGCATATGTACCGTTTACTCTGTTGTATGCGCCCATAATTGACATAGCACCCGCATCTATGCACTTTTTAAAATGAGGAAGATAGACCTCGTGAAGGGTTCTTTCATCAGCTATGGCATTAGCGCTGAAGCGCAGGTCTTCTATACTGTTGAGAGCATAGTGCTTAGGGCAGGCAATTATGCCGTTATCCTGCATTGCCCTTGTGAGTGCCGCGCCCATTTTTCCAAGAAGAAAGGGATCTTCACCGTAGGTTTCCTGAGCTCTGCCCCACATAGGGTTGCGAAGCAGATTGATGCAAACACCTGCAAAAAGATTTGCATCAAGGGCAGAGGCTTCTTTTGCCATAACCTCACCGATACGGTATTCAAGTTCATCATCAAAGGCAGCACCGCGAAGCATAGAAACAGGAAAACAGGTGCATTTATCCATAACTATACCACGGGGTCCGTCGGTGAAAAGCACAGGAGGAATTCCAAGTCTTTTGCACCCACCCGCAGGATAGGCTTCACCGTTATAGAATCTGCCCTTGGTGATAAAGTTTTTAATTGTAACTCCCATTGCATGTCCCTGAAGCATACGGATTTTTTCACTGAGTGTCATTTCACCCAGAAGAAGGTCTGCGACCTCGTGGAGTTTTTCTTTTGTAGGAGTTTCTGAATAGAGTTTCAATGCTTTTTCAAAATTCATAACGCTTTTCTCCTTAATAGCTTTTTAATCTTTTAATATCTTCATAAAACACAGCTTCACTGCCAAAAGAAACAAATTCAACCATAACTATACCGTCGAAATTCTTTTCCTTTAACTTTTTGAGCAGAGTGTCAAGATAGCTTCTATCCTTTTTTCTGAAAAGCTGTTCTCTTTTCAGGTCGCGGTAGGAAACATGGACATTTTCTGTGAAGTCAAAGGTTCTGTCAATTCTGTCAAGGTCATACTCCATACGGAAATATCTTGACTGAAAATAGGTTTTGAAATTATCTCTTTGCAAATCTTTTCTGAAGCGTAAGACAGCATCGGTATTGTTGTTAAAAGTATTTCCGTGACATTCGGGACAGACCGTTAAAGAGTACCCTGCCGCAATATCACACATTTTTTTGGTGTTTGTAAGAATTGTCTGATAGTCAGCCTCATCTGTTTTTTCACTGTCTTTTTTGCCGAGCCATACCCTTACGGATGATGCACCCATTTCCTTGGTGATTTCGCAAATCTCAATCCATTTGCTTTCATCGTAATGGATACAGTTGAAATAGCTGCCATAGGAGCTGATTATAATGCCTGCTGCATCACACAAAGCCTTTACCTTTACGGCATCGTCTGCGGTTTTAACATGGACATCTCCGCCCCATTCAATATATCCGATGCCGGCTTTTTTGGCAATCTCAACCACTTTTTCAGCAGTCTTTTTTCTGAAAGTAACACTGCAAAGACCAAGTTTAAAGCTGTTCATTTTACGCCTCCGAAATTGATGCTTCCATCTGAAGTTCTCTCTCTTTTCTGTAAATCTGAAGCTTTGCATCCATTTCGTTTTCATCAAACTTAAAGAACATCATAGGAATTGCCTGAAGAATAAGGCCTATAGCACCCATAGCAGTCAGCATAAAGAATATACCGTTGAGAAGTGCGGTGTAGTTTACGCCGCCAATGATATTTGCCTGAGTGGTAGATATGATAAGAGGCTTGGTTACATTTTCGGTGATGATTTCCATTTTTTCTGCATTGTAGCCTAAAATGTCAATAACCTGAAGCACTACAACATTGAAAACTGCTACCGAAATCTTGTAGAGAAGACCCTTGAAGGAATAAACGGTAGCCTCGAGGCGGTCACCCTTTTCCATTTCAACGCTGTCAGTAACATCGGCGATGATAGAAACAATAAGCACGGTACTCATACCTACAGGGAAGTTGGTGAAAAAGCGCAGTACCGCATAGAGAATGAAGCCGGGTATAGTGTTATAGGGTACAAGATATATACCTACTATATATACAATAATATTTGCTGCCGCACCGAGGAAGGACATCCATATCCAGAGCTGTTTCTTTGACATCTTTTTAAGAAGCAAAGGCACACAAAGCATAGAAAGCATATAGGATATACCGCTCATTACGGAAAGCAGAGTGGGAAGTATTGCAACAGCGTCAATGTTGGGATTTTTGCCGACGACACCTTCAATGAAGAGATTTATCTTATCCATAGGAAGAATGCCGATGCAGTTCCAACGGGCAAAGTATGAAAGGAAAATTGCACCTATGTTGATAATGCCGTTGAAGAAAGCGGCAAGAAGGAGCATAACGATTCTCTTATCCTTAAATATAACCTTTATATTCTTTGATGATTTTTCTTTTTGAGGAGGAATGTAAACCTTTTCTTTTATGCCAAAGAATGACCACATCATAATTGCGGCGCCCATTACCGAAAAAATTACGGCAGACCAGAAATAACCCATATCGGTCATATCCTTTTTACCGTTACCTAAAAGACCTGCCATCGTCCAGATAAGAACAGAGGGAAGAATTGTGCCGAGTGAGCCTACAGTATTGGAAATGGAAACGGCTTTAACTCTTAAATCCTTCTGGGGGAAAACAAGAGGAGTGAGACTGTTTCTCGGAATTTCAATTGCCGTATATGCAGTTATGTAAACCATATACATAATAAGCATATACACAAAGTTACCTGCATTGCCTAAATTAGTGCCGTCCTTTGCGATGATGTTCCAGCTTTCAGGAAAACTTACGGGGAGGAACAAAAGGGCTGTAGTAATTGCAAACGGGATAGGTATCCACAGAAGATAAGGTCTGCATTTACCCCACTTTGTTCTGGTACGCTCAACAATCTGTCCCATAATAGGGTCGTTGACCGCATCCCACACCTTGGTACCTAAAAGAACTATAGAAACAAGTCCCATACTGAGTTTCAGCACGTCAGTCATATAAAAGTTAATTACTGTGTAAACTGTGCAGTCAATAAAGAAGAAGCCCAGAGGCAAAAGCGAAAAGGCGAGTATTTCTTTATTGGTTGCTCTTTTGATGTCGATTTTTTTGTTTCCCGTCATCATAATTTTTCTCCTTCTTTTATTTTACTCAGATAATATTCAAAAGGCTTTTGTCCGTAAGGTACGGGTGAAACCTTTATAAACTCGGTTTTTCCGTTTTTGGTAAGAGTGAGATAATCTCTGTAATAAGTGTTTTCTTTTACAGTCTCCCCGTCTTTTATGAAAATTGCACCGCCGCGGCTTCCCGTTTTCGGAAGTTCGGTGACAATAGCTTCCAAAAGTGCTTTCATACTTATGAGCATATCTTTATCACGGTAGTATTCACTGATATTTCTGTGTTCTCTCGGGTAGCAACCGAGTGCTTCGTTTACATCTCTGAGAAGAGAAACACAGCCCTCATAGTCTCTTTTAAAGGAAGCGACCTGACTCATTTTCTTTTTTAAGTGAGAGTAGTCAATATCCGCATTTGATGTGAATGGCTCGGCTTCAAATTCAAACCCCGAAAGCTCCTTTTCGTCAAATATGGGTGAAGGCTTGCTTTTAATATGCTTTGAGGCAACAAGTCCACCCACCTGAGTGTCATTGAGAGCAGAGCCACCGGGTCTTGAAAGCCCGAAGGTGCCTGCCGCTTCGCCAATAACATAAAGCCCCTTTATATCCGTTTCAAAGTTGTTATGCGTATAAACTCCGCCGTTATTATGCTGGGCGCATACGGCTATACGAAGCATATCCTTATATAAATCTATACCCTGACCAAGATAAATATCAATGGCCTTACTGTTGAGCTTTTCAAGTCTTTTTATGGGTGTGTCTGCTAAGCAATCGGTATCAGTTATATATTTTTTAGCCTCGTCAGAAAGCTCTTCAAAACAAAAATCTTCGGGATTCTTTCTGTAATCCAGATAAACCCTTCTGCCTTTCAGCATTTCAGAATGTACTGCCAGGTCAATTTTTGAGCTATGGTCCGCTCTTTCAAATGAAAAAGGCCACTGATAACCTTTAAGAAAAACATAACTGTAAGCTTCAGCGGTGCCGTCAAAGTAATCTTTTAAAAATTCCCTTTCTGTGCCGTCTTCGTCAACACTTACAAAACGAGGGATAACCTGCATAAAGCTTCCCGAAACATTCCACCGGAAGTCTACCGATGACATTCCGTATTGCCATTCGGTGAAATTGCACATTCTCACCCCCGCCTCAACAAGCACGCCCGTCATACCGTGCTGAGAAGGCGGATAAACAGAGTCCTCATAAATGCAAGCAGGTGCGCCTGTGGCACAGATTACATTTTCGGCATAGATATTTTCTTCCTTTTTACTTTTCAGGTCAAGCACACGCACACCGTGGGTCTTTTTTCCGTCAGTGAGGATTTTTATAACCTGTTTGTTGTCAAGTAAAGGTGTTTTGTTGTTTTCAAGCACTACCCTTTCAAGCTTTTCCGTCATTATCTTTGAAGTCAGAGGCCCTACAGATGTGGCTCTTACAGTGTCATCGTGGTCGGTTTTATAGCCGGGATATCCGCCGTAATCGTCTGTGGGAAAATTCACACCGTATTCGCAAAGTCTCAGAAAACATTTCCGACTGTTCACCGCCTCAAGATACATTTTTTCACCGTCACAGCAGCCGCCTGAAAACATATCCGATGCCATTTTATAGGGGCTGTCAGGGGTGAAACCGTCCATAGACAGTTTATAATAAGTCTGTTTGTCGCTTCCTGTGTTTCGCGATGTGCCTGAAAGTCGGTTTTCAGTAACAAGGGCAATATCGTCTATACCTTCTCTGTAAAGCCAATCTGCAGCACTGTAAGCCGCCGCACCGCTGCCTATTATAAGACATTTAAAAATTTTTATCATAAGCGCCTCACATTAAATCCGCCGTCACAGTCAATCACCGTACCCGTGCAGAAATCAAAATTGCCCTCAGCAACAGAAATCACACACTTTGCAACATCGAGAGGCTGCCCCATACGCTTTATGGGTGTTATGCCCTCGGCAATAAGCTTTTCGTACTTTTCCTTTACCTTCGAGGTCATATCTGTTTCGATTATGCCGGGTCTTATTTCAATTACGCTCACACCGTATTCTGCAAGTCTTGCGGCGAAGAGCTTTGTTATCATTGAGATACCCGCCTTTGATATGCAGTACTCTCCCCTGTTTACGGAAGCAGTATACGCCGACATTGAGGATATGTTTACAATTCTTGACTTTTCATTTTTGATTAGCAAAGGTGTAAGCTCCTGAGTAACAAAGAATGTACCTTTCAAATTTATATCCGTCAGATAGTCAAAATCCTCAGGGGTTATTTCAAGAATATCCTTTCTTTCCCTTGGCGCAACACCTGCATTGTTTATAAGCAGATCGAGGGAGCCGAAATTATCATCTATAAAGCAAGCAAGATTTTTTCTGCTTTCAGCATCAGAAATATCGCAAGGAAGAAAAAGGAATCTGTCACTGTAGAGTTTTTCCAATTCATCGGTTTCACTGCTTTTGCTCCTTGCGGTGACGATAACCGTATATTTTTTCTTCAGCAGCTCCTCGGCAATAGCTTTACCGATACCTCTGCTGCCGCCTGTTACAACTGCAACCATATTTTCACCTTATTTCTTCATAACATATTTCTGATAATAGGGCATATATACCTCGCTGTCTCTTATTACACAGCCCGAAACAGTGCCTGCTCTCATAAGTTCTGAACATTTACTGCATTTGATACATACCTTGCCTTTGTCAAGAGCACCCTTTTCCAGGTAATCCTTATAAAATGTTGGGTACGCGAAGGTCATTCTGCCAAAGCCTGCAAAGTCTCCCACGCCCTCAGAAAGAAGCTTTTCTGCATATTCCATAGCATTTTCTCCCTCGTAAGTGAGAGCCGATACTACAAATTTCATATTGGGAAAGGCACTTGTTATTTCTTTTGTTACATCGTAAACACGCTTCATACCGATTTTGCCATCCTCGGGAGATTTCACCGCATAGGGGCGGTTAGTGTGAGGTATGAGATAAGGGTTGCCGATAGTGAGATTGACGAGCTCAACTCCCTTTTTATGAAGCTTTTCAACAATCAGCTTCGTTTCCGTAAGGTCAATTTCATTTTTCTCATTGACACCGAAGCCGTAACCGTAAGGAAAGCAGTCACAGCTGTTAAGTCTTGTTGTGACAAAAGCATTGTCGCCTATAGCTTCTTTGACAGCATCAATGCAATCAAAATAAAGCCTTGTGCGGTTTTCTAAGCTTGTGCCGTAATTATCCTCGCGCTCATAAGCACTGAGAAACTCATTGAAAAGATAGCCGTGACAGCATTTGACATCCATTCCGTCAAAGCCTGCCTCAAGAGCTAATTTCGCCCCTTTAGCGTACATAGCGGGTATTGTGGCAAGGTACTCATCAGAAGCGATTTTAAAGGGCTGATCTTCCTTGCCTCTTTCCCACAACTCGTTTCTGTATGCCACAACAGGCTCAGGTATGCCGTTGGGCTTGCTGTATCTTCCGCTGTGAGTAAGCTGAACTATAATAACAGGCTCAAAGCCGTGCAGCTCTTTTGATTTTCTTTTTATTTCACTTACCAATGCCTTAAAGCTGCCGACAGTGTCTTCATTTATGTAAAGCTGACGTGGATTTGCTCTGCCCTCGTTGCAGACAGCTGTAGCCTCAAACCATATTATGCCTGCACCCGACTGAGCAAAGCGGAGATATCTGCGCTTTGTAAGCTCACCAACAGCACCTTCGGCTGTTCCGTCACAACCCTCCATCGGCTGAAAAAGCACACGGTTAGCAATTTCCCTGCCATATATACTGATTTTCTGCGAAAAAATATTTTCCATAATATCATTCCTCTTGGTTATTATCTGAACTATTTTACCATTTTAATGAAAAAAATACAATAATAAATCACTAAATATTGGAGATTTTGTATTGTTTATATAAAATAAATATGATAAACTAAGAAAGTAAAGAAAGAAAGGATGGTAAACAGATATGAAAATAGCACTTTTCGGAACAAATCAGAGACAGTTTTCCAAGGTATATACTCCTGAGGTTTTAAAAAAGCTCAGTGAATACGGTGAACTTTCCTGCAGAATAAACAGAAAAAATTTGAAAGAAAACCAAGCCTTTCTTGCTGACTGTGAAATTGCTTTTGCCACCTGGGGAATGCTAAAATTCACCAAAGATGAAATAAAAGAATATATGCCGAAGCTGAAAGCAGTCTTTTATTCGGCAGGAACAGTTCAGTATTTTGCAAGACCTTTTCTTGAAAGCGGAATAAAGGTTTTCAGTGCCTTTGCCGCAAACGCCCTGCCCGTTGCCGAATACACATTTGCACAGATATGTCTTGCTTCAAAGGGGTATTTTCAGGCAGCTAAATATTACCGTACTCTTTTACCCCGTTCCTTTGTTTTTGCAAATTCATCACCGGGTAATTTCAGATGCAAGGTAGGTCTCGTAGGTCTTGGCGCTATCGGTCAGGCAGTGGCAAAAAGACTGATGGAGCTATCTGTTGAGGTTTATGCTTATGACCCCTTTGTAAGTAAAGAAAAGGCGGCAGAATTGGGGGTTACGCTTATTGGTCTTGAAGAGCTTTTCAGTGAATGTGATGTTATCAGCAACCATCTTGCAAACAAGCCTGAGCTAAAAAACGTCTTTAACCGTAAGCTGTTCAGTAAAATGAAAAAGCACTCAACCTTCATCAACACAGGCAGAGGCGCACAAGTTTCCGAGTATTCTCTTGCTTTATCACTTATTCTTCATCCTTCGAGAACCTTTGTAGCTGATGTTATTAAAAGCGAATATTTCCCTTACATAAGCCCCCTTTTCTGGTGTCCTAATGCAATACTGACCCCTCACATTGCAGGAAGTACAGGTAATGAACCGCAGAGAATGGCGTACTATATGATAGAAGAAATGGAGCGTTTTAACAAGGGTGATGAAACTAAATATGAAATTACTCTTGAGGCTTTGGAAAAAATGGCATAAAAATATAGATTAATAAGTGAAAAGGAGAAAAACCATGTATAATCTTATTGTTAAAGACAACGAAATTTTATTTACTCGCTACACTGAGCTTATCCGTATCAGTGCCTGCGGAAAAAACGCCATACGTTTTCAGGGCTTTCCCGACAATCAGATCATTGACGAAAACTATACTCTTATGCCGCAGAAGGCAGATGCTGTAATCCGGGAGCATGACCATTATGTTACTCTCACTTGCGGCACCCTTAAGGTGAAGCTTGAAACAAACGGAAAGCTGACATTTTATGTAGGCGACAAGGTTATTATTGAGGAAAAGCCTGAGCTGACATTTCACAGTAATTTCCGTCATTTTGATAACAAAGGCAGCGGACTGTGGTCAGCAAGAGTTACTTTTGAGCCAAATAAGGATGAGCATTTCTTCGGTCTCGGCCACAGCTGGGATAATGAATTTGACCTTAAAGGCTCGTCAATAGATATACGCAATGTCAACGCAAAATGCACTATCCCCTATGTGTATTCATCTCTCGGCTACGGCTTTTTATGGAACAATCCCTCAACGGGTCTTTGCGAGCTTTCAAATAACCGTACCCGTTGGAGCTGTGACTGCTGCAGGTTTATGGACTTTGTAGTTATGGCGGGTACCCCCAAAGAGGTATGCACAACGCTTTCGGATTTGACGGGCTATTCGCCGAAAATGCCCGAGTGGGCAACAGGCTTCTGGCAGTGCAGACTCCGCTATGAAACTCAGGAGGAGCTGCTTTCTGTTGCAAGAAAGTATAAGGAGTTGGGCATTCCCCTTTCGGTTATTATTGCTGACTATTTTCACTGGACAGAGCAGGGGGACTATAAATTCGACCCGAAATACTGGCCTGATGTTAAGTCTATGACCGATGAGCTTCACAGCATGAACACAAGGCTTGTGGTCTCAACCTGGCCCACCATAAACGAGCATAGCGAAAACTATTGGCATATGAGAAACAGCAATATGCTCATGCGTACCACACGAGGTCCTGACAGAGTTTTTGACTTCTACGGCTGGCAGAATGAAATTGATGTTACCAATCCTGCTACAAGAGATTATGTGTGGAGCAAGCTCAAAGAAAATTATATAGACAACGGTGTTGATGCCCTCTGGTTTGATGAGGCTGAGCCTGAAATTCATCCCGAGCATTTTGATAATCTTATATGGTACAAGGGCAGAGGCGATATGGTAGGTTTACTCTATTCATATTACTACTCAAAAATGGCATATGACGGCTTTAAATCAATAGGCAGAGATGATATAATCACCCTCACACGCTGCGCGTATCTCGGCAGCCAGAAGTTCGGCTCACTTGTCTGGTCAGGCGATATTGAATCTACCTTTGAGTCTCTTGCATGTCAGGTCAAGGCAGGTCTTAATATGGCTATGTGCGGTATTCCCTGGTGGAATACGGACATCGGCGGTTTTTACGGCGCAGATATCACAAGCGACTACTTCAAGGAGCTTATCGTGCGTTGGTTCCAGTTCGGACTTTTCAGCCCCGTTATGAGACTTCACGGCTCGAGAATCAGACACTTTGAGCCTACTCCGGGACTTAAAGAGCCAAGCGGCGACCCCAACGAAATCTGGAGCTTTGGTGAGGACAACTTTGAGATACTGAAAAACCTTATTCTCATACGCGAAAAGCTCAGACCGTACATACAGACACAGATGGACATCGCCTCAGAAAAAGGTTATCCCATTATGAGGCCCATGTTCTTTGAGTACCCTGACGATGAAACCTGCTACACCCTTGACAGTCAGTATATGTTCGGCAGTGACATTATCTTTGCACCTATTGTCAATCAGGGTCAGACGGTTAAAACCGTTTATATCCCCGACGGCGAGTGGATTTTAACCAAGGATAAAAAGCTTTACACAAAAGGAAACTATGAAATTGCTGCACAAATTGATGAGTTTATTGCCTTTGTAAAGCAGAACTCAGATGTTATAGAGTGCTTTGACCTTTAAGAATAAAACCAAATTAACAAAAAGCATACCCCTGACTTCCGGAAGTCAGGGGTATGTCAATATATCATCTCGTTGAGAAAATTTCATTTAACACAAAAATCAGTTAGCTGATATCAGATTATATTTTGTATCAAGCTCGCCGAAACGGGCATAGTTTTCTGCCTGTTCTTGAAAAAGATGTTTTTTAGTGTGATATAATAATTGCGCAAATAAGTTTTTTATTATTTCAGCACATTTTAATTTTTATGTTGTTCATTTATCTCTCCGGGTTTTGATCTTTATAATGTAATCGCAATGCTGGTCTGAGTATAATTATTTAATATTATCATCCCGCCAAATTTCTTTTCGCGAAATTGTTTCTTCATTGTAAAAGAAATATAAAACAATATTAAATTTAAGCTAAAGCGACATTTTTTTAAAAACTGTTGTTTACTTTGGTAAAAAAATCCTTTAAAATAAATACATCAATTACTTTAAGGTGGTTACATATGAAAAAGATTATATCCTTTTTAGTTGCACTTTGTATTTTTATTGTTCCTCTTGCTTTGAGTGTAAACGCTGTTGACAACACTAAAAAAGCTCTGCCCCTGTCTGCCGGACTTGTAGCCCTGCGTAATCAATTTGAACTCGGCATTGCAGATGAATATGACGGTTATTCTCTTGACTATTGCTATTATTCACCTGTGGGTAGAAACGATAATGAAAAATATCCTGTTGTAATTTATCTTCACGGTATCGGTCACGGCTCATATGTGGGTTCACAGCTTGACGACAGCACAATGGCCACCTGGGCTTCTGCGGAACTTCAGGCAAGATGGAGAGATACGGGCGGTGCATATATTCTTCTGCCCAGATGCCCCGAAAACAAGTTGCAATATTGGAATAAAAACTTAATTGATCCTCTTCGCGTGCTAATCGATTGCTTTATCAGAGAGCATCGTCAGAATGTTGACACAACAAGAATTTTCATCGGCGGCTCATCAGCAGGCGGTGAAATGACATGGGATATGGCAATTGCATATCCTGAATATTTTGCCGGAATTTATCCTCTTGCTGCAACGGGCACAAGAAGTACAGATGACATCAAAAAAACAAAGGATGTTTCAATCTGGGTTTTTGCAAGCAAACTTGACCCTATTGTCAACTACACTACAAGCACTTTGCCTCAGTGGAATAAGATATGCAGATATAATTCAAATCCCGCAAATTGCCGTCTTTCAAGCTTTTCAGAGGTGCTTAATCCCGATGGTAGCAAAGGTGATTCAAACCACCGTCTTTACACCACAATTATGTATGATTTATTGACAGTCAACGGCTCAGTTTATCCGAATGTTAAAACAGTCAACGGTAAAGATGTCACTGTGAATATAGCGGGTGCAAACGGAATAATTTCCTGGATGAGCAACACCCACTCAGATTTTAACGGCAGACAATCCGTAGCAGATACAAATGTAAATATAATACAAAAGCTGTTAATTCCTTTTAGAAATATTATCTTAAAAATAGCAAATATAATTCAGAAGCTTCTCGGTTTTGTGTAATAACTGACAATCCCCTGACCAAAAAGTCAGGGGATTTTTTATGTGTGATAACTGTTAAACACCACAATTCAAAATAGGGTTAACATAATTTTAGCTTATTGCAATTTTAAAGCACACAGGCAGGTCGTTTTTGGCTTCACTGTTAACTCTTATCTCAAGAGCTTCCTCTGTTCTTGTGTACTCTATCTTTTCGTTACTGCCCAAAAGTTCTACACTTTCAATAAGGAAATCGTGGGGATTTTTCTTTTTGAGAGCCTTGATTTTTACAGTTTTCGACGGTCGCATCTGGAACACATAAAGATAAGCGTCTTTATATGTAAATCTGAAATCTTCGCTTGTGAAGGCTTTTTCGTCACCGTCTTTGAAGAAGCCTTCCTCTGCATTTACCTTACCTTCACCAAACTGCTTCCAGAAGGTGGTACCGTAGATGCCCTCACCGTTTACCTTGAGCCACTCGCCCATTGTCATAAGCACCTGAGTTTCTTCATCGGTTATTGTACCGTCGGGTTTGGGACCTATATTTATAAGCAGATTGCCGTTTTTAGAAACGATGTCAACAAGATCGCAGATAACCTGTCTTGCACTTTTGTATTCATTGTCTTTTCTGTAACCCCATGAGCCTTTACCTATTGCAGTATCCGTCTGCCAATAAAGAGGGGAAATACCGCTGAGAGCGCCACGCTCAACATCAAAAACTGCAACAGTAGGCGGGAATGCCTGATGCTTATGGTTAATTGTAACCTCTTTGCCCCATTCCTCAGCACGGTTATAATAGTATGCGGCAAGCTTTTTGAGATAGGGCTTGAAGGAGTGATTATGTATCCACCAATCAAAATAAAGCACCGAGGGCTGATATTTATCAATAAGCTCACAGGTGCGAACAAGCCAGTCCTCCAGCCATTCCTGAGTTGCACCGATAGTATAGGTGTCTTCTGTTGTTACGCCGAGATTTTCTGAGTTTAACTCCTCACAGTAAAATGCAGGGCCGTAAAAATCTCTGTAATTCTCGTCACCTACATCACTGTCAAAGGTTCTGCCGAGATTCATAAAGAAATAATGCTCTGCACGGTGAGTTGAGGCACAAAGTGTAAGACCCTGCTTTTCACATTCCTCTTTCAGCTCACCCACAACATCACGGCAGGGTCCCATATTTTTAGCGTTCCAGCGGTTAAATTCGGTGTCATACATGGCAAAGCCGTCGTGATGTTCAGCAACGGGCATAACATATTTTATGCCTGCTTTTTTGAAAAGCTCAACCCATTTTTCAGCATCAAACTTTTCAGCCTTGAACATAGGAATAAAATCCTTATAACCGAAATCTTTGTGTTCACCGTAGGTTTTTCTGTGATGCTCAAATTCTCGCACACGCTTATCGTACATACTTCTTGAATACCACTCACTGCCAAAGGCAGGCACACTGTAAATACCCCAATGAATGAACACGCCCAATTTATCGTGTATATACCAATCAGGCACCTTGTGATGAGCCAAGGATGACCAGTCAGCTTTATATTTTCCCTTATCGTTTACTTCGTCAATGAGGCTGAGATATTCCTGTGTTGTCATATTTTCATCTCCTGTTATGTTCATTTTTTCTATTTCATATATAATAACACAAAACATTTTAAAATACACTACTATTTCTTTACAAATTTAATTGACAGTGTTATACTGTATTCAAAGGAGTGAAAACATTATGAAAACAAAAGAAATGACACCTGAAAAGCTGCAAAAAGCTGCTCTCAGACGCGAAAAAGAAATCACCAAATGGGAAAAAGAAAAGGCAAGACCAAAGAAAAATTATTATTTTGCTTATCTGGTGCTGATTATCTGCATAATTTATGCCACTGACGAAATAGCTTCACAGATAGGCACACTGATGAAAACGGAAATAGCCAACGACCTTTTCTCAAAATTCGGCGAAAGCTCTGTAGGTCTTCTGGATATTCTCTCAATTCTTGTTGTACCCTTCCAGGCTCTCGGTCTTCTCTACCGTCCTCTTGCCGATAAATGGGGCAGAAAGAGATTCCTCATTATCAACACCTTCGGTATGAGCTTTGCCATGTTTGTTATTTTCCTTTCAGGCAACCTGTTTATGTATTTCATCGGTGCATGTATGGTACAGTTCTTCATCCCTCACGATATGCACGTTGTTTACATTATGGAATCCTCACCCTCAAAGCACAGAGCAAGGATATATTCTTCAATTAAGTTCTTTGCCAATATAGCAGTTATGCTCGTACCCCTACTCAGACGCATGCTTATGGCGGATTCCTCACAGTGGAGAAATGTTTATCTTATCCCGGCAATCGTCGGCATCATAACAAGCCTTATTGCCCTTCTCTTTGCCAGAGAGCCTGACACCTTCATTGACTCACGCCTTCGTTACCTGAGAATGAGTGACGAAGAAAGAAAATTACAGGAAACACAGAAGAAAGCTGAAGATGCTCAGGGCGGTCTTATTCCCGCACTTAAATTTGCGATGAAGCATCGTCAGCTCAAGTGGCTTTATATCACATCGTCAATTGCAAACTTAGGCTTTATCGGCACTATCAACTATCAGGTAATTATGTCCTATGGCTATGCTGAAAACTTCTTCGGCAAGGGACTTTTTGAAACGCTTGATGCAGCTCTTGAGGCAGTGAGCATCGGCGATGTTACAACAGCTCTGTTTATGTTCCCCGTAGGCTGTGCAGTATCACAGGTAATTATGGGCTTCATATGTGACTCGAAGGGAAGAAAAGCTGCTGCAATCACAACGGCATTCAACGGGCTTCTTTTCTTTATTCTTTTCTCAGTGGGTTCATCAATGGCACTCAACCCCTATGTGGTAGGCTTCTGCTGTGGCGCATTCATAGGCAGCTACTATTCAACCAATGATGTAATTATTATGATGATAGGTGAATCCTCACCTACAAATCTTCGTTCATCAACAATGTCAGCTCAATATATTGTAACTTCAGCGGGCGTTGCAATTTCCTACATAATCAGCCTGCCTCTTATCACAATTCTCGGCAACAGTGTAACCGGCATCGTTTCCTTTGCTCTTCTTGTACCCGGCTTCGTGGCAGCTCTCTTCTGTCTTGTACGCAAGACCAACGAAACCAAGGGTATTGATATGGACACAGTAACCGGCTGCGAATGGGATTGATAAAATAAAACAAAACAAAATAATAACGGCGGATTTCTCCGCCGTTAATTTTTTTATTTCGATATATTAATAGAAAATGTTGTAATCCTTCTCGAAGGTCATGCCGCATTTTACATCAAATACCTTTATGACCTTTACACTGCAGTCAAGAATAACGGATACGGTGTAATTTGACCAGGTCATTTTGCCTGTAGCCTTATCAATTTTGCACTTGACAACACAATCATAATACTGGCTGTCAAACTTTTCTATCATTGATGTTTTCTCTGAAATCTCCGAAGTTTCAATAACGTCAAAAGCTGCGCCCACACCTGCACCTGCGCTGGGGTTAACACAATCTATTGCCTTGATGGTGATTTCGTACTCTGTGCCATTATCTTTAAATGTTGCTTCCTTTACGTCTTCTGCCTTGAGAACACTAACATAGCTCTGTGCGGGAACCATATATTCCGCTACAATTTCTTCTGCAGTTGTGTATTCAATAGGATCAAGGTCGTCACCCATAAACTGAGTCATCATTTCTTCGGCCATTGACTGAAGCGCTGAGGGTACCACGAGATGCTCTGTGTTTACGGTGCGGTATTCATAGTTCTTAACAACCTTAGTTGCTTCACCCTTGATTCTGTTTGCACTGTCGTTGAAGATTTTAACAATTTCTTCTGTTGTTTTTTCTGTGCTTTCAGGCTTTGTAGTTGTTGTGGCATCACTCTTGTCATTTTCTTCAGCCTTGGGAGCAGTTGTATCTTCCTGAGGCTGTGCCTGAGTTGTGGGAGCTGTTGTGCTTGTTACGTCGTTTCCCGGAGCGATAGGCTTGATTTCAACCTCTTTGATATTCTCTGCGTTCTGCACTGTGAAGCCAGGCTCTCCGCCCACTTCAACATCATTATTCGGAGATACGATAACACCCATTATATAGCCTGCACTAAGCAGAATAATAAGGCAAAGTGCTATTGCCACACCTTTCATAATATCGGAAAAATTAATTTCGTTTGAATTGTTATCCATTTTTTTCATCCTTCCATGTATACTTATATGCATATCATATCACAGCGTGGAAAATATTGCAATAGTTATTTTTAACTTAAAAGCTTGTTGACATCTTCATATTATGTTGATATAATTTCACTTGCAAAAAAGTTTTCAGGTGATTACATAATGAAAAGTAAGCTTATTATATTTGACTGCTTCGGTGTTATTTTCGGAGAAATAGCGCCCCTTTTCTTTTCACGCCACTTCAGAGGCGATGAAGCAGTAAAACTCAAGGATAAATATTTTATCCCCGCTGATATGGGGCTGATAACACAGGATGAGCTTTTCTCTCTTATGGCTGAGGAGCTTTCAATTGATAAGCAGACTATCCTTGATGAGTGGGAGGAGCTTATAAAGCTCAATGAAAATATGCCGCCCGTAATTGAAGCACTGGGCAGAAAGTACGACATTGCACTCTTATCAAACGCTCCTGAGGGCTTTGTTGAAAGACTTATGAAAGAATATAACCTCGAGCATCTCTTTGATAAAATGTTTATTTCCAGCGCTCTTAAAATGGCTAAGCCTGCCCCTGAGATATACAGACACTGTGTCAGCGCTTTTGCAAAAGAGTACGATGAAATATATATGATAGACGATAACCTTAAAAATTTAGAGGTACTCCCCGACCTCGGTATAAAAGGTATACACTTCACCTGCATAGAAAATATGCTCAGAGATTTAGGAGAAGCCTTATGAGAATAACAGGACTTATAAAAACAACCCTTCTTGACTTTCCCGGCAAGGTTGCCTGCACGGTTTTCACCTACGGCTGTAATTTCCGTTGCAGTTTCTGTCACAATGCCCGTCTGGTAACAGAGGAAAACCCTGACATTATCACTGAAGAAGAATTTTTTTCTTTTCTTTCAAAGCGTCAGGGCATTCTCGACGGTGTGTGCATAAGCGGCGGCGAGCCTACCTTGCAGAAGGATTTGCCCGAATTTATCCGCCGTATAAAAGAAATGGGCTTTGCAGTGAAGCTTGACACCAACGGCTATGAGCCTGACATTCTCAGAAGTCTTATAGATGAAAATCTCCTTGACTATGTGGCTATGGATATAAAGTCCACCCCCGAAGGCTATAGCGAAATATGCGGTACCGACATAGATATCGAAAGAATAGAAAAAAGTGTTTCCATATTAAAAGAGGGCAAGGTGGACTATGAATTCCGCACAACCTGTGTAAAAGAGTATCACGCACAAGGTGATTTTGAAAAAATTGCACAGTGGCTTGAGGGCGACAGCAAATATTTCCTTCAGCATTTTGAGGATAGCGGTTACCTTATCGGCAGCGGTCTTTCAGCTTTTTCAAAGCAGGAAACACAAGAAATTGCACAAATTGTTGGTAAAAGAGTACCAAATATAGGACTTAGAGGCGTTTGATTCAATATATTGTGTTTATTTTTTAAAAAAAGTACAAGAAATTGTGTTTTTTACTATTGACAACTACATATAGTTGATGATATAATCGTGAGGCACCACTAAATGTGGTGTCTCAAATAATTTTTTGCAACAATATATATGAGGAGGATATAAAAATGTACACAGTTTTAAAGCGTAACGGCAAAGTTGTAGATTTTGACATGGGCAAAATCACACAGGCTATCACACTTGCTTTTGAAGCACAGCAGAGAGACTTCATTCCCGACATAATTGACTTTCTTGCTTTAAAGGTAACGGCAGACTTTGAGCCGAAAATCAAAGACCACAAAATCGCAGTTGAGGATATTCAGGACAGCGTTGAGCATGTTCTTGTTCAGGCAGGCTATTCAGATGTTGCAAAGGCATACATTCTCTACCGCCGCCAGCACGAAAAGCTCCGTGACATCAAGGGCACAGTTCTCGACTACAAAGAAATCGTTGACAACTACGTTAAGGTAAATGACTGGCGTGTTAAGGAAAACTCCACTGTTACATATTCAGTCGGCGG
>JAZTYQ010000075.1:0-23058 GCA_045637065.1 Acutalibacteraceae bacterium
GGCAGAGTTATTGCAAGACCCTTTGAGGGTGAATATCCCTCTTTTAAAAGAACGGCAAGACGCCACGATTTTTCTCTTGAGCCACCCCGTAATACTCTTCTTGACGAAATGAGTGCAAATGGCCTTACGGTTATTCCCATAGGCAAGATATATGATATTTTTGCCGGCAAGGGACTCGAAAAAGCCTTCCCCACTGAAGGCAACAAGCATGGTATGGATATGACAATGAAGGCTCTGAAAGAAGATTTCACAGGGCTGTGTTTTACAAACTTAGTGGATTTCGATATGCTTTACGGTCATCGCAATGATGCGGCAGGGTACGCCAAGGCACTGACAGATTTCGACCTTTGGCTCGGCAACTTCATTAGGAAAATGAAGGACACTGACCTTCTTATGATAACTGCCGACCACGGCTGTGACCCACTAACCGAAAGCACTGACCACTCCAGGGAATACACTCCCCTGCTCATTTGCGGCAAGAATGTGAAAAACAACATCAACCTCGGCACGAGGCCAACCTTCGCCGACATAGGCAAAACAATTGCTGACATTTTCGGCATCGATGCCAATATTCATGGCAAAAGCTTTAAAGATAAAATAACGGAGAATTGATATGAAAGAAACCCAGCTTATTTCACTAGCAAAAAAAGCGGCAGAACACGCCTATGCGCCTTACTCAGATTTTAAAGTAGGTGCGGCACTCCTTTGTAAAAGCGGAAAGGTTTACACCGGCTGCAACATAGAAAACGCTTCCTTTTCTCCCACTAACTGCGCTGAGCGTACTGCTTTTTTCAAGGCTGTCAGTGAGGGTGAAAGAGATTTTATTTCTATTGCCGTTGTGGGCGGAAAAGACGGTGACTTCAAAGACTACTGCACTCCCTGCGGTGTGTGCCGTCAGGTTATGGCTGAATTCTGCGACAGAGATTTCAGGGTTATTCTCGGCAAAAACGGTGAAGATTTCAAGGTTATCACCCTGAGAAATCTGCTGCCCGACAGTTTCAGTTTAAAGGAGTAAGCTTATGAGAATTTATGATATTATTGCAAAAAAGCGTGACGGCTATGAGCTGACAGATGAAGAAATCGGCTTTTTTGTGCGTGAATTGACAGACAAAAACATAAAGGACTATCAGGCAACTGCTCTTTTAATGGCAATATATATAAGAGGTATGTCTGACAGAGAAATGATAACTCTCACTAAGGAAATGGCAGTTTCGGGTGATACTCTCGATTTAAGTGAGCTTGGCATAACTGCCGACAAGCACTCAACGGGCGGTGTAGGCGATAAAACCACACTTATCGTTGCGCCTATAGTTGCTTCGCTCGGTATAAATGTTGCCAAAATGTCAGGCAGAGGTCTGGGTCACACAGGCGGTACTGTTGACAAACTTGAAGCAATCGAAGGCTTCAGAGTGAGCCTCACCCCTGATGAATTTATTGCTCAGGTGAAAAAAATCGGCATTTCCGTTGTAGGACAAACAGGCAGACTTGCTCCCGCTGACAAGATAATTTATTCCCTTCGTGATGCTACGGCAACCGTCGGCAGTGTACCCCTCATAGCCTCAAGCATTATGTCAAAAAAGCTGGCAGCAGGAAGCGGTACTATTGTTCTTGATGTTAAATACGGCAGCGGTGCTTTTATGAAAACCGCCGAGGATGCCATTGACCTTTCACAAAAAATGGTGGATATAGGTAAGGCAGCAGGCAGAAAAATAGCTGCCGTTATCAGCGATATGGACACACCTCTTGGCAAAAACATAGGCAACTCGCTTGAAGTGAAAGAAGCGGTTGAAATTCTCAGAGGCAAAGGCGCCTATGACCTGCGTGAAGTGTGCCTGACCCTTGCGGAAAATATTATCTCACTTTCTCTCGGTACGGACACAGCCACTGCAAGGCTCAAAGCTGAAACTGCCCTCGACAGCGGTGCGGCATTTGAAAAATTTAAGGAGTTTATTTCTGCTCAGGGCGGCAACAGAACACAGATACACGATACAGACCTTCTGCCGAAAGCTCACTATATCTATGACATACGCTCCCCCGAAAGCGGTTATATTTCAAAAATGCAGGCTGAAACTATCGGCTCTGTCAGTGTTATTCTCGGTGCAGGCAGACTTGCAAAGGAGGACACTATCGACTACTCTGCAGGTATTATCCTTCATAAAAAAACAGGTGATAAGGTAGAAAAAGGTCAGGTAATCGCCGAGCTTCACACAAATGATGAAAGAAAGCTCAAAGACGCCGAAAAGCTTTTTTTATCTGCTCTGTCTTTCAGTGACAGTGAACCCAAGAAAAATCCTCTGATTTATAAAACAATTCTTTAACAGTTCACTCACTTTTTCAGATATTGATATTAATAAGACAATAAACGCCGTATTTGTTTCATTTGCGGCGTTTTTAAAAAATCTGCTTATTGACCAATTAGCATGTTTTATGATAAAATATTTTTCGACGCTTCATGCTACGACTTTAAAAAGCCATAACATGGAGCTATTTTTATGTAAATTCGGAGGATATTAAAATGAACCAGACAAACGAAAATAAGGGCTTCAAGCTCTTACACAAGCCCCCCAAGGGTAAGCTTCCCGCACTTTGCCTTGTATTTTTATGGATTGCAACATGGAACGTAATTTTCCAGGCACTTCACGGCGTTATGCCTCACGAAGGCCTCAGAGTAGTCAACTGGGCTTTCTTCATCAGCGTTGCAGTTTTCTTTCTTCAGGAAGAGCTTTCCTATAAAGACCGCTTCTGGTACACCCTTTGCGGCGGTGCAGTAGGTCTTCTGCTTGCAGCACTTGTAAGCCTTGGTGCAAAGGCACTTATGGGTCTTGGCCTTTCACACTTTGTTGCAGTGTGCATTCCCCTTGTTATCATTATCGGCGTACTTATTCTCACAAGACCCTTCATTCCTATGTTCTTTAATGATGTAGGCTTTGTTTATCTCATCTGCTCATTTATCGAGAGCGACAAAATGATCGAGAACCTTCCCAGCCACCTGCTTTCACTTCTCCTTGGCTCAATCATTCTTAACCTTGGTGCAAGCGGACTTATCATGCTTTATAAAAAATCAAGAGCTAAGAAGGCAGCAAAGAACTAAGGTTACACTAAGGATAAAAGCGACTCGGTCGAGTCGCTTTTTTGTATGCAAAAAGACGGCAGATTATACTCTGCCGTCTGATTCTTTCTTATTGCACTCGCCGTGCAGGCATTACTTTTCCTTGCGCGGAAAAGTAATCAAAAACGCGGAGTTATATTCTTGCTACGCCGCTGTCACGAGCTGCCTTAGCAACTGCTGCTGCAACTGTAGGACCAACTCTCTCATCAAATGCTGCGGGAAGAATGTAGTCTGCCTTAAGGTCTTCGTCACTGATGAGTGAAGCAATAGCCTCAGCTGCTGCCATCTTCATTTCTTCGTTGATGTCACTTGCTCTTACGTCAAGGGTACCGCGGAAAATACCGGGGAATGCAAGAACATTGTTAATCTGGTTGGGGAAGTCACTACGGCCTGTACCAACAACAAGAGCGCCTGCTGCAAGAGCTTCGTCGGGCATAATTTCGGGAACAGGATTAGCCATGGGGAATACGATGGGATCCTTAGCCATTGAGCGAACCATATCCTGAGTTACACAGCCGGGAGCTGAAACACCGATGAAGATGTCAGCGCCAACGAGAGCGTCAGCAAGTGAGCCTGTTTTGCCTGACTTGTTTGAGAAAGAAGCAAGCTCCATCTTAGCAGGGTCATTTTCAATGCCTTCTCTGCCCTTGTGTACTACGCCCTTACGGTCGCACATGATAACATCCTTGATGCCCATAGCAATAAAGAGCTTTGCAATGGCAACACCTGCTGCACCTGCGCCGTTGAATACTGCTGTGCATTCTTCAATCTTCTTGCCTGAAAGGCGAAGAGCGTTGATAAGAGCTGCTGAGCAGACAACTGCTGTGCCGTGCTGGTCATCGTGGAAGATGGGGATATCTGTCTTTTCCTTGAGCTTTCTTTCAATTTCGAAGCAACGGGGTGCACCGATATCTTCAAGGTTAACACCGCCGAATGAGCCTGAAATAAGAGCTACTGTGTCAACGATTGTGTCAACATCCTTTGACTTGATGCAAAGGGGAACTGCGTCAACATCGCCGAATTCCTTGAAGAGAACACACTTACCTTCCATAACGGGCATGCCTGCTTCGGGGCCGATATCGCCGAGACCGAGAACTGCAGTACCGTCAGTAACAACTGCGATTGTGTTCCATCTTCTTGTGAGCTCGTATGACTTGTTGATATCCTTCTGAATTTCAAGACAGGGCTGAGCAACACCGGGTGTGTAAGCAAGTGAAAGAGCTTCCTTATCCTTAACTGCTACTCTTGAAACAACTTCAACCTTGCCCTTCCATTCGCCGTGAAGTCTTAATGATTCTTTTGCGTAATCCATTTTTATCACCTTTTTAAAATATATTTTCCTTATTTATTATGCTTCCCAAGGGAACTTATAATCAAGACCGAGGTCATCGCGAACCTTATTCATTTCTGCCTGAACTGATTCGTTGATGGGTACACCACTGTCTTTTCTCTGCATCCAGATGTCATACTCTTTTTCACCTGCGGTGTAGATTCTGTCTTCACCGGGAGCCTTCTTTGAAGCACGCATTGAACGAAGGATATCGCCTGCCTTCTTTCTTGCAATTTCTTCACCCATAAAGTGATTTGTATCAATAGCAATAAAGAAGTGACCAAGATGATAGGGACGGATGTTACCGTCTGCATCCTTACCGTCGAGATCCTTACCGTACATACCGTCCTGAAGGATTGATGAAAGGAATTCTACAAAGAGAGCAAAGCCGTAACCTTTGTAACCGCCGAGAGCTTCACCGATACCGCCGAGAGTTGTGAGAGCTGCTGTACCCTGACGGATCTTCTTGAGAGCTACACCTGCATCGCCTTCAACGGGGTTACCATCGATATCAATAACAGTACCGGGATGAATTTCTTCACCGATTCTCTCGTAATATTCAACCTTACCGTTCTGTGTGATTGATGTAGCACAGTCCAAGTTAAAATCAAAATCTTCATCAGTGGGAACACCGAGAGTGAAGGGGTTAGTACCGAACATACCTTCAACACCGAGTGTGGGAGCAACGCTGGGACGAGCGTTTGTACCTGTCATACCGATACAGCCTGGCTTTGTTGCCATTGTGGTGTAATAACCTGCAATACCGTAGTGAGTTGAGTTACGCACTGTAACCATACCCATACCGTACTTCTTAGCCTTTTCAATAGCCATGCTCATAGCCTTATAGCCGATAACCTGACCCATACCATGGTGACCGTCAACAACTGCTGTTGTTTCGGTTTCCTTGAGAATTTCAAAGTTGGTTGTGGGGAACTGGATACCTGCATTGATTCTGTCGATGTAAACGGGCTTGAAACGGTTGCAGCCGTGTGATTCAATACCTCTTCTGTCTGATTCAAGAAGTACGTCTGTTACGATTTCAGCCTCATCAGCGGGTACGCCGACACCGATGAATGCGTCCTTGATAAAGTCATGTGTGGTTTTCCAATCAAGAATTACTTTAGCCATTTTGTTCACTCCTGTATATAATTTATTATTTTTATATTTCAAGCCCGAAGACTTAAAGACTAAGTTAAATAATTTTACGAAAATTGTACACTCCGTAACTTTCGGAGAAAATTACCTTATTCCTTTTCTTCCCAGTTCATTGCACGGGTGACAGCCTTCTTCCAGCCTGCATAGTACTTGTTTCTTTCTTCTATGCTCATTTCAGGCACGAAAACTCTGTCTACCTCACGGTTAGCCTGAATATCGTCAAGATTTCTCCATACGCCCACTGCAAGACCTGCAAGATATGCGGCACCGAGAGCTGTGGTTTCAACTGTCTTAGGTCTGTCAACCTTAGTTTGTGCCATATTCGCCTGAATTTGCATCATAATGTTACTTACACTTGCACCGCCGTCAACACGAAGCTCACTGATGTCAATACCGGAGTCGTCCTTCATAGCTTCGAGAAGGTCAGTCATCTGATAAGTGATGCTTTCAAGCACTGCACGGCAGATATGCTTTCTGTTTACACCACGGGTGAGACCTGTGAAGCAGCCTCTTGCATACATGTCCCAGTAGGGAGCGCCAAGTCCGGTGAAAGCCGGCACAAGATAGCATCCGTTTGCGTCGGGTACCATCTCTGCAAGTTCGTCACATCTTCTGGGGCTGTCAACAAGCTGAAGCTCGTCACGAAGCCACTTGATAACCGAACCTGCATTGAAAGCTGAGCCTTCAATTGAATAGGTGGTTTCGCCGCCAAGGCTCCATGCAACACCTGTGAGAAGGTTATTGTTTGAAACAACTCTCTTGTTACCTGTGTTCATCAGCAGGAAGCAGCCTGTGCCGTAGGTGTTCTTTGACATGCCCGGATCGAAGCAAGCCTGACCGAAAAGCGCTGAGGGCTGGTCGCCGATTGCACCGCAGATAGGCACACCTTCAAGCTCTTCAAGACCGATGATTCCGCTTGAAACCCAACCGTAAACCTTGCTTGAGGGAACGGGAGTGGGAAGTATTCCCATAGGCACGCCAAGCTTTTCACAGAGATATTCGTCCCACTGAAGCTTGTCAACGTCAAAGAGCATTGTTCTTGAAGCGTTGGAATAATCTGTTACATGAGTTCTGCCGCCGGTGAGATTCCAGATAAGCCAGGTCTCAACAGTACCGAAAAGGAGCTGACCTGCATCTGCAAGAGCCTTTACACCGGGAACATTATCGATAATCCACTTGATTTTTGTGGCTGAGAAATATGCATCAACAATAAGACCTGTATGCTCTGTGATATAGTCGCAAAGTTCCTTATCTTCCTTGATTTTTTCACACATATCGGCAGTTCTTCTGCACTGCCACACAATTGCATTGTAAACGGGCTTGCCTGTGGCTCTGTCCCAGAGGATAGTTGTTTCTCTCTGGTTGGTGATACCAATACCTGCAATATCCTTGGCTGAAAATTTACCTGAACGAAGCACCGTGGTAATTGAATTGAGCTGACTGTAAAGAATATTCAGCGGGTCATGCTCAACCCAGCCTGCCTTGGGATAAATCTGCTCAAATTCATTCTGAGCCTTTGCAATGATATTGCCCTTTTTATCAAAGACAATTGATCTTGAGCTTGTGGTACCCTGGTCCAGGGCGAGAACGAGTTTTTCTTCCATATCTTCATATCCTCCTGTAAGATAAATTATTACCTTATAAAAAAGAGAATAGCACAACAACCCCTATGGGATCATCATCTATTCTCTCATCTCCATAGATTTATATCTCATTATAACAATTATTGTAAGGGCAGAAAACACACTACCCACATTTACATATATTGTACTTTAAATAACACAATTTGTCAACACAAAAAGAGAATAATAATTGCCCTTTGAAGAGTAAAAAAGCAGTCAGTGACCACCCCTTGGCAATCACTGACCTCAAATTGACATTCCGGAAATTCAGGCACCTTTTTTAAGTCTGAGACGAAGCTTGTCACTTATCATGGCAATAAACTCCGAATTTGTAGGCTTGCCTCTTGAATTCTGTATGGTATAGCCGAAATAGGATGACAGCACATCAACATCTCCCCTGTCCCAGGCTACCTCAATTGCGTGTCGGATAGCCCTTTCAACCCTGGATGCCGTAGTTTTGTGATTTTTGGCTACGGTGGGATAAAGCACTTTTGTAACGCTGTGCATCAGCTCAGGGTCATTGACAGAAAGAATTATTGACTCTCTCAGATACTGGTAGCCTTTAATATGGGCAGGCACACCAATTTGTCTCATAATATCGGATATGATAATTTCAAGATCTGAATCTGACCTGTTCTGCATTGTTATACTGCTTTGTGACCAGCCTGAAATCTGCACTATTCGTTCCGCCATAATACCAAGCTCAAAAGGCTTGATAAAGCAATAAGCTGCACCGGCTTCAAGAAGCTCCTGCTCAAAACGGGGGTTATCACTGGGCATAATAACTGCAATCAGACTTTCTTTTTCAAGATTTGCACTTCTGAGCTGTTTAAGAACTCCCAAGGCATCAATTCCGGGCATGAAAGCATCGAGAAGCACCACATCAGGTTTATCGTCTTTTATGTACCCGATAACCCTGCTGCCATCTTTTTGCTTTCTGATGACGCTGAAACCGAACTCTTCCATAAACTTCATCATATGAAGCGAAAATTCATTTTCATCCTGCACTGTCATAACTTTTAACTGTGTGTTCATTTTATTTACCTCCAAAATATAAAATGTGAGTATTGCTCACTTTATGTTAGATATTATCACATCCATTTGTAAAATGCAAGCACTTTTTGTAATTTATTTGAGATTTTATATCAAAACTTGGTTTAGCACCTAAAAATCAAGGCTTTTATGTTGCAAAACAAAAAAGATTATGATAATTTGTTTGTATTATACAGTAGACAGGCTGTCGAATAATGTTAACATTCATCACATTTCTATGAACATTATTAATACCCGTAAAAATAAAAAAATCAGCCCGGATTAACCGGACTGAAATAATATAAAATTTTACTCACTGTCTTCCTCACTGGGCAGGGGAACATAAGGAACAACCCCGTCAACCATATCAGGAGACTGTTCTTTTGTGTTGATTTCCACTTCTTTTTCCGCAAGAGTTGATGCAAAGGAGAAAAGAGTGATAAGTATTGCAAGCATAATTATAAGTGCCACAATAAGAATTGCAATCATAAACACCGAGTATGCCTCACCGCCCTCGGTTATGATGCCGAAATAAAGCAGAAATGTGTTAGTGACGGTGAAAATGACATTTACCGTTCTGAGTGTAAGAATCCTTTTACCTTGCGGGCAGGAATATTTGTCTGCTACAGATGCAAGGTTTGTGAAAAGCTGGAAGGTGAAATAGAGATTGATTGCAGAGGGAATAATCGAAACATAGTTAAGATATGCCTGCATACCGAATATTTTAAGCGCCCACTCTATAACATTCCAGACAACGAGACCTATACCGAAGGGTCTTATAAGCTTTGCACTTTCCTCCTCGAGGGCTATTACGGACAGTGCCGACACCATAAGTGCATAGCCTGCCCAGTCGGGAAGAATATCAATAGTGCCTAAATTGATGTGGATATATATAAGCAAAAATCCCCATGCCACCTTTTTAACTGCAGAGCGTATTTCGGAAATATTGTTTGTCATATTACTCAGCCTCCTTTGTGTAAATTATCAGTTCATCTACGAGTTCTTTATCTGCATAAATCCATATTCTGTAAGCATAGGGCAGTTTGTTTTCAGCCGGATTTACTCCGCTGCCGCTGTAGCCACCGCCGCTGCCGCCTTTTTCTATACCGTCCCAGCCTTCATATACAGTCATACCTGACCAGGAATAGCCCGATGTGTTGCTTCCATTGCCGTTGCCGCCCATATTCACTGCCATTTCCTTTATTTCATCAAAATCGTCGGCTTTAAGGTCATCTTCATCATAGCAGGTCTTGGTGATAGTAGTAATATACCTACCTACAAAATTCTGACGGGTTTCTTCATTGACTTCATAAACTGTATATATGTCATAATATTCACTTTCAAACTCGGCAGAAAGATCGGGAGTTTTATTAAAAAATATCATTGAACCAAAAAGGTTGTTCTGACTTTTTGATTTGCTTGCTATATAATACTTATACCTGAAAGAGCATGTGACTTTCCCCGTTTTGCCTTCAGCTTCGCAGGTATAGGGATAATACTCGTCTTTTTCGTCAAAGTTTATGTCAAGAAGAAATCTTTCGCCCGCTTCCCTGACAGTCCAACCGTCAGAATTTTCAATAATTACAGGCATAACAAGTGTGGCGTGGTTTTCAGGCACCTCTCCGTATAGCGTTTCAAGTGCCTCGCGGTTTTCATCTGTTTCAATATCAAAATGAATATCAGCCGTGTATGTTCTGTCACCTGTTTTTTCGATATTATATACTGCGTGGCATGTTCCTGTATCAGGAAATGTGAGATTATCAAACTCAAACCCGGAGCTGAAATAATAATTGTATTCCTCATCCTTTGTCATTTGAGATATAATTTCTTCATGCATGTCTTCAGGTACAGCGCAAAGAAGCATAATGCCGTTTTTCTGTGCAACACCCTTTGAGAATGCGTCCAATGCGCCTGCCATAGTTGTGCATCTTGCGCTTCTTGCCGAGGCAACCGCAAGATTGAAATCCTTTTCAGATGCGGGATTATAGTCCTTCAATTCAACTGCATAGCCGTAAAGACAAGGCATAAACAAAAACAGAACAATGCAAACGCTGACCACACCCATTCCCTTGGGGTACTTCTTGAATTTGACAATTGAGTCAATTCTTCTCGCAATATTTTTAGCACCGTTTGATGCAGATGATGTGCAAGGCACCTTCTGATAACGTTCATTTACCATACTCAGCAGAAGCCTGCCGTAGTCACGCCTGTCCTCACCCTCTAATTTTTCAAGGGTACGCAAGTCGCAAAGAGCCTCAATGTCATTGCTCATCCTGTCAAATACATAGTGCATAAGGGGATTAAACCAGTTAAGACAGCGAAGAATGCATATAATTCCGTTTTGCAGTGTGTCTGCGTGTTTTATGTGCAGAAGCTCGTGAAAAATTATCTTTTCGTCAACTTCCTTTTCTTCAGGAAGGACAAGTATGGGTTTTATAATTCCGCAGACAAATGCCGAGGGCAGACCCTTAAGGGTGACTATCCTTTTAGGTGCATGAAGATTATATCTGCCGGCAAGAAGATTAATTTCACGCCTTACTTCATCGGGTACGGCACTGCCTTTTTTAAGGATAAATCTCAGCCTCATGTATGATGAAACATAATAAAGTGCCAACAGAACTGCGCCCAATAGAAAAGCAACATAAAGGTAGTCTGTCACACTCACAGGAATAAGACTTTCAGGTAAATCAAATGCAGGCTTTATAAGTGAATATTCAGGTGTATATGCCGAGGAAAGACCTTTCTCGGCAGTAAATTTCAGCATTTCGGCATAAGAGCCTACTGAGGGCAGGAGTATGCTTCGGTGAGAATATGACGGAATGATTATGCGAAGAATCAGCACAAGCCATATACCCTTTTGCCAACGCGCCGAAAGCACATCCTTGAAAAGTGCTTTGAGAAGTAAAATAACAAGGGCAACAACTGTTATATTAAAGCTGTGCAGAAGTATGTACCATATACTAAACATAATCACACCTCCATTTCGTCAAGAAGCTTTTTAAGGCGTGCTACCTCATTTTTTGACATTTCACTTTCCTTCAGGAAGGCTGCAATCAGCTCTCCCGTAGCCCCTGAATAGACCTTGTTGAGCAATTCGTCTCTCTCCTGCCTTGCGCAGTCTTCCTTAGACACTGCAGCTTTATATGGCGCAGAAGCGGTTTTATCAATCGTCACAAGACCCTTCTTGCTCATTCTTGTCAGATATGTATGCACCGTATTTGGCGCCCAACCGTGGCTTTCTCTCAGAGCTGAGGTAACCTCCCCTAAGGATAGGTTTTCTGCTGACCACAGCACTTCCATAATATCCCATTCGGGCAGTGTAAGCTTCATATTCAATCCTCCTTACTACAGTTGTAGTATCATCACAATTATATTCTACACTTGTAGTAGCTCTTTGTCAAGAGGCAAAACAAAAAAGTACCCTGCCGTAACTTTCGGCAGAGTACCCTGAAATATTAAATTATTCAATGGGGATAACGATATCGTAGCTGCTGTCGCCTGTTTCATCAGCAACCCATACACCCTTAGCCATATTTCTTGCTCTGAAGATAACCTCATCCTCATAAACCTCAAGGATAAAGCCGAGACCTGCCTCGTTATAGGTGCCGTCCTTATTCTCAATTGTCATTGAGGGAGCATTGATTGAGTGGATACCGTCAACATTGTTATAGTTATCAGGTCCGAAACCTGAATGCAGGTGACCTGAAAGAAGGAATACATTCTTATATTTTGAAAGAATTGCCTTAAGAGCAATGCTCTGCTCACCTACACTTGCACCTGTTTTAATAGCACTGTTCCATGCAACCTCAAGATTGTGAGTATCCTTAAGGGGCTGATGACAGATAACAAAAACAGGCTTGCCTTCTTCTGCTGCAACCTCATCGTCAAGCCATTCAAGCTGTTCGTCACTGAGATATGCTGACTCAAATTCGGTTCTGTCTGAACCGAGAACAATAACCTTATAGCCGTTTATTCTCTCTGAGAAATGGAAGCTGTCCATTGCTTCGTCCCCGTTGAGAGTGTTTGCAAAGTAGGTGAAGGTATTGAGGCTCTGCTCATAAATGCGAAGTCTTATGTCGTGGTTACCTGTTGCCATTATGTAACGTGTGTCAAGTCCGTAAAGCTTATCATAAACAAGCTGATATTCAAGTGAAAGTCCGTTTTCTGCAATATCACCAAGACCTAAAACCGCATCAAATTTGCACTCTGCATTGTGAAGGTCTTCACAAGCTGCCGTGTAAACAGGATATCTGCCAAGCATATAGTTTGAAACCTGAGGGTCAGCAATAACCGCAAACACTGCCTTGGCATCTTCCTTGCTTGTGTCAATAGGTGTTTCTGTTGAAGGAGGCACATAACCGCCGTTAAGAGCTAAAACAAGTGCCATAAACACACCGAAAAGCCAATAAAAAAACTTTTGAAAAATCGTACGCATTACCATAATGATAATCCTCCTCTTATAATATTTACACGTTGATTATTCTATCACTGTTGACGTAAAAAGTCAAGGTTTTAGCCTTTAGCAATGGCCTTTTTTATGCTTTCATTAACTTTCTCACGGGTGGAAAGAAGCCACTCGTTATCGTGGGGATAATCACGGAAGGTTATATTGTGCTTTCCGTTTTCCTCAATTATTTCAAGGCACTTGTGCTTACCCTCATATTTCTCCAGAGTTCTGAGTGCTGCCATATCCTGAAGAGCGTCATAAAAGACTTTAAGTCTGAGTGAATGATGAGGTGTCCTGTCCTCGGCAGGGTACACGATAAAGCTGTCGCCCGATGGGAATTCCTTGCCCGCATCGGTAATCTCGTAGGGGTTGACAAGACCCTTCGACAGCTTTGTGTAGTAGAAATTGTAGCCCCATTGCAGAAAGCCTTTTATGCCGTAAGTATACATCTGATAACCGATAATTCTTGTGCGAAGAGACTCGTTGCAGAAAAATCTGTTTGCAACACAGTGATTTTTCTGGGCGCTGCAATAGTAGACCCAGAGGTCTTTTTTTAAGCCAAAAAACTTATGGATGTGATCATTTGCAGGAATGGGATTGCTGACAATTTTAAGCTTATAAAACCAAGGGTCCGACAGTGCATCAATGATTTTGTAACCTCCAAAGAGCTTATGAATATACTTAGATGCCTTGTAATAGTTAATAAGCACACCTATATTAGGCTCATCACTGACATGAATAAACACCTTGTCTTTAAGTCCCCTTGCTTCAAAATAAGCCTTCAACTCCACCGAAAACACCTTGAGAAATGCCTTATATTCCTTGCTGTCAGCTTTGGTTTCCCAGCCGAAAAGCTTTTTATATTCACCGTCAACAGTAGCCATAATCTTCGGCGCGTTTCTTGCACCCCACTGAGTGTAAAAATGTGCAAGCTCGAAATATTCCACCGAGCATCTGTGCGCCATATCTATCCAGCGGGTCAGCTTATCAAAATTGAAGCTGTATTTTCCCTTGGTGACAGTTACATCAACAAGCTGTACCGTAGGTCTTTCTTTACCCCTTTCAGTGTCAAGAGGCGGTGTAAATATGGGAGTGAGCACACAGTTCTGACCGTATTCACGGGCGGTTTTGAGAAAGCTTTCAACTGTCTGCCAATATTCCTCAGAAAAGGCTTCAAATTTATAGTAGGACATAAGACAGTCTGTATGGAACCAACAGGTATAGACAAAATCGTCAAAGGAAAGCTCCGCATCAATAATTTCCATATCCACGCTGACAGTTTTATCTCCCACAGTAACTTTGACAGTATGCTCCCCTGCTTCGTTGTCCTTGGCATCGGTTTCAACCCATAAAACCGTTATACCTTTTTTTAATTTAAGTGTATCCGCCGTCGGCAGAAGCAAATCGGGATAATATCCGCTTTCACTGAATCTGTAGTAATCGTCGGCACCGTTTTTTGTCATTGGTAAATCAGACTTTACATGCTCCACCGTGTAGGCTCTTATATTTTTAAGGTTACTTTCAACGCAGAAAGTAACTTCACTTTCAGCCGAAGCCTCAATTGCAACCTGAAAGGATTTCTTTTCGTTTTTCAGCACAGAAAAGCTTTCAAGAGATTTTTCAGGCATTTTGTCACTGTCATAAAGCTTTTCAAGTGAAGAAATAAGTCTGATATGGGTTATAGCATCCATAAATTCACCTCGTTGTGTTTTTAAAAGAAAAATAGGTTTTGAATTGTTTAGATTATTTTATCAAAAGTAAAATTTTTTGTCAATTAAATAAAACAACTCTTGCAAATTAACGGAAAATGAATTATACTTGATTTATAAACAAAATGTAAACATGGTGGTGATAATATGAACAAAAATAGCAAGCTTAAATATCCCCTTATATTCGTCCATGGAATGTTCGGTTGGGGTGACAACGAGGGTATAAACAAATATCTGCCCTATTGGGGTGCAACAGGCGGCAGCATAACGGAGCATATGGAAAGTCTCGGCTGCAAGGCATATGCGGCTTCCGTCGGTCCTATATCAAGTGCCTGGGACAGAGCCTGCGAGCTTTATGCTCAGCTTACGGGTACTTGGGTTGACTACGGCAAAGCCCACAGCGAACAGCACGGTCACAAGCAATTCGGAAGAAACTATGAAACTCCTATGCTGGAAAACTGGTCTGCGGAAAACAAGATTCATCTTATAGGTCACTCCTTCGGTGGTACCACAGTAAGAATGCTCACTCACCTGCTGACATATGGCGCACCTGAAGAGGTTGAGGCAAGCGGAAACAATGTTTCGCCCCTATTCAAAGGCGGAAAAGGCGACTGGGTCTGCTCTTTGACTGCAATATGCTCCCCTCTTAACGGCACTGCAGCCCACGACACGGTGGTGAGATACAAGCTGAAAAATCTGCTGACTTACGGTGCAAGTCTTTATTCAGGAGTGCTCGGCAGAACTCCTCTTAACGGCACTCTCGTGGACTTCCACCTTGAACAATTCGGCCTTACAAACACACCGGGTCAGAAGGACGCTCTGCCCATAACAGAGGCAATAAAAATAGTTGCCGCAACAAACGACCAGGTTGAATTTGATATGTCACCTGAGGGTACAAAAATAATCAACGGCAGAATTGAAATTTCACCGAAGGTCTTCTACTTTTCCTACGCCTACAACTCCGTCAGGGAAACCAAGGGCGGCAAGATGCACATTCCGTCTTACACCAAGTTCCCCTTTTTGTCATTCACAAGTGCTTTGATGACCCACGACACTAAGAATCATCCCGACTTCCCCGGCAGCAAAATCGAGCTTTATAACGACGGTCTGGTTGACACCTTCTCAGCCACTCACCCCCACGATGAGCCTCACTGTCTCTGGGAAAGCGGTATGGAAATCAAGCCCGGCATCTGGCATGTTATGCCCATAACTCAGGGCGACCACGGCACTGCCATAGGTCTTTTTGAATCAAAGGATATCACTCAGAAGTTTTATGAGGATATGATTGTATTTCTCGGCAAAGCTGAAGAAGCAACAGAATAAAAAAACAACAGCTCGGTTTTATCCGAGCTGTTAATTCTGTTAAAAAACCTGTTTTTCGAAACTGATCTGACACTTTTTATTGATTAATAATTATCATTTAAGAAATCTGTCAATGTAGCCGAAAAGAAGCTCTTGCGCTCTCTTCTTTGCCGCATCATCCTTACCCAAATCGTGATCTGCTCCCTCGTAAACATTGAACACGTGTTCAACACCATACTGTGTCAGAAGAGCATCAAGTGTCTGTGCGTTTGAAAAAGGTACAATCGAATCCGCATTGCCGTGATTGATTACGGTGGGTACACAGTCCGCACTTACATAAGCAATGGGAGAAACACTGTAAAGTGCCGACTTTGCGCTTTCCTTTGTTTCATATGTAAAGCGCTGACCGCACCCCTTTGACATAAGATCACTCATTGCCGCTTCGTCACCCAGGGCATTATTATGATAGAAGTTATCGTCGTATAGGTCAGTGGGACCTGAGTTGCTGACAACTGCAACAGGAGTAATGGGAGCTGTATTCTTTCTTGCATAAGCGTAAAGCAGTGAAAGGTGACCGCCTGCACTGTCGCCCGTAAGAAGCACTCTATTGATGTTTACACCGACTTGAGCACCTTTTTTCTTTATTTCAGCAAGAGCCGCATCAATGTCATCAAGTACATCAAGAATGTCAACGCGCTCTGAAATGTAACGGTAATTTACCGATGCAGTTGCAATACCGAGATTGGATGCACCGTAATTCATTCCGCCCTCATAGCTTTCCTTGTCCCCTGCTATCCATGCTCCGCCGTGAATAAACAAAACAAGCCCTAAGTCTCCCGATGCATCATAGGGTACACAAAGGTCAACTACCTGTCTTTCGTGAGTACCGTAGGACAAATTAAAGAAGGTCTGACAGTCAAATTTTTGTCCGCCAATTTCCCCGAGTCCGAAAAGGCCCAGGAAAAAATTGATGATTGCCATAAAAAATGCAATGATTTTCTCAAACATAGTTTTGCCTCCTTAAAAATTAAATGTTTTCTTATTGTGACAGTCTGTCACTATCTTTATATTAACACAAAATTAATATATTTTCAAGATAAAAGTTAATTACACAAAAGCAAAGCAACTTCAATATTCATTTGTTTTTTCAACCAAATCAACAAAGTTTCATCAAATTCAACGCGATGATATGCCATTGCTTTTGCAATCTCAAAAAAACTAATCACCCTTGCACCTTATAACAGGTGGGCAAGAGTGATTTTTCTTTTAATTGCCGCCGGGGCCGTCTCTGCGCTCGCGAGTATCTTTCACCTCTATTTTGCCTGCTATATCGCTCGGTTTAATGTGATTTTTGTCTTCTTTTCTTTTAGCTTCAGACTTTTGCTTTTTATCATTATCGTTCATAAATACAACTCCTTTCAGCTGTTATTGTTAATCATTATTTACTATTTCATTCAAATCGTTGACAGGCGACATACAGCTGTGACCTTTGCATACATAGTATGTGGTCTTTGCATTTTTAAGAGGATATTCTTTTGAAGATTCCCTCAAAAGACTAACAACTGCATTTGCAGGCAAATCCAAAGGCAGTCTTTTTATATCGTTTTTTTCATCCACAACTACAGTAATTTTCATCGGTGGCTCTTTGTATTCTAAAAGTGCCACTAAATACATTGCGTGATTAGTCGGGTACGAATCAGCCTCATAAGAAATAAAATCTAATTGCTGTTCTGCTATGCGTTTATATTTATTGTCTGAGGTCAAGAGATATAGTTTAACAAAATTATATGCCATCAGTGAGTTGCCGCTGGGAATTGCTCCGTCATAAGTCTCCTTCGGTCGGAATATCAATTCTTCGCTAAGGTCACCATATAAATAAAATCCGCCTTCCTTATCACTGAAATCGCTTACAACTTTATGACACATCTGTCTCGCACGATTTAATTTATCCTCATCAAAAGTTGCCCGGTACAAGCAAAGCTGTGCAAAAATATAGCTTGCATAATCGTCTAAAAAACCGCTGACTCCGCGTTTTGCGTCGCGAAAGCTCACAAACAATGTATCGTCTTCGCACAAATGTGTTCTTATATATTTGTCTGCTTTTTTCGCTGCATTCAGATAAATTTCTTTTTTACTTGCAAGATACAGCTCGCACATCGCTCCTATCATAAGTGAGTTCCACGCTGTTAAAATTTTATCATCCAAATGAAGAGCATATCTGTTTTTTCTGAATTGTTGCAGTTTTGGCAAAAACGGCTCAAAACTTTTATCGTAAGGATGACTTTTTAGTAAGTTAGGAATGCTTTTCCCCTCAAAATTTCCTATATCGGTTATATCGTAATAACGGTTAAACTTTTCTCCGTCTGTGTCACCAAGCACTCCCATAATTTCATCAGGAGTAAACAAATAATACTTTCCCTCTTCGCCTTCACTGTCGGCATCCTGCGCACTGAAAAAGCCGCCCTTGTCTGATGTCATTTCACGCAGAATATAATCTGCTGTTTTCTCAGCAATTTCAAGGTATACACTGTTATTTGTTAAAGCGTACGCCTTACAGTAAGCGAGTATCAGCAATGCATTATCATAAAGCATTTTTTCAAAATGCGGAACAAGAAACTTCCTGTCTGTGGAGTATCGGCAAAAACCAAAACCGATATGGTCAAAGATACCGCCACGGTACATTTGCAAAAGGGTATTTTCTGCCATCTGAAGGCATTTTTTATCTTTGTACCTTTCGTAATAGGAAAGTAAAAACAAAACATTGTGCGGTGTTGGAAACTTGGGAACGCCACCGAAACCACCGTATTTTTCATCATAAATCCTGCTGTATAACGACACAGCATAGTGTACCGATTCTATTTCTGCGTTATTATGAAATGTTTCGTTTCTTTTCAGACGGTTTATAATCTCATCTGATTGGCTCATCAAGGAATTTCTGTCGCTTTTCCAGGCTTCGCTAACTGCAATAAGAAGTTCTTTAAAACCTATCATTCTGCCACGGGATGTTTTCGGGAAATAAGTGCCTGCAAAAAACGGTTTCTGATCAGCTGTCATAAAAATACTTGTGGGCCAACCGCCGCTCCCCGTAAACGCCTCACACACCGACATATAAACGCTGTCAATATCGGGACGCTCTTCCTTATCAACCTTCACAGAGATAAAATTGCGGTTTAAAATCTCAGCTATTTCGTTATCCTCAAAGCTTTCATGAGCTAAAACATGGCACCAATGACAAGCGCTGTATCCGATGCTTAAAAATACAGGTTTATCTTCTGCTTTTGCTTTTTCAAATGCTTCAGCACACCAAGGGTACCAATCAACGGGGTTATCTTTGTGCTGTAGCAGATATGGGCTTGTTTCATATTGCAAACGGTTACTCAAATGTTTTCCTCCTTTTATGATTCAAAGTAAGCAGACTATTTCATCAAAAATCTCAGCCTATTACATTGCTTATATTATTCGCTTTGTGTTTACGCTATATGCAAAAGTTTTAAGTATAAAAGCAATAAAAAGAGACAAAATACAAACAAAATAATTGTTCAGGAGGGAACAGAATGCAGCGTGATGAAATGCCGGTAGGCTTCGCAATGGTTTTGGCGCAAAACCCCGAGGCTATGCAAAAATTTGCCCTGTTAAGTGAAGACCAAAAGAAGAAAATAATAAACGGCACACATTTTGTTAAATCAAGCAGTGAAATGCACGAGTATGTTAACAAACTGAATAACATTTAAAGCTGAGAATAAAACTGAATCCGACAAGTTTCTGTCGAAACTTGCCGGATTCTTTGTGTTTACAGTTCAATTTAGCAACAAGTAAATTTAGTTTGATATTTATCAAACTATGAAACTATATAATTCTCCTTCTACGAGGGTAACTTCACCAATTTGTCCAACTTCAAGACCGCCATACATTTCTTGAGGCACATCTACTCTGATTATCTCTTTATCATCGGTTTCAAATGTAACTGTAAAAAATGTTACTGACCTTGATGTTTTTATTCCGACCATATCCACTCGGCATGACAAATCAATAACTTCTGCCTGAACTTTTACTGTTTCAAATTCAGTTTTGATTTCCTCAACATTTCCCGCTGTAGTTCCCTTTTCGGTATCTAGATTTTTACCTTGCTTTACAATCCTTCCGATATAAAAAGTAAAAATCATCACTACACAAATACATATACAAAAATAAATTATTAAATCCATATAGTCACCTATGAAAGCATTTCGAATTTTTTAGGTTTACATCTCATTTTCAAATCACATATTGATAATTTTAGAGTCAAAGTTGAACACCAAGCATTTTAAGAAGCATAAATAATGCGATAAAAAAAGATGCAACAATCAATATCATAAATGGGCTAACAATACGCTTTTTTTCTTTAATTTGCATTATCGCCATAACTACACAAGAAACAAGCATAAGGCATGAACAAACCAAAAAAATCATTCTCATATAATCACACTCTTTCCAAAAACTATATATACAAAATTATTATATCACACACATTATTGATTTGCAACGATGAAAGTTTAATAAAAATCAAGGCGAATCCTTGTATGTAATCCGTCGCAGACGGAATGTAATCACAACGAAGTTGTGGATGTAATCCTTTCGAAGAAAGGTATGTAATCAATCCGAAGGAGAAATGCACCAAAGTGATGACATACGCCTACGGCGATTACATACACGCTACGCGTGATTACATACCAATCCTTCGGATTGGATAAAAAACGACAACCTTCTGTCGAAGATTGTCGTTTTTTTCTGGCAGGGATGGCAGGATTCGAACCTACGAATGCAACAGTCAAAGTGTTGTGTCTTACCGCTTGACGACATCCCTTTATAAAAGAAAAGGACCAATTTCTTGGTCTCTTTTCTCTATATGTGGGGTGGATGATCGGGGTCGAACCGACGACCTCCAGGGCCACAACCTGGCACTCTAACCAACTGAGCTACATCCACCATATGGCGCGCTTTGAGGGACTCGAACCCCCGGCCTACTGCTTAGAAGGCAGTTGCTCTATCCGGCTGAGCTAAAAGCGCATATCTCAACAAATGGAGCGGGTGATGGGGATCGAACCCACACGACCAGCTTGGAAGGCTGGGATTCTACCATTGAACTACACCCGCAATTCGTTCATTGCGACGCTGATTATTATACAAAATCAGCGTCGCAATGTCAAGTCTTTTTTGAAAAAACTTTAAATATATTTTATATCTAATTTGCCGTCTTCCATAGAGAGACTTATTCCGCAAACACCTGTGTCTGAGTTGTCGATAATAATTGTAGCAATCTCATCTTCAACCTCACGTCTGATTACGTTTCTAAGCTCTCTTGCACCTCTGGTACCGCCTGAAGACTTCTCTGCAAGGTATTCACAAACACCGTCTCCCCATGTAAGTCTGATACTTTTATCCTTAAGGGGTTCAACCAACTCACCGAGAAGAAGGTCAGCTATCTTTGTAAGGTTCTCAAGGTCAAGCTCATTGAACACAACAACCTCATCTACTCTGCCGATAAATTCGGGTCTGAGGAAATCAGAAAGAGCCTTCATAACCTTTTCCTTTGTTGCCTGACCCTTATCCTTGCCGAAGCCGAGAGCGTTTGCTTTTCTCTCACTGCCTGCGTTTGAGGTCATTATGATAACCGTGTTTTCAAAGTTGACCGTTCTGCCCTGAGCATCTGTGATTCTGCCTTCATCAAGTATCTGAAGAAGGATGTTCATTACATCGGGATGTGCCTTTTCAATTTCATCAAAGAGAATAATTGAATAAGGCTTTCTTCTTACCTTTTCGGTAAGCTGACGCGCTTCGTCATAGCCTACGTAACCCGGAGGTGAACCGATAATTCTTGATACGCTGTGCTTTTCCATAAACTCACTCATATCAAGTCTTATGAGGGTTTCGGGTGTATTGAACAGAAGTGATGACAGCTGCTTTACAAGCTCGGTTTTACCAACGCCTGTTGGGCCTACAAATATGAATGATGCGGGACGTCTCTTTGAGTTTATCTGCACACGGCTGCGTCTGATAGCCTTGGAAACCACTTCAACAGCTTCGTCCTGACCTATTATCTTTGACTTCAACTGAGTCTCAAGTCCCGCAAGACGCTTGATATCACTTTCGATAACCTTGTGAGCGGGAATACCTGTCCAAAGCTCGATAACCTTAGCAATATCCTCTTCCTTTACTGCATTATCCTGAGCCCTTATCTTAAGATCTTCAAGCTCGTTTTCGCACTTTACGATTTCCGACTTAATGTTTGCAACAGCTTCGTAATCGATTGTTTCGCTGTCGTTATTATTCATAAGGTCTTCTTCGTCATCTCTGAGTTCCTGAAGCTTACGCTCCCCTATCTCAAAGTCGCTGATAGCTTTGTTTCTGAGATTTGCACAGGTACAGGATTCGTCAAGAAGGTCAATAGCCTTGTCGGGCAAAAATCTGTCTGTGATATATCTTTCCGAAAGTATTACGGCCTTTCTTACGAGCTCATCGCTGATTGAAACTCTGTGGAATGTTTCATAGTAATTCTTGATACCGAGAAGAACTGTGATTGCATCTTCAATTGAAGGTTCCTCAACCTTTACAGGCTGAAAACGTCTTTCAAGTGCGGTATCCTTTTCGATATGCTTTCTGTATTCAGTGAAGGTAGTAGCACCGATTACCTGAATTTCACCTCGTGATAAGGCGGGCTTAAGAATATTTGCCGCGTTCATTGAACCTTCGGCGTCGCCTGTGCCCACAAGATTGTGAACCTCATCAATGAAGAGGATGATGTTTCCATCTTCCTTGACCTCCTGAATAAGAGCCTTTATTCTGCCCTCAAACTGTCCTCTGAACTGTGTTCCTGCTACCAGGGCTGTCAGGTCAAGAAGGTGAATTTCTTTATTTGCAAGTTTTGCGGGTACATCACCTGATGCGATACGCAAAGCAAGTCCTTCTGCAATTGCAGTTTTACCTACACCCGGCTCACCGATAAGGCAGGGATTGTTCTTTGAACGGCGGCAGAGTATCTGTATTGTTCTGTAAATCTCGCTCTCTCTGCCTATGATATTATCAAGCTTTCCTTCACGTGCCTTTTCTGTGAGGTCTGTGCAGTATAAGCTGAGACTCTTACGCTTTTTCGGATTTTTCTTTTTTGATTTTTTGCTTCCGTTTGATTTATCCTCATTTGCCTCAGCCTTCTGTGACGGCACCTGACCGCCCATCATATCCTGGGGCATCAAAGAATTCATATCGCCCATCAAACCCTGAAGAAACGGTAAAGTAGGAGCTCCGCCCTCTTCAAAATCACTGTCTTCATCAGATGCGGGGAACATATTACCGAACTGTTCTGTTATTGCATCAAC
>JAZTYQ010000076.1:0-10860 GCA_045637065.1 Acutalibacteraceae bacterium
CAACTCCTTGGCTCACAGAACGACATGGCTACGACCCGACTTCGATTACCGCCATATAAAAAAACAATCCGACACTCACTGCAAATCAGCGGTGTTCGGATTATTCTTCATTTGGTGGAGACGGCGGTAATCGAAACCGCGTCCGAAAACTCGTCCACACAACCTTCTCCGGGTGCAGTCAGTCTTTTAACATTCCCTCGGAAGCACGCCGAATAACAGGCTTACTTCCTCAGTATTCTCTGATGCGTGACGGCATACGAGAATGCTCTGCCGTTCACGTTCACTGCTAATCGACGCCTGATTCTGAGCCGCAGTACTCTCAGGTCAGACGGGCCGCGTTACGCAGCCTTTAAAACTGTATTTTTGTCAGTTATTTTTAAGTTGTGACCTTTTAAAGCGATTGCCACAGCGCTACCCGCTTATCATGCTTCAAAATCCCCGTCGAAATCCTTTCGTCCCCATTCGGGTCACATCGTGACGATTTTAAAGTGTAATTATATTATATACCCATCGTCCTTAAAATCAACAGGTAAATAATGCTTTTTTAATAGCGTTCTTTTATGCTACGCTCGATGTTTCTTTTTGCATCCTTTTCAGCTGCAACCTCACGCTTATCGTAATTCTTTTTACCCTTACACAGACCTATTTCCAGCTTGGCTCTGCCTTTAAGAAAGTAGATGCTCAGGGGTACCAACGTAAGGCCCTGCTGTTTTATAGTGCCGTAAAGGCGGTTGATTTCTTTCTTGTGCATAAGAAGGCGCTTCACTCTCATAGGGTCACGGTTAAAGATATTCCCCTGCTCATAAGGGCTAACGTGCATACCGTTGACGAAAATCTCACCGCCGTCGATGCTGCACCAGCTGTCTTTGAGATTGACTCTGCCTTTTCTTATTGATTTTACTTCGGTACCGAAAAGTTCGATACCTGCCTCATAGGTTTCAAGAACAAAATAGTCGTGCCTTGCTTTTTTATTCTGGGCAACAACTTGTCTTTCATCCTGTGGTGAAACTGCCATAGTAAGGCACTCCTTTCATTTTTTTATTCATGAAGCGAAGCTTCAATTCATGCCATAGGCAATTCATGGCGAAGCCAATTCATGACCTGACGGGTCAATTCATTCTCGCACACAGCCAATAATGTATCGACTAAGCCAAACCGCTTATGGCCAACAAATGTAGTTATCTGTTCACAATGGGAGAAATAACAGGCTTGCCGTCTCTGTCTAAAAGAGGTGTCATTCCGCCTGCGTAACCGCTCTGATGGAAAATATAGTTTACTCCCGTTTCTTTGTCAACCCATATTTCTATTACATTTAATGCACCTTGTGTATAGACTTTTTCAAATCTGTCATTCTTAGCCATTTTATCAGCTCCTGATTCTTTCTTCATCGCTCGCCGCGGGGCATTCCTTTTCTTGTAAGAAAAGGAATCAAAAGAACTTTGCTCCCTCTGGCGAAATTATAGTGTTCTTCTGCCTTCAAGTGCCTTCGACAGTGTCACCTCATCAGCATACTCGAGGTCTGCACCTACAGGTACACCGTATGCAAGACGGCTGACAGTTATACCCATGGGCTTTAAAAGACGTGAAATATACATAGCCGTAGCCTCACCCTCAACAGTTGGGTTAGTTGCCATGATAACTTCCTGAACCTTACCGTCACCCAGACGTGCAAGAAGCTCCTTTATTGTGATGTCTTCGGGGCTTACTCCGTTCATGGGAGAAATAACGCCGTGAAGCACGTGATAGGTACCCTCAAACTCGTGAGTACGCTCAAAAGCAAACACATCACGAGGGTCTTCAACAACACAGACTGTGCTTTTGTCTCTGTCTTCGTTTTTGCATATGGGACAAAGCTCATCCTCTGCCAAGTTACAGCAGCGTGAGCATTGCTTTATCTTTTCGTGAGCCGAAAGTATAACCTCGGAAAACTCTGTTGCCTGCTCCTTTGAAAGATTCAGCACATAAAACGCCAGTCTCTGAGCAGTTTTTCTGCCGATACCCGGCATACGCTCAAACTGCTCTATAAGCTTTGACAGAGTTGCTACATTATATCCTGCCATCAGAAAGCAAGACCAAGTCCGCCGAGACCGCCCTTGGCAGCATTCATAGCCTGCTCCATAGCATCGTCAGCTTTTCTCATTGCTTCGTTTGTTGCAGCAATAATAAGGTCGGAAAGCATATCGATATCGTCGGGGTCAACAACATCGGGCTGCATTTTGATTTCTTTTACTTCGTGCGCGCCTGTAACTGTTACTTCAACAGCTCCGCCGCCTGCTGATGCAGTGAATTCGCTTGCTTCGATTTCAGCCTGCTTCTGCTCGAGCTGCTCCTGCATTTCCTGAATTTTTTTCATCATAGCCATCTGGCCGCCGCCTGCAGCCTGACCGGGAATTCTTGCTTTCATTTTATATCTCCTTTAGATTTATTTTTTTATTAATTTGTCACATCAATGTTTATACCCATATCGTTTGCTCTGCCTATAAGGTCCTGCAAGGGGTCTGTTTTTGTCTGAGGTGCTGTAGGTGTTGCCTTCGGTGCAGTGCCGCTGTTAGCAAGTCCCAGACGGTATTTTTTGCCCGTCACTCTATAGACAGCCTCTTTGACGTCACGGGCGTGGCCGCCTGTTTTAATGAAGGCTGAAAGTGTTGGGTTGGGACTGTCAATTATTACATAATCCCCTTTTATTGTTGCCTGAGAGCCTGAAAGAACACCCCACAAGGGCATATTGGTTTTCGTCAGCTCACTGAGAACTTCTGCCCAGTCAATTGAGCTTTCGCCTTCATCATCGGGAGGAGGTGCTTCCTCACTCTGAGGTGCATACTGTGGTTCAGGCTTCACTGCAGGGGCATCCTGCTTTGTTTCGCTTACCGTTTTATCTTCACTCGCCTTTTCGGCAGAGGTACCTGAAACAAATGTGCCCGTTTTAAGCTTATGCTCCAGATCACTGATTCGTCTGAGAAGTGCCTCGTTGTCACTTGCAAGTGTCGGTGAACAAAGCTTTATTATGGTCATTTCCATTTCAATTCGGCGGTTGACGCCTTTTTTGATGTTTGCCATGGCGTTTTGCAGAAGTGAAATGCAATAAAGTATATTTTCAAGGGTGAACCTTCCGCTTTGCTCCTTATACTGCTTTGCCTCATCTGAGGTGCAGACAAGAATGTCACCTGAGTCTTTCACTGTTTTGACAATCATAAGGTTTCTGAAATGACCCACAAGGTCACTGCAGAGTCTTTCCATATCGCAGGAATTAGAGTGAAGCTCATTGAGAGTTTCAAGGGCTTTGCCTGCATTGTTTTCTGCGGCAGATGAAGCAAGGGAAAAAAGGTGATCCTTACCCGTCATGCCTGCAACCTCACAGACTATATCAGCCGTTATGTGCTTACCGTGACCCGTACACTGGTCGAGAAGTGAAAGTGCATCACGCATACCGCCGTCGGCTATTCTTGCAATAAGTGAAAGTGCTTCTTCGTCTGCGGTGAAGCCTTCTGTCTCGGCAATATATTCCATTCTCTGCTTCATAGCTTCGGGAGTAACACGCTTAAAATCAAAACGCTGACAACGTGAAACTATAGTTACGGGAAGCTTATGCACTTCCGTTGTGGCAAGAATGAACTTGACATGTGCGGGAGGCTCTTCAAGAGTTTTCAACAGAGCATTGAAAGCACCTATTGAAAGCATATGCACCTCGTCTATGATATAAACTCTGTATTTGCACGAGGCAGGTGTGAAGTTTATTTCATCTCGGATATCACGGATATTTTCAACACCGTTGTTGCTTGCGGCGTCGATTTCAACAACATCGAGAATTGCGCCTGAGTCAAGACCCTTGCAGATTTCACACTCGTTGCAGGGGTTGCCGTTTACGGGCGATAGGCAGTTGACTGCTTTGGAAAGAATCTTTGCACAGGTGGTTTTACCCGTACCTCTTGAGCCTGTGAAAAGATATGCGTGGGAGGTTTTGCCTGTTTCGATTTCTTTAGACAGTGTTGAAGTGATATGCTCCTGACCCACAACGTCTGAAAAAACAGCAGGTCTGTATTTTCTGTAAAGCACCTGATACATAATTTCTCTCCCCTCTATCAAAAATGAGTAAGACACATTCCCTTGGTCACACGGTGGCAGGCGTAAGCTGTGTCGCACAGACATTCCACTTAATGCTGCTTGGTTCCCCACCTGACATGGTTCGCGGTGTACTGTCGCACAGGACCCACCACCGCATGACCAAAATAAAGTATCTTACTCTTTAGCTTTGCTATTATAATATATATTTATGAGAAAATCAAGGGTTTTTACAAAAAAACAGGTTGCTCCTTTTTGTACGCGGGGAAACTTCTGCAAGAGGTGGGGCGGCTCCACTGCCGAATGTAATTCGGCAAGCGACTTCGTCGCGCAAAATCGCACGAGTGCGATTTTTGTGGAGCCGCGGCCCTCCCGCGAGAACTAATTTTCTGTTTTCATCTTTACCCTTTTCAGCATCCCCACGCAAACTATCATCACCGCAGGGAAGACCACACCGAAAAGAAGTCCCTTGCCCAGATTGTCCCCAAAAAGAGTAGTCATTCTGCCAACGAGGGCAGGTCCGCTTGCACAGCCTGTGTCGCCGAAAAGTGCAAGCAGGGCAAACATAGCCGTACCACCCGTTGGAATCTTCTCTGCCGCAAGAGAAAATGTTCCCGGCCACATAATACCAACAGAAAAGCCGCAGACTGCACAGGCTAAAAGTGATATAATCGGTACGGGTGAAAGCCCTGCAACAAGATAGCTGACAATACAAAGTGCTGCACTCGCAGTCATAACCTTTGTCAAGGGGATTTTATCTGACAACTTCGAATATATAACTCTTGCACTGCCCATAAGCACAGCAAAAAGACAAGGGCCAAGCAGGTCACCCAGGGTTTTGCTCACTTTCAGTCCCGACTCTGCAAAGGCTGATGCCCACTGGCTCATAGCAAGCTCACTTGCCCCCGAACAGAGCATTATAATAAGAAGAATGTAAAAAAGTTTAGCTTTGAAGAGTTTTTTTATTCCCATGCCCTTGTTTTCACTCAGTACCTCAGGAATGGGTACAAGACAGAAATATACACCGTTGATAAGTGGTACCACCGACCAGAGAAGTGAAAGTAAACGCCAGTTGCCCAGACCCGAAAGAGCGAAGAAAAGTGTTGAGAAAAGCACAACGCACATCTGTCCCCAACAATAAAAGGAGTGGAGCAGACTCATAGCTCCTGCCTTGCTGTCGCTTGGGCAGGCTTCAACAAGCGGGCTGATGATAACCTCGATAAGCCCGCTGCCGGTGGCGTAGATGATAATTGACAGAATTATGCCGATATAAGGCTTCATTATAAAAGGAAAAACACTCAACCCGGCAAGACCGATGCAGGCAAAAACATGGGCGGCAATTACGCTTTTACGGTAACCTATCTTATCAATAAAGTATGCCGATACGAAATCAACACAAAGCTGAACACCGAAATTTATAACAATAAGCAGTGAAATTTTATCATAGCTCAGATTAAAGCTGCTTTGGAAAGTGAGAAATAAAAGGGGCAGGAAGTTGTTTATTATAGCCTGCACAAAGTAGCCTGCGTACGAAGCGAAAAATGTATGCTTGTAGTTGTTTCTTATGCTCATTACACTTACTCCACAATCAATATTAAGAAGATATTACCACAGTACCGCTTCGGTTTCAAGTGAATAAAAAAATAAAATTTTATATGATTTTTTATTGAAAAACGATTGAATATGGTGTATAATTTCACCACCGGAATAAAATTTATTTACAGAAAGGAGAAGATAATATGCCGGATATTATCAAAAAACTCATTGCAAGTGCAGTGGTTATCATTATGTCCCTTTACGGTGTAGTAGGCATGTCAAGCAATGTAAGCGACAACTATACTCAGGGCAAGTACAAAAACGTTATTCTTATGATTGGTGACGGTATGTCAGAAAACACCGTAGAAGCCACCAAAGACATTAAAGGTATCGACCAGTTAGCTATGGATAAGGCTCCCGTCAAATGTTATAGTGACATTGACTCTTATATGCTCCCCTTTACAGATTCAGCAGCAGGCGGCACAGCTCTTGCTTGCGGTATCCGTGTATGGTCAAATTCAGTAGCAGTTTTCCCCTTCGTACCCATTAACGTTGATGACACTCCCGTACCCATCACACTTTGCGAGCTTGCAAAAACACGCGGTATGGCTTCAGGTGTTGTAACAACAGACTCAACCTCAGGTGCAACTCCCTCAGACTTCTCAGCTCACTTTTATTCAAGAGATAATGAAGCTGAACTCAGCGCTGACCAGCTCAAGTCAGGCATCGACCTTATCTGGGGTGCAAAATCAGACAGCATCAACAGAGAAAACACTGCAGCAAACGGTTACACCTATGTTGGCAATGAAGACGAACTTATGGCTCTCAAGGCAGGCAGCAAATCATTTGCACAGTTTGACTCAGGTGACCTCAAGCATGTAAGAAACAACAACAATACTCCCACACTCGAGGAAATGACAAGCAAGGCTATCGATATCCTCAGTGCTGATAAAGACGGCTTCTTCCTTATGGTTGAGGGCGCTTGTATTGACAAGTTTGCTCACGACAACGAAATGGACGGCGTTACTCTTTCAACAGTAGAATTCTCAAAGGCAGTTGCAGCAGCAGTTGAATTCGCAGAAGAAGACGGCGAGACACTCGTTATTGTTACTGCTGACCACGGCACAGGCGGCATTAAGCCCGACAAAAACGGTGGTTGGAAGTTCACACACGGCACACACGATATTGTTGATGTACCTGTTTATGTTTTTGCTGAGGATGCAGGCTTCAAGTCCGGCGAAGAAATCAAAAACCGCCAGATAGCAGTTCAGATTGCACGTGTTCTCGGCTTTGGTGAAGATGAATTCCCTGCACAGAAATAAGTTTCTGCAATAAAAAAGGTTGCTACGGCTGCCGAAAAATCATAACAAAAATCTGTCGGGCAATATTTACCCGGCAGATTTTTACTTTGCCTTTGACAAACAGCCTCATCAATGGTATAGTAGTTCTTAACAAGCTGTCGGCAGAACAGTTTGTTAAGAAATCCATCACTGAATTGTTCCTGTCAATAGGAGAGAAATATATTTATGAAAAAAATCAGATTATCAACAACCCGCATAATATTGCTGAGTTTCCTTGCCGTAATTCTGTTGGGAAGTATTCTTCTTGCCCTGCCAGTCAGCACACAAAGCGGTGTTCCCGTGTCGTATATTGATGCACTCTTTACTGCAACTACCTCCACTTGTGTTACAGGTCTGGTAACGCTCCCCACATTTTCAACGTGGAGTGCTTTCGGACAGGTTGTTATACTGATATTGATACAGATCGGCGGTCTTGGCGTTATTACCGTTATGTCGGGGTTTATGATCCTCTTAAATAAGAAAATGGGTATCGGTGACAGACTGCTTATTCAGGATGCATTCAATCTCAACACCATGTCAGGACTCATAAAGTTTGTTAAAAATGTATTGTTGGGCACCCTGATAACAGAGACCACAGGAGCCATCCTATACATGTTTGTTTTCGTTCCTCAATTCGGTGCCAAAGGCATATGGATATCCGTTTTCAACTCGGTTTCCGCCTTTTGCAATGCAGGAATTGATATAATTGCAGAAAACAGCCTTTGCAACTATGCAACCAATCCGCTGATTAACATTGTCACCTCAGCCCTCATTATTCTCGGCGGACTTGGTTATATTGTATGGTGGGATGTGATACGCGTCATTAAGAGCCGTTCACGTAAAAAAAGAAAAATCTTCAGATATCTTACCCTTCACAGTAAAATTGCCATTACTGCCTCGGCAGGACTTATTATCTGCGGAGCGCTGCTTATTCTGATTTTCGAGTATTCCAATCCCCTGACCATCGGAGAAATGTCACTTTTTGATAAAATTCAAGCTTCTCTTTTTCAGTCTGTAACAACGAGAACAGCGGGATTTGCCTCACTTGCTCAGGAACACCTTACAGACACATCAGCCTTGGTTTCTTTGGTATTGATGCTTATCGGAGGCTCGCCTGTGGGAACTGCAGGCGGAATAAAAACAGTCACTGTTGCCGTTCTTCTTTGTTCGGCCGTTGCTACTGTCAGAAACAAAAACAGTGTTACTCTGTTTAACCGCTGCATAACTGAGGAGTCCGTAAAAAAAGCAGTTGCCGTAGTTGTGACTTTTATAATAATCTGCCTAACTTCCACAATTCTCTTAACGGCAACAAGTGATGCGCCTGTGCTTGATGTGCTTTATGAAACGGTAAGTGCAACGGCAACGGTTGGCTTGTCACGCAATCTGACCTCCGGCCTTAATATGTTTGGAAAATTAATCATTATAGCAACAATGTATTTAGGCAGAGTCAGTCCCATATCGCTCGCGGTAGCTCTCGGAAAAAAAAATGAAAGTCAAAATGTTATATCCGAACCAACGGAAGAAATCAGTATCGGTTAAGCAAGGAGAATAGTTATGAAAAAGAAAAAGACATATGCGGTCTTCGGACTGGGAAGATACGGTACCGCCGTTGCAAAGGAGCTTGTAAACAACGGCATGGAGGTCATTGCAGTTGACACCGAACAGAAAATAGTCAACGATGCAGCGGCATATTTACCCGTATGCAAGTGTGCCGATGTTACAGACGCAGAGGTAATCTCGCGCCTTGGCATGGACAGTATCGACACCGTAATTGTATGTATGGCAAGCAACCTTGAAGCAAGTGTAATGGCTATAACCCTTTGCAAGGAAGCGGGAGTAAAAACCGTTATAGCAAAGTGTGCCAATGAAATGCATCAAAAAATCATGCTGCGCGTTGGTGCAGATCAAGTGGTTTTCCCCGAAACTGAATCGGGCATTCGCCTTGCAAAAAATCTGCTCAGCTCCGGATTCATTGATATGATCTCGCTGTCCAAGGATGTATCCATGGTAGAAATTGATGTAAAAAAAGAGTGGGTGGGGAAAAATCTTATTGAATTGAACTTACGCAAAAAATACGGATTAAATATTGTTGCCGTTAAGCACGGTGAAGCAGTCAGCGTCAATGTTAATCCCGAACAAAGGCTTGACGAAGAAGCAACTTTGATTGTTATTGCCAACACTGCAAATCTGAATAAATTTCAATAAGTCTTATTTATTTAAATACTGTAATGCAAAGTGCCATCGGTTTCCTCAGCGGAAGTCGGTGGCATCCCTATTACCGGTGTATAAACACAACAGTCTGCTTTTAAAGGCGGCAAGCACCTTTTCACCTCAATTCTCCGCGTACCCCTCACAAATCTTGAAATGCCTACTGTTTCAGTGAATTTTCAGGACTTTTATATTGTTATATTGTTAAATATCTTCAATTTTTGTCTGCTATTTTTGTTCAAATGGGAAAAACCAATATTTTGCAGGATAAATATCATATTTTTTGTAGATTTTTTTGGCGCTTTGTGCTATAGTTAGTGAGTATGGATTATTGTGAGTTTTTATACGCTGATAACTCACATCTTACAAACCAGACGGAAAATCCGTTTAAAGGAGGACGAAAGTTAATGCTTAAGAAAATCAGCACAATCCCGTTCACAGACACACCTGAACAGGCAGCTAAGCTGGATGCAGTTATTGCTGAATGCACAGGCGATGTGAGCATGCTTATGCACGTAATGCAGGAAGCACAGTCCATTTACGGCTACCTCCCCTTTGAGGTTCAGCAGAAAATCGCTGACGGTATGAATGTACCCCTTGAAAAGGTTTACGGCGTTGCAACCTTCTACGCTCAGTTTGCACTTTCACCCAAGGGCAAGTACGACATCTCCGTTTGTCTCGGTACTGCTTGCTATGTTAAGGGCGCTCAGGAGCTTCTCGACGAGCTTTCAGCTCAGCTCGGTATCGGTGCAGAGGAATGTACCGCTGACGGTAAGTTTTCACTCACAGCCTGCCGCTGTATCGGTGCTTGCGGTCTTGCTCCCGTTCTTACCGTTAATGAAGACGTTTACGGTAAAATCACTGCAGCTGATATTAAAGGTATTCTCGCTAAGTATATGGACTGATGAGAGAGCTGTCACTCAATGTGCTTGACATAGCTCAAAACAGCGTGTCGGCAAATGCTTCACTCATTGAAATAGAACTTATCGAAAACAGCAAAACACACGATCTTTTAATCGGCATCTATGACAACGGCAAGGGAATGACACCCGAACAGGTCGAAAGTGTACGTGACCCCTTCTTCACAACCCGTACCACAAGAAAAGTGGGTATGGGGATTCCCCTTTTCAAATTCGCTGCAGAAATGACAGGCGGAAAGCTTGAAATTGAAAGTGAAGTCGGTGTGGGTACTCGTGTCAGGGCGTATTTTAAAACAGATCACCTTGATTTCACCCCCATAGGTGATATGACCTCGACTATGATTTCCCTTATAACAATGAATCTGCACATCGACTTTCTTTACAGAAGACAGCTTGACGGCAGAGAATTCACCGTTGACACAAGACAGCTGAAAGAAATCCTGGGTGATGTTCCTCTTAATGAGCCGAGCATCGCACTGTGGATTACAGATTACATAAACGAAAACACAAAACAACTCACGGAGGTGTAATAATATGAAAACTCTTGAAGAACTTATGGCATTAAGAGATGCTGCAAAGGCTAACCTGACAGCTCGTGACGATTCAACAGAGGTTACACGTATTGTTGTAGGTATGGCTACATGCGGTATCGCAGCAGGTGCAAGACCCATTATGGCTAAGTTTGTTGAAGAAACTGCAAAGCGCGGTCTTACAAACGTTACCGTTGCTCAGACAGGCTGCATTGGCATGTGCCGCTTTGAACCCATCGCAGAGGTTCTTGTTCCCGGTAAAGAAAA
>JAZTYQ010000077.1:0-5713 GCA_045637065.1 Acutalibacteraceae bacterium
CTGTTTTCGCCGACGTGGCAACGAGCGAAGCGAGGCGATAGCGCGGCAGCGCGCGACAAAATCCCTTCGAGCGGGCCAAGAAAAAGCACTTCGAAAGAAGTGCTTTTTCAGTTTTATTCGCCTTGCGGCGAGTTATATTGCTTCGCAGTTTTATTGTGCTTCGCACAGTGTTATTCGCTTTGCGAGTTTGTGGGCGAATAAAATATCACTGAAACCGAAGGTTTCAATAACACTATTGCTTTAGCAATAATATCACTCTGACCGTCAGGTCAGAATATCACTAAAAACTTACACAACTTCGTAGTGATTACATACAAGACCTCGCCTTGATTTTTCAAGATTAAGTTGATATAATACTGTCAGAGGTGATTATATGAAAAAGTCGCTCACTAAAACCAAGCAGATTATATTAGGTTTTCTTCCGATTTACCTGCTGTGGTTGATAGGTTTTCTTATTGTCGACGACCCGTTCTGCCTGATAATGAACAACAAATTCCTTGACTCAATATGGTATGAGCTTGACTTTTTTGCCTGTTCAATACCTTTTATAAATTCATTAGCCTTAGTGTTTATATCTTATTTAAGTAAACGCTACGATTACAAATACTTATACTATTCAGCACTTGCTGTTACCTGTATACCAATGTGTTTGCCGGTTATAGAATTGTTAAATTATGACGATACATCTTTATTTGCATGGCTTGTGATATTTCCACTCGGCATAATCCTGATGCCTATTTCTTTCAGCTATGCAGTTATAGATAACCTGATGCTTGACGCTGAATATATCGTCGCCATAATGGCAGTGCTTGTTATTATTTCCGCTATTATTTATAAAAAGATAAAAACCCTTGAATTTCCGGAGGCTACCATGACCGACCTTATCACCCACTATAATATGCTAATAGACGAAAACAATGACCCTTTTAACGAATCAAGAATGATGCAGGAATATATGAACAAATGGGACGGCGACACTTTTATTCAAGCTCTTTCTGCAAACAAAGACAAAACCGCCCTTGAAATTGGTATGGGTACAGGTAGGCTGACAGGATGTATCGCTCCCCTTTTCGGCAGTGTTACGGGTATAGACATTTCTCCAAAAACAATAGCACGCGCTAAACAAAACCTTTCCGCTCACAGCAATATTTCTTATATCCTCGGTGACTTTATGACTTGTAATTTCGTGGCAAAATTTGATGTTATTTATTCAAGCCTGACATTTATGCACATCAAGGATAAGGAAAATGCTATCCGCAAGATTGCTTCATTGCTTACAGATGGTGGCAGGTTTGTCATTTCCATAGACAAAAATCAAAGCGATATTATTGATTACGGCACAAGGCAAATAAAGATTTATCCCGATAGTCCTGAGGATATCAGCGAGTGCATCAAAAAATCGGGTCTGTCCCTTGAGAAAACAGAAGAAACCGAATTTGCATATATAATAACCGCATTAAAAGACAGTTAATCACTGTCTTTTTTTGTTATATATTCCCTCTAACCTCTTGCAATTTATTCTGACTTTTGATAAAATTATTTATATATGACTTATCAGGAAGTGATAAACAAATGAAAGCAATTATTAACGGTAAAATCATTCTCAAAGACAGAATTGTTGAAGGCTCAGCCCTCCTGTATTCTTCTGTTATTGAAGGTATTGTCCCCCTCGGCAGTGTACCCGAAGATGCTGAAGTTATAGATGCAAATGGCGGCTATGTTGCACCCGGTCTTATTGATATGCACATTCACGGCTATCTCGGCAAGGATGTCTGCGACGGTGAAGAGGAAAGCATCCGCACTATTTCAAAAGGACTTCTTGCAAACGGTGTCACAGGTTATTTGCCTACAACCATGACCGTGGATATGAAGGTTATCCGCAAGGCTCTTGAAGTGTGCCGCAGCCTCAAAGAAGAAAGCAAAGATTGGGACGGCAGTGTTATCCTCGGTTGCCATGCAGAAGGCCCCTTCATCTCCGAAAGCAAAAAGGGCGCCCAGGATGCCAAGTACATACTCAAACCGGATGCGGCCTTCGTCAAGGAGTATGCTGACATCATCAAAACCATTACTCTTGCTCCCGAAACCGACGAAAACGACTTTGCGGCTATCCGAGAAATCACAAGAGACACTGATGTTGTCATCTCAATGGGACACACCTCAGCAGACTATGAAACCGCTATGGCAAGTGTCAATGCAGGCGTAAAGCACGTCACTCACCTTTTTAACGCTATGACACCTCTTCAGCACAGAGCCCCCGGTGTTGTAACGGCTGCTATGAACAGTGATGTGAGCTGTGAGCTTATTGTTGACACCTTCCATGTTGATGCAAGTCTTTATGATATGCTCTATAAGCTCAAGGGCAGAAAGCTCTGCTTTATCACTGACTGCTTACCTGCAGGCGGTCTCCCCGAAGGCGAATATACTCTCGGCGGTGCAAAGATTATCTACCGCGGCATTGTCTGCCGCCTTGAAGACGGTACCGTTGCCGGCAGTGTGTTACACCTTAACAAGGGTGTGTGGAATGTTTTCACCAACTCGAATATCCCCCTCAATGAGTGCGTAAACTGCGCATCTCTCAATGTAGCAACCACTCTCGGTATTGATAAAACAAAGGGCTCACTTGACATCGGCAAGGACGCTGACATTATCATCACTGACGGTGAATTCAATGTAGAAAAAACCATTATTGGAGGTAAAATAAAATATGAATCTTAAAGTCAAAGCAAAACTCGACCCCGGTTTTCAGCCTTTAGCTCTCGTTGTACGCGAAATGCGCGAGGCAACAAAAGAAAACGGCCAGGATGTGATTATCGCCGCTGAACGAAATGACGGCTACACAACCACATATAAAACAAGAATTTTCCCTGAAGGTACAGGCCACGATGAGGAAAACTTCCGTTTTATCGAGCGTATTGCAAAGTCACTTGTCTGGGTTGCAGGCGCATATAAGCTTGTTATTGCAGGCGCTGACGTTGTGGGTCAGAAAATCAAAGAAGCCTACACACCCACAGGTCTTCGTGCATTTGATGTTGGTCATATGAAAAAAACATATGAAAAAGACTTCGTTGTTGAGCTTTGCGCTCTCGAAGACGCTCCCAAGGATAAATCATCAGCTGCCCCCATCGGCAGACACCTTGACGGTTGCCGTATCGGCTTTGATGCAGGCGGAAGTGACCGTAAGGTAAGTGCTGTTATCGACGGTGAAAGCGTATATTCAGAAGAAGTTGTATGGTTCCCCAAGCTCAACTCTGACCCCGAATATCACTATCAGGGTATTCTCGAGGCTATGAAAACAGCTGCTTCAAAGATGCCCAGAGTTGACGCTATCGGCGTTTCCTCAGCAGGTATTTATGTAAATAACCGCATCATGGCAGCCTCCCTCTTCATTAAAGTAAGTGAAGAAGACTGCGAAAAGAGAGTTAAGAATATGTACCTCGACATTGCTAAGGAAATCGGCGAGAACATCCCCATCGAGGTTGCAAATGACGGTGATGTAACAGCTCTTGCAGGTGCTATGGACCTTAATGACGACAGCGTTCTCGGTGTTGCTATGGGTACCAGCGAAGCAGGCGGTTATATTGACCCCGACGGAAACATCACAGGTTGGCTCAACGAGCTTGCTTTTGTACCCGTTGACTATAACGAAGACTCAATGGTTGACGAATGGTCAGGTGACTACGGCTGTGGTGTTAAGTATTTCTCACAGGACAGCGTTATTAAGCTTGCTCCCGCTGCAGGAATTGAGCTTGACGAAAGCCTTTCACCTGCAGAAAAGCTCAAGGTTGTGCAGAATCTTATGAAGGACGGCGACCAGCGTGCAGCAGATATTTATGACACTATCGGCGCATATTTCGGTTATGCTATTGCTTATTACACCGAATTCTACGATATCAAGCATGTTATCATTATGGGCAGAGTTACCTCAGGTGAAGGCGGCGTAATCCTCCTTGAGCGCACACAGGAGGTTCTCGATAAGGAATTCCCCGAGCTTGCCGCAAAGATTAAACTTCATATCCCCGATGAAAACTCAAGACGTGTAGGTCAGTCAGTTGCTGCTGCAAGTCTGCCTAAAATTAAATAAGATTTATAAACTCCAAGGGACTGTATATGCAGTCCCTTGTTTGTTATTTACAAAATTTACCGCCTCAATTTATGAATAGCTTATATTGAATAATTTGTCACATTATGCTATCATTAGATATATGAAGCGGTAAAGGAGAAATATTATGAGAAACTTAAGCATAAAAAGAAACAAGGCCTTTGTAGGTTGGGGTGCAAAAGACAAGGTTTATGTTGAAGACTATATGAACAACGACATAATCATAAATGGTGTACCCTGCCGTAAAATCGGCACCCTCAAAAACGGTGAAGAGAAAACCTTCGAAATCGACCCCGTCGCAACAAAGGTTTATATTATAAACGACAAGCTCAGTCGTAATATGTGCAACGACTTTTATAAAGTCCCTGCCGGAGAAGAAGATGTCACCCTCACAGGTGAGCATAAATATAATCCCTTTAACGGAAATGCTTTCCGTTTTGACGGTGTAACTGATGAAGAGGTTTTAGCCAACAGAAAAAAGACTACAAAAAAAGCATCAATATTCTATGTTCTGATTTTTGCTTTATTTTTCATAGGCAGCTTTGCACTAACCTTCTTCCTTGAAACAGAGGTACTGCCCGAAACCTTCACCTACGGAAATATGTCAATCACTCTGACCAATGAATTTTCAGAGAGAAATATCGACGGTTATTCCGCCTGCTATGAATCTTATGACAATCTGGTTATGATTATAAAGGATGACAGCAGTTACCTTGAAAACTTTGACACCTATACTCTTGAGCAATACGGTGAAGACACGCTGACCTATAATGAGTTTGATTCTTCAATTAAATTGCAGAAAGAAGACGGTCTTACATATTTTGAGTACGAGTTTACCGATGAAGAGACGGGCGATGTTTATTCCTATTTCGTGCCTTTGTATAAAAGCTCTGATGCTTTCTGGTTCTTCGAGTTTGCATCATTCAAAGAGGATTATGAAACTTACCGTGACCAGTTTGTTGAATGGGCTAAGTCAGTAAAATTTGCAGAAGAATAAGTGTATAAAATCAAAAAGGACGGCAGGTGCCGTCCTTTTTTTGTTGGTCAGTGCAATAAGCAGTGCGGCGGCTCCATAGGCGAATCCGAAGGCTTCGCCTCAGCGATAACATCGCTGTAAATCGCTTCGCGATTTACTGGAGCCGCCTCCCACCTCTATATCCCATTAAATGTATTCGCCCTCGCCGGGCAGGCATTCTTTTTCCTGTCGCGGAAAAAGAATCAAAAACGCGATGTTGTTATGTACCTTTTTGCTCACCCACCAAAAGAAAAAAGCCACCGCACTTTCATGCAGTAGCTTTAAATGTACATTACTGTTCGATTGCGTAAACGCTAACCTTTTTGCGATCCTTGCCCATACGCTCAAACTTAACCTTACCGTCAATAAGAGCGAAAAGTGAATCGTCTGAACCTCTGCCAACGTTGTTACCGGGATGGATGTGAGTACCACGCTGCTTTACAAGGATGTTGCCTGCAAGAACGAACTGACCGTCTGCGCGCTTAACACCAAGTCTCTTTGATTCAGAGTCACGACCGTTACGGGTTGAACCCATACCTTTTTTGTGAGCAAATAACTGGATATTTATCTTAAGCATTTGTTACACCTCCGTATTATTC
>JAZTYQ010000078.1:0-37786 GCA_045637065.1 Acutalibacteraceae bacterium
GAAAGCAACACCTGTACCGCAGTCATCACCCATGTTACCGAAAGCCATAGCCTGAACGTTAACAGCAGTACCCCATGAATAGGGAATATCGTTGTCACGACGGTAAACGTTTGCACGGGGGTTGTCCCATGAACGGAAAACAGCCTTAACAGCACCCATAAGCTGCTCTTTGGGATCTGTGGGGAAGTCTGAGCCGATCTTTGCCTTGTATTCAGCCTTGAACTGTTCTGCAAGTTCCTTGAGATCGTCAGCATCAAGTTCAACGTCAAACTTAACGCCCTTAGCTTCCTTCATCTTGTCGATAAGCTCTTCAAAGTACTTCTTACCAACTTCCATAACAACGTCTGAATACATCTGAATGAATCTTCTGTAGCAGTCGTAAGCCCATCTTGCGTTACCTGACTTTTCAGCCATAACCTTAACAACGTCTTCGTTAAGACCAAGGTTAAGAATAGTATCCATCATACCGGGCATTGATGCGCGTGCGCCTGAACGAACTGATACGAGAAGGGGATTTTCGAGATCGCCGAACTTCTTGCCGGTGATTTCTTCCATCTTCTCGATGTTTTCCATAATTTCAGCAACGATTTCGTCGTTGATCTTACGGCCATCTTCATAATACTGTGTGCAGGCTTCTGTTGTGATTGTGAAGCCCTGGGGAACGGGGTTTCTGTCGGGGAACTTTTCTTTGAAAATGTTTGTCATTTCAGCGAGGTTTGCACCCTTACCGCCGAGAAGCTCTCTCATTGTACCGTTGCCTTCTTTGAAAAGGTATACCCATTTCTTGGACATTGGAATCTCCTCCTAGATAAACATAGATTTTTTCGGGAAATTATGCACCTTTAGATATAATTCCCACTGCTACAGATTTTACCAAAATTTTTCATAAAAATCTATTGTTTTTTTACATATAGATTTGTGAAATAATTTGTCATTTTTGTCAAAATTACATAGTGATATGCCACATTTTTTCTTTGGCTTTAATATTGTGTTAAATTTTCGTCTTTTATATAGAAATTAAACTTTATATATGTTAAAATGCTATAATGTATAAGAAGGCTCATGCCATATCTGTTTTCGGAAAGGAAAAAGCAATGAAAAAAATAATATGCCTGTGTATGGCTTCCCTAACCCTTATAACCTGTCTTACGGCATGCGGCAAGGGTACTCAGGATAAAGAAACAACAACCTCAGACATAAAGGTTATCGACTTCGACACCACAAAAGCCGAAGAAACCACCTCTGAGGTAAATCTTAAAAAGAACTATAAAATCACCATACCGGAAGACCTTATCTCCGTTGATCATGACGGCGATATAAAATCCTACGCCTCACTTTACGGCTATGAAATAGTCAAAAGTGAAAACGGTGAGGTCACACTGAAGATGGACGGCAAGGAATATTCCATGCTTCTGTCAAGAGTGGGTATGAAAGCAATAAGAGAACTCGGTGCTATTGTTGACTCAAAGGACTTTCCTTATGCGAAGGATATAAAAGACTATTCTTCCGATTTCAGCTATATTCTAATAACCGTTAATGGCAAGAAATACAATAAAGCCGCAGATAAGGATTTCTTCCTCTCTCTTATTTCTCAATGCGGACTTTACTATCAGCACCACGCAAATCCTGAAGCTCCTTCTTGTCAGGTGGTTATTGCCGACAGTGAAAGCGGCAAGGTGCTTACAAATGAAATTTACAGAAACTGATATGAGGTGCAGAAAATGAGTTTTATTGAATTTGACCGTGTTTACAGAAGATATCAGGCGGGCGAGGTTTCAATCGCAGCCGTTGACGGCGTTTCCTTCGAGGTTGAAAAAGGTGAATTTTGTCTTATTGTCGGTACCAGCGGCGCAGGTAAATCAACCGTACTCAATATCCTTGGCGGTATGGACAGCTGTGATGACGGCACTGTAAGAGTAGCAGGTAAGCCTATAAACAATCTCACAAAAGAACAGCTTGTTGACTACAGACGCTACGATGTGGGCTTCATCTTCCAGTTTTATAATCTCGTCCCCAACCTTACGGCTCTTGAAAATGTTGAGCTTGCAACACAGATGTGCAAAAAGCCTATAAGCGCAAAGAAAATTCTTGCAAGAGTAGGCCTTAAAGACAGAATGGACAACTTCCCCTCACAGCTTTCAGGCGGTGAGCAGCAGCGAGTTTCAATTGCAAGAGCCCTTGCTAAAAATCCTAAAATTCTCCTTTGCGACGAGCCTACGGGCGCACTTGACTACCGCACAAGCAAGCAGATACTCAGTCTGCTGCATAAGACCTGCCGCGACACCGGCACTACGGTTGTTGTCATTACTCACAACCAGGCACTGTCCGCCATGGCAGACAGAATTATCACCATGCGCTCAGGCAAGGTGGTGCAGATAGCAGTAAACGACAATCCCGTCCCCGTTGAAAGGCTGGAGTGGTAATGAAAAAAATGAAGATAAACAAGGTTCTCATAACTGATGCACTGCGTACCGTAGAAAAGACCCAGTCACGATTTATATCCATTATAGCAATTGTTGCTCTGGGCATCAGCTTCTTTGCAGGTATGAATGCAACTGCACCGGATATGTATGAAACCGTAGAGAAATATATTGTCGACACCAACGCTGCCGATATACAGATAATTTCAACTGCAGGTCTGACTGACGACGATGTAGCCGTTATCAAATCAATCGGCGGTGTTGAAAATGCCGTAGGTGAAAAGTTTGTTGACGGCGTTGTCAAGGTCAACGGCAACCCGGTCAATGACACAGACGGCTCTGAAATGACAGTAAGAGCTTTACCTCTCGACCTTGATAAGCTGGCAAGCACATCTGCCGGCATAGCTGATTCATCCTTTATGAACCGCCCTCAGCTTATAGAGGGTTCATGGCCTACATCGGCAAATCAGTGTCTTGTTGACAGCAGCACCCTTTCAACCCCCGAAGAATTTAAAATCGGCTCCGTTATCACCATCGAAGGTGAAGACAAGGATATGACAGAGTCCCTCAAAAATCAGCAGTTTACTGTTGTAGGCATCATCCGCACGCCCCTTTATATGTCCTATGAGCGAGGCAATACCACAATCGGTACGGGTAAGTTAGGCACATTTGTTTACATACCTGCCGACAACTTCCTCGATGACTATTATTCGGTTATGTACATCAAGCTTCAGGGAAGCGAAAGTTATGACCCTTACAGCAAAGAATACGAAGCCTTTGTTGAGCAGTACACCTCATATATCAACTCTATTTCAGGCGAAATGCTGAAAAGCAGAACCACCGCCCTTAAACTCGATTACACTGCAAAGGTTGCAGAAAGTGAGATAGAATACGCGAAGGCAAAGGCGGATATTGAGCTTCAGCTTGCCGCCGCCGAGGAGCAGATGAAAGAAATTCTTGATATGGCTGAAAACGGCGATCAGAAGCTTCTTGAATATAAGCAGCAGTATAACGACGCGGCAAATCAGGCAGCAAACAGCATAGACTCAGGCAAGCTCCAGCATTCCACTCAATACGCTCAGTGGGAAGCCAAAAACAACGAATATAATCAGACCAAGGCCACTCTCAAGCAGTATGCCAATGCCGAGCAGCAATATAACAACGCCGTAACGGAATATAACGTTGCAAAACTGCAGGTTGACTCTATGGTGTCAACTGTTGACTATCTCAGCGACCTGATTATAGCAACACGTTCGGCTCTTGATAATTTCAACGACACCCAGAGCGGCGGCGTTCAGGGTATAGTTGAGCGCCTTCAGCAGTCAGGCCTTGTGGGCGAAGAGGTTAATCAGATTATAAGCACTATCAACACCGCAACTGCAGTAGGCACCGCAAAAGAAATGATTGCATATATGGAGCCTCAGCTCCAATCATTGGAAGTAAAGCTCGCTTCCGCCAAGCAGGATCTTGCTAATTCACAGACCACCCTTGCACAAAAGAAAGTTGAGCTTGACCAGGCAGGTCAGATGGTGCAGCAGTTAAAGCAGGCCGAAGCACAGATGGAAAGTGCAAAGGCTCAGCTTGACGCAGCCGAAAAACAGCTCACGGAAGCAGGCTATGACATTCAGTTTGGCGAGCTTGAAGTTCTCACCAAGCTCAGCGATATGAAAAACCAGATAACCGCCTATGAAACAGCACTTGTAATGGCAAAGGAAAAAGCCGGCACAATTGAAGCAGAATTCAAGGTAGCTAAAGAGAAAGCTGAGGGTGAACTGGAAAGCGCAAGACTTCAGCTCGAGAGTGCCAAGCAGTTCCTTCTCAACCTGGACGATGCAACGTGGATGGTCTCAGACAGAAAGAGCGCTCTTTTAGGCTTTGATTCTTACGGTCAGACTGCAAAGAGAACTGCAGCTCTGTCAAAGATTTTCCCCTGGTTCTTCTTCCTTGTAGCGGCTATGGTGTGTCTTAATACAATGACACGAATGATTGAAGAAGACAGAACAAGACTTGGCACCTTCAAGGCGCTGGGCCTTACAGACCTTGAAATAATTTCAAAATATCTCATTTACGCCTTCCTGGCTTCCGTCATAGGCAGTATAGCAGGCTCCTTCTTAGGCTTTGCCTTCTTCCCGTCGGCTGTAACCACGGCTTATTCCATTCTCTTTGATATGCCCTCGATTATTATCCGCTACCGTCTCGGCTACGCTCTGCCGGGTATACTTATTTCAATTGCATCAACAGTTTTCGCAACATACTACACCTGCCATAAGAGCCTTGCAGTTGTACCCGCAACTCTTATGAAATCAAAGGCCCCCAAGGGCGGCAAGAAGATACTTCTTGAAAACGCCCCCGCAATATGGAACAGGCTTTCCTTCACCTGGAAGGTTACAATGAGAAACGTTTTCAGAAATATGAAGCGCTTTGTTATGGCTACCATGGGTGTTGCAGGCTGTACAGCTATGCTTGTTGCAGCCTTCGGCCTTAACGACTCCATTAACGCCACACTGACCAATCAGTTTGAAAACAGTGACAGGGTATGGAGCTATGATATGCAGGTTGTGCTTAACGGCTCCTTTGACCCCACTATAGAAAAGTGCGAAGCATACGACATTGTAAAGAACAATCCTCTTGTCAGCACTGCAAACCTAAGCTATATGAAGGTTTTTGACACAACCAGTCCTTCAGCCAAGGCAGATATGGAAACCTATCTTCTCGTACCCGACGATTCATCAGCCCTCGGAAATTATATCAATCTTCACGAAAGAAGCAAAAAAGAAAAGCATCTTCTTTCAGATGCGGGTGCAATCATAACAGAAAAGCTTTCAAAGGAGCTTGATGTAGGTCCCGGTGAATATCTCACCCTCAAGGTTGACAGCAAAAACAACGTTCAGATTCCCGTTGCAGCAGTAACAGAAAACTACGCCTTCCACTATATTTATCTTTCAAAAAATCTCTATGCTTCAATTTTCGGTGCCAACCCGAAGTACAATTACATTACGGCAAACTTTGCAATTGAAAATGTAACAGACGAGCAGAAGGTTGCCCTTGCAAAAGAGTTTATGGATGAATATGAAATAAGCGCTGTTGCTTTCACAGACCAGATAAGAGCCTCCTTCGTAAACATTCTCGACGCTATCAGCTATATCGTTATTATACTTATAGCCTGTGCAGGCCTGCTTGCCTTTATCGTACTGTATAACCTTTCAATCATCAACATCACAGAGCGCATCAAGGAAATTGCAACCCTTAAGGTTCTCGGCTTTGATGACGGTGAGGTTTCAGCGTATATCTTCCGTGAAAATGTCATTCTTACAATTATCGGCGTTATAGAAGGTCTCATAGTGGGTGTTATCCTTCACAAATGGGTTATCGTTATTGCCGAGGTTGACATTATTATGTTCGGCAGAGATATAGAATTCCCAAGCTATCTCTATTCAATAGCTCTTGCCTTTGCCTTCTCACTGTTTGTCAACGTTGTGCTTCACAAGAAGCTCAAGAAGGTTGATATGGTAGAATCTCTCAAATCAATAGAATAAGGTGATTATATGCCACTTGTAAATATGAAAGACCTGCTGCACGATGCACAGGAAAGAAACTACGCCGTTGGCTCCTTCTCCATAGCTAATATGGAAATGATATTAGGTGTTGTCAAGGCTGCCGAAGAAACAAAGTCCCCCATTATACTGCAGATTGCAGAGGTGCGTTTAAATCACTCGCCTCTTCACATAATCGGCAGCGCAATGATAGCGGCAGCAAAAAGTGCCAAGGTACCCGTTGCAGTGCATCTTGACCACGGCACAAGCCTCGAGTGTATAAAAGAGGCTCTGGAGCTTGGCTTTACATCAGTTATGTTTGACGGCTCACATCTGCCCATAGAAGAAAATATAGCTATGACTAAGAAGGTTATAGAAATGGCAAAGCCCTACGGTGCCGCAGTTGAAGCTGAAATAGGCTGTGTTGGCGGCAGTGAAGACGGAAGCGTTGACATCGCTATGAGATGCACCTCCCCTGCTCAGGCAAAGCACTTCTATGATGAAACAGGTGTAGATGCTCTTGCAATTGCCATAGGTAACGCTCACGGCTTCTATAAAGAGGCTCCTCAGCTTCGTTTTGATATTCTCGAAAAGGTGAGAGATATGGTCAGTGTACCCCTTGTCCTTCACGGCGGTACGGGTATAGAATCTGAAGATTTCATCCGTTGCCATCAGAGTGGCATAAAGAAAATTAACATAGCAACTGCAACCTTTGCAAGTGTTGAAAAGCAGGTACGCTCAGACTATGCCGAAAATAAAATCGGCGGTTATTATGACCTTCATCAGAGCGAAATCAAAGGCGCGTACAACAACGCCAAAGCACATATGGAAATATTTTATTCAGTAGGAAAAGCTGAATAAAGAAAAATCAGCGCGTTTTTGATTTTTTTCGCGGCAGAAAAAAAGAACGCCTGCCCGGCGAGGGCAAATGAATTGAAGCTTCGCTTCATGAATTGGCTGCGCCATGAATTGCCTACGGCATGAATTGACCTTCGGTCATTAAATATAGAAAGGAAGAAAATTATGAAATATGTAGAATTTGACCAGAGCAAACCCCTTGACGTTATCCCCATCGGCAGAGTTGCCATCGACTTCAACCCCACAGATATGAACAGACCTCTCAGTGAAAGCTGCAACTTCAACAAGTATGTCGGCGGCTCACCTGCAAATATTGCAGTAGGCCTTGCAAGGCTCGGCAAGAAAGTCGGCTTCATCGGCAAGGTTTCAGACGATCAGCACGGCGACTTTGTTGTTGACTATTTTAAGAAAGACGGCATCGACACATCAAATATTTTCAGAGCTAAAAACGGCGAAAAAATCGGTCTGACCTTCACTGAAATCAAGAGTCCCACAGAGAGCAGTATTCTTATGTACCGTGACTGTATTGCTGACCTTATGCTTGAACCCGAAGAGGTAAGTGAGGAATATATTGCGTCAGCAAAGGCTATTGTTATTTCAGGCACTGCTCTTTCAATGAGCCCCTCAAGAGATGCAGCGCTCAAGGCTATGATGCTCGCAAAGAAAAACAACGTTGTTGTTATCTTTGATATTGACTACCGTCCCTACACCTGGAAGAACAAGGATGAAATTTCAGTTTATTATCAGATGGTTGCGCGCAACGCAGACATTATCCTCGGCTCAAGAGAGGAATATGACCTTACAGAAGCTATCACAGGTGTTTGCAAAACTGACGAAGAAAGCGCAAAGCTCTGGCACTCCTACGGTGCTAAGATTGTTATCATCAAGCACGGCAAGGACGGCTCAACAGCTTACACCAACGACGGCAAAAGCTATTCAATCAAACCCTTCCCTGTTAAGGCTATGAAAGGCTTCGGCGGCGGTGACGGCTATGCAAGTGCATTCATCCGCTGCTTACTTGAAGGCTGGGAAATGATTGACGCTCTCGAGTTCGGTACCGCTTCGGCTTCCATGCTTATTTCAGCTCACTCATGCTCAGCAGCAATGCCCACAGTTGAGGCAATTGAAGAATTCATCAAGGAAGAAAAGGCTATCTACGGCGAAATGGTAGCACGCGCCTAAGCACAATTAAGAATTAGGAATTATGAATTAGGAATTGCGGGATACTCTGGCGAAACGGCGAGTTTTTATCCGCAGAATAAGAGAATATGCAAATAAAAGCAGAAGGTGTATCACATTGATACACCTTCTTTGTATATAGTTGAATTTTTCAAGCGGTTCTTGAGAAGCATTCAAAGAATTGTTTATTGTTTTTTACGTTTTGATGCATTATTATATACACAGACCGGTCAACAAATCTAATCAGAGGTGATAAGAATAATGACTATTTATTTAAGCGAAAACATAAAAAGATTAAGGCGTGAAAACAACCTTACCCAAGAAACACTTGCAGAATTTTTAGGTGTAACTTTCCAAAGTGTCAGCAATTGGGAACGCGGAGAAAGCTATCCTGATATTACTATACTTCCTGAAATAGCGAGCTTTTTTAAAGTCAGCATTGAGGATTTGCTTGGTGTTAATAAAGCAGAAAACGAAGAAGATATAAAAAAACTCATCGAGGAGCATGATAATTTGACAGATGATGAGTTAATAAAAAAATCCATATTCCATTTAAAAGATAAATATCCGAATGATTTTCGTGTGCAGTTGAGATATATGGGATATTTGATATTTTTTGATAATGCTTCCCAAAACACTAAAAAGATAGAATCGTTATCTCAAAACATTCAAAAGAATTGTACCAAAGATTCCATTCGCATTTGCGCAAAAAGATTTTATATACATTATCTTGAACTTTTGGCAAGGGATGAAAACAGCGATGTTACCTTTGCAGATTGCGAGAGGATTATAAAAGAAATGCCAAGAATGCGAGATGGCAGAGAGGTGTATTTTAACTGTTATCCTGAAAATCACCCCGAAAGGGATGAAATAATACAAGAAGCAATTGAGGAAGAAATATTTTTGCTTGACAATACTATATCGCGTTATTTGTACGATGACAGATACTCTTCAGAATATAGAATTGCTCTTACTGAAAAAGCAATGGAGTTTTTCAACTTTCTTTACGACGACGGAAACTATGGCAGAATGTGGCGGTTTATGCTATACAATCACGGTCATTTGGGCATACGTTATTATGAGCTGGGCGACACCAAAAACGCACTTGAAAACTTCCGTAAAATGAGCGACATTGCCGCCAAATTTGACAGCATGGACAGAATAACGACTATGCACTCCGTGATGTTTGAGGGCAAAGAATTTGACAAGCACACTCTTGGCAGTACATACATCGCCAAAATGCAGATTAAGGAACTTCTGACGGAAAAATATCCATTGTCAGATGAGTTTAAATCTACACCTGAATTCAAAAAAATTATTTCTATGCTTGAATAATAATGTGATAGAGCGAGGGGACGAGGGAATTTGATTTCCATCGTTCCCTCTTTTTCCGATTGTCCCAATAACAAAGGACGCCCAAAGGACGCCCTTATATTGTATAAAGTTTCATCTATCTTTCTCTGCGGGCAGAACCTCACCTCTTCGGCAGAGTACCCCGCAATTCATAATTCATAATTCCGAATTCCGAATTAGATAAGCCCCTGTGCCATCATAGCGTCTGCAACCTTAACAAAGCCTGCAATGTTTGCACCTGCAACAAGGTTATAACCAAGACCGTACTGCTCTGCTGCCTTAGCTGAGTTGTCGTGAATATCCTTCATGATTCTCTTGAGCTTTTCGTCAACTTCTTCTGCAGTCCAGGAGTATCTCATTGAATTCTGGCTCATTTCAAGAGCTGAAACTGCAACGCCACCTGCGTTAACTGCCTTTGAGGGAGCAACAACCTTGCAGTTATCCATAAGATAAACAAGTGCCTTGTTTGTTGTGGGCATATTAGCAACCTCGATATAATACTGAACGCCGTTTGCAACGAGCTTTGCTGCTTCGTTCATACCGATTTCGTTCTGAGTAGCGCAAGGCATAGCAATGTCAACCTTAACGCCCCAGGGCTTTTCACCGGGGAAGAACTGAGCGCCGAACTTGTCAGCGTAGTCCTGAACCTTGTCGCGGCCGCTTGCTCTCATTTCAAGCATAAAGTTAATCTTTTCTTCGGTGCTTACACCGTCAGCATCATAAACATAACCGTCGGGACCTGAGATTGTAACAACCTTACCGCCAAGCTCTGCAATTTTCTTAGCAGCACCCCATGCAACATTACCGAAGCCTGAAAGAGCAACTGTCTTGCCTTCAAGGGTTTCACCGAAGTGCTTAAGCACTTCACAAAGGTAATAGGTTGCGCCGAAGCCTGTTGCCTCGGGACGGATAAGTGAGCCGCCGTAGGGAATGCCCTTACCTGTGAGAACACCGTTTTCAAAAGCGCCCTTTATACGTCTGTACTGACCGTAGAGGTAGCCGATTTCTCTGCCGCCAACACCGATATCACCTGCAGGCACGTCAACGTCGGGACCGATATGTCTGTAAAGCTCTGTCATAAACGCCTGACAGAAGCGGAGAATCTCAGCATCGCTCTTACCTCTGGGATCGAAATCTGAGCCACCCTTGGCACCGCCGATGGGAAGACCTGTAAGGCTGTTTTTGAAGGTCTGCTCAAAGCCGAGGAACTTCATAATGCCGATATAAACTGAGGGATGGAAACGAAGACCGCCCTTGAAAGGTCCGATAGCACCGTTGAACTGCACTCTGTAGCCGGTGTTTACCTGCACCTTGCCGCTGTCGTCAACCCATGTTACTCTGAAGGTAATCTGTCTTTCGCGTTCAACCATTCTTTCGAGAAGAGATGCCTTCTCATATTCAGGATGCTGCTCTACAACAGGTACGATTGACTCAAGCACCTCTGTAACAGTCTGAACAAACTCAGGCTCGTTGGGGTACTTCTTAGCTACAGCATCGATTACATTGTTTACATAACTCATTTTTATTACTCCTTTACCCTTGAAAAGGGTGTAAAATAGCTTAATGGTATTATCACACTAAAGTGATAAACTATATTTTATACCTATAACAATAATCTTGTCAAGAAAAAATATATTCCAAATTGAGATTTTGTAAAAAACGCAAAAAATTTTAAACCTCACAAATTATTTTTATGACATTTAACAGTGAAATATACATTTTCTTTTTCCCTTGACAAACCACATGTATCTTTAGTACAATATAAAATGTATAAATTTGCTTTCAATAATAAAGAAAGAAGGGAAACAATATGAAGTACATATGGGAAAACCCGAAAATCATCAAAGAAAACAAAGAAGACGGCCACGACCTTGCCCTTTGCTATGACAAGGCTGACAGCGCCGCTAAAAGAGAAGTCTCTCCCTATAAGCTGTCACTCAACGGCAGTTGGAAGTTTTTCTGGTACAAGGGCGTAGGCTCACTCCCCGAAAAATTCAGAAGTCCGGATTATGACGATTCCTCATGGGAAGACATTACAGTACCCGGCGTATGGCAGCTGCAGAAGGACTACTCAAAGCCCTGGTATTATGCAAACTCATTCCCCAACTGCATAGGCGTAGAAAAAAGCAAAATCCCCTCCATTGACATCAGCGGTCAGGAGGTTGCCATGCACCGCACAACCTTCACCTTACCTGAGGATTGGGCAGGCAGAGAAGTTTTCCTTCACTTCGGTGCTGTTAAAGCAGGTCTCTCTGTTTATGTCAACGGTGAATATGTAGGCTACTCTCAGGGTTCAATGACACCTCATGAGTTTGATGTTACAAAGTTCCTTCACAGCGGTAAAAACACTCTTGCAGCAGAGGTTTACCGTTACACAGACGGCACTTATTTAGAAGACCAGGATATGTGGTTCCTCAGCGGTATTTACCGTGAGGTTTATCTTTACAGCGAACCCAAAACCTGTCTTCGTGACTTCTATATCAAAACCGAGCTTGTCAACAACTACACCGATGCTGACCTTACTGTAAATATGCTTATCAAGGATTACAGCGAAGGCGCAAAGAGAGTTCAGGTTGAAGCATCACTTCTGACTGTATCAGGCCCCATCAACATAGGTCTTACAGATATAGTTACAATTGCAGGCGAAAATAAAATCGTCTTTAAAAAGCGTATTGAAAGACCTCTTCTCTGGTCAAGCGAAAGCCCTAACCTTTATACGGTACTCTTTAAGCTCACATGCGACGGCGAGGTAAGCTATAAGGCAGTACGCATAGGCTTCAAGCAGGTTGAAATCGCAGGCGAAAAAATTCTTGTCAACGGCAAGCCTCTTCTAATAAGAGGTGTAAACCGTCACGACTTCGACCCTGACTTCGGCTGGGCAGTACCCGACCACAGATATATTGAAGACTTCAACATTATGAAGCAAAACAACATCAACTCAATCCGCACAAGCCATTACCCCAACGACCCGAGATTTTATGATTTATGCGATGAGTACGGCTTCTGGGTTATGGACGAATGTGACCTTGAAACCCACGGTGTAAGAAGAAAGAACGTACCCGGTGACAACCCCATGTGGACCAATGCCGTTGTTGACCGTATGGAAAGAATGGTCCTTCGCGACAGAAACAGAGCCTGCGTATTTATGTGGAGCCTCGGCAATGAAGCAGGTGACGGCAGCAACTTCCTGAGAATGAAGGAAGCAGCTCTGAAGCTCGACAACACCCGTCAGTTCCACTATGAAGGCGACTTCGATTTCACAAAGAGTGACGTTATCAGCCGTATGTATCCCACGGAAGACCAGGTTGAAAAGTTGGGCAAGAAAGAGCCTCTGACAATCACTCTCTTTGATAATATCGCTAACTCCCTTGCAGCAGACAGCAAGCCTATCCCCAAGGAGCTTTATACAAAGCCCGTTGTTTTCTGTGAATACGCTCACGCTATGGAAAACTCACTGGGCAACTTCCAGGCATATATGGATGCTTTTGAAAAGTATGACAACCTCTGCGGCGGCTATATCTGGGACTTCGTTGACCAGGCTATTCACAAGAAGGGTGAAAACGGCGAAGACATGTGGCTTTACGGCACAGACTACAACGAAAAGAAAACCTGGATTGAACCTCCCTATAACACCTGTGCTATCGTAGGCAGTAACACCTTCTTCAACGCAAACGGCATCATTGCCGCAGACAGAAAGGTACATCCCTCAATTCACGAGGTAAGAAAGGTTTACTGCGAAATCCAGATTAAGGCTGTTGAGGCAGAAAAGGGCAGGTTCCTTCTCAAGAATAAGCAGCTCTTCTCAGACCTTTCAAAGTTTGATATTGCTTATGTCATCACAGAAGACGGCAAGGCAATTGCAAGAGGCAGCCTGCCGAGAGATATGTTTGAAGCTCTTGAGCCTCTCAGCGAAAAGGAATTCAACCTCGATTACAAGTTTGACGAAACTCCCAAGGGTGAAACTATCATCACCTTCTCATATCTCAGACGCGAGGCTTGCCGCTTTGCCGAAGCAGGCTATGAGCAGGGCTGGGATCAGTTCATAATCAAGGCAGCAGACAAAAAAGAAGAAACCGTCTATGACGGCAAGGTTGACATCAAGGGTACAAACGATAACTTCACCGTTACAGGTGACGGCTTCAGCTATACCTTCGTTAAGGGTCAGCTCATTTCAATGCTCAAGGGTGATAAAGAGTATCTCAAGGGCGCCCTGAAGCCTAACTATTACAGAGCTCTGACTGATAACGATATTGACTACCTCAACTTCGTACCGCCCCTTATTCCCGTTCATCCTCTCTATCATTGGAGAAGAGCTACGGATATGCTCAAGACAAAGGCTACTCTTGTTCACCGTTACAGCCATTCGGCATATATCGAAACAACTGTCAGCGTACTGGGTATGAAGGGCGTTAAGATGACCTATACCGTTTATCCCGACGGAAAGATTGATGTTACTCATGAGGGTACACCCCAGCTGGTTGAAATGGTACGCTTCGGCACAGTACTGACAATGGCAAGAGAATTTGACAATGTCAAGTGGTACGGTAAAGGTCCCCACGAAAACTATATCGACCGTCAGACCGGCGCAAGAATTGCCATTCACGAAATGACAGTAACAGATATGGAGCATCACTATATGAGACCTCAGGAAAACGGTCACAGAATTGATGTGAGAATGATGGAAGTCAAAAACAAGCAGGGCGAGGGTCTGAGATTTACTCAGCTTGGCGAAAAGCCCTTCGCTATCAACTGCCACCATTACACAGTCAACGAGCTTGACGATGCAACTCATATTCATTCACTTCAGCATAAGGATTTCACAACGGTTTGCATTGACCTTATGCAAAGAGGTGTTGGCGGTGATATGCCCGGTGCTGCTTGTCTTCGTGAACCTAACATTATGCATGCCGGCACAAAGTATTCCTACGGCTTCACAATTGAGGTAATATGAGTAAAGTTTTGGCGAGCTTTTACAAAAGCTCGTGGGGTGTGGGGCAAAGCCCCGCAACATAAATAAAGATAAGTCGCCTGACACTGATCAGGCGACTTTTTATATTAAAAAATATGGCAAATATAAAATCTGTCCTAATATGTTTTTTCATTACGAGACGCTGTCTCGCGCTCTGCAAACTTTTGTAAAAGTTTGACAAAACTTTACTTGTTGCTCCTTAAAAGTCTCCCTTTCTTGACACCATTGGTCAAAAGTGTTACAATTCAAAAAAAGGAGTGTTAATGTGAAAAAAGCTAAAAGGTTTCTTAAAGTTACAGGTTGTCTTGCTCTGTCAGTTATAATCGGTGCAGGTGCGTGGCAGGTTTATGTGCGTCAGGCATCAAAAAACTATAATCTCATCACTCTTGAAGAACCTGATATTGCTCCCATAGCAACCCCCGCAACCGAGGATGATATTGAGCTGAATGAAATGACAATGCACTATGCCGTTTACGGTGATGAGGGTTATCCTCTGATTTTAGTTCACGGTAACGGTGGCAACAAAAACTCACTCAAAGAAGCGGCAGAGTACCTTGCCAATGACTATAAGGTATATGTAATTGAAAGCAGATGTCACGGCGAAAGCAGTGACCCGGGTGAAATTTCCTATGACCTGATGGCTAAGGATATCAAAGAGTTTATTGAAGCTATGGATCTTGAAAAGCCCTATCTTATGGGGCACAGTGACGGCGGAATCAATGCACTTACCGTTGCTTATACATACCCTGATTTGCTTGGCGGCTTTATTTCCTGCGGTGCCAATACTACTCCCGACACCTTCAAGCCTTATTTCCCTCTCGGTGTTAAAATTATGAATATGGCAAAGCCCGACAAGCTCAACGATATGATGCTCACTCTGCCTCAGATGAACGCTGACCTTCTCTCAAAGATAACCTGCCCTGCTTATATAGTTGCGGGTGAATATGATATTATGTGGCTGTCGGATACTGTCTTTATCCACGAATGCATACCTCACAGCAAAATCGCAATTATCAAGGGTGCAGACCATTCGTCCTATATCTCACAAAACGGAAAGCAGGCTTACACTCTGGCTAAGGAGTTCTTCGGGTCGATTAAATAAAAAAGGAAACAGATAATGAAAAGATTTTTTAATAATGCTTTTTTTAAAGTCTATAAAGTTTTTCTGATATTGGCCGGATTGTTCTTCTGTTTTGGCTACAGTGTACTGTTTAGTGTAAATATAGATAAACTTATTTTCACCGATGAATCTATAGCCGCAGTTAAATTTACACTCAGCAATCTTATATTTATACCTGTTGCTTTATTTCTGGCATATCTGAGCATATTGCTTATTATGTATATTATCAACGCAATAAGAAGCCATGCTTTTATCAAGCCTGATAAAATACTGGTAATCAAGCATATCGGTTTATTGTTGGCTGTTTTGGTTGCAACCTTTATGGCAATGCAGTTCAATACTGTTTTATATACCGACGGCAGAATTGTTTCTAATAACTTCATAGAAAAGTTTTCACCCGAATATACCGTGGAGGATTATGAGACAGTTACCTTCTACGGTGAGACTGTAGGCTCAATGTCGCCGGACAGACCGTATCGCACTTACTTTCAGTTTTATATGATATTTTTTGTTGATGAAGATACATATGTTGAGTTTCATCCTGAAGAATTTCGTGACCATAAGACTATTTATGATTTAGGTAAGACAATAGGCGATAACTTTCAGGTTTGGCCTGAAAACGGGCTTTCTGCAAATGTTATAGCGACTATGGATGAATCGGATTATGAATTATACAAAATGATGTATAAAGGCATAATGCCCTCAGAAGGATTTTGTGAGGAAGAGACCGAACAGGATTATTATGCCTTTGACGGCAATTGGGACTATAACGAGGATTATGACGAGGAAATATATTTGCCCACCCCCGAAGATTTCAGTTTTCTTCCGTAATATAGTTTAGAAGCAGACCTGCATGGTTAGTCCCTGCAGGCCTTGTTTTTTGTCAAACTTTTATTGTGTTTTTTCAAAAATACCCCTTGACATTCACACTCTAAAATGCTATTATACCTTCAACGCTTTAAAACTTTAAACTATCGAGGTAGCAATTATGCAGAATAAATCGGTTATATGGATTACAATTGCAGTGTATGCTGTTTTCATTTTAGTAATGGGGCTTCTTAATGCAAGAAAGTCAAAAAGCCTTACGGAGTTCACTGTGGGCGGCAGAAATGCGGGTGCCTGGCTCTCGGCTTTCTCTTACGGTACAGCATATTTCTCGGCTGTTATGTTTATCGGCTATGCAGGCGGCACCGGTTGGAAATACGGTATATGGGGCATTCTCCCCGGTATAGGTAATGCAGTTTTCGGTGCGCTTCTTGCCTGGCTTGTGCTTGCCAACCGTACCAGAGAAGTGACCCGCCGACTAAAAATCAAATCTATGCCTCAGCTTTTTGAAAAGCGTTTCGGCTCAAAGGCTATGAAGACCTTCTGTACTGCAGTTATCTTTATTTTTCTTGTTCCCTATTCAGCATCTGTTTACAAGGGACTGACCAGCGTATGCAGTGTGCTTTTAGGTGTTGACGAGCAGGTATGTATGATAGTTATTGCCCTTGCTGCTGCGGTTATTGTTATCCTTGGCGGCTACGGCGCAACACTTAAAGCAGACGTTATTCAGGGTAGCGTTATGATTGTAGGTGTTATTCTTCTCATTGTTGCTATTATGAGAAGCGATGCCGTAGGCGGTTTCGGCGAAGGTCTTAAGACTATCGCTCAGAAAACTCAGGATTTAGGTCTCAACACTTCAAGCCATATAGGTCTGTGGGCTACCATTCTTATGACCTCCTTCGGCACCTGGGGACTTCCTCAGATGGTGCATAAATACTACGGTATAAAAGACGACCACGAAGTGAAAAGAGGCACTGTTATTTCTACCCTCTTCTGCCTTGTTGTTGCAGGCGGCGGATATTTCATCGGCTCCCTTGCAAGACTTTTCTTCAGCGACCTTAGTGAAATCCCCGGCTCAGGTGCAGGCAAAACAGACTATCTGGTACCCAATATGCTGAAAATGGCAGATATCTCCGAGGTGCTTGTAGGCATCATCCTGGTACTGCTTATTGCCGCTTCCGTTTCAACTCTTGCTTCCGTTACGATTACGGCATCCTCCACTCTGACAATGGACTTCATCAAGGCTAAGTTTGCGAGGAATATGTCGGCTGAACAGGGCGGTCAGGTCACAAGGCTTGTGTGTGCTGTTTTTGTGGTGCTCTCCTACTTTATCGCTAACAGTCACACTCCCATTCTTGATATGATGTCATATTCCTGGGGTATTATTTCAGGCTCTTTCCTTGCACCTTATATGATTTCACTTTATTGGAAAAAGCTCAACAGAAAAGGGGCCTGGGCTGCTATGCTGGGCGGCTTCTTCACTGCACTGCCTCCCGTTATATGCAAGCTCTTCCTTCCCGAAGTATCACTACCCCTCTTCGGTAAAATCTGTGATATGGGTCCCCACTTCGCCTGCCTTGCAATGATTATTTCAATTGTGCTTTGCTTCGCAGTGAGTGCCATTACAAAAGAAACAGACGAAACTGCTGAAGTTTTTTATGTCAAAGAAGCAGTTTGAAGAGTTATAATTCTTTCAAAGAAAAATCTATTTTAACAATTATTGTATAATAAAGGATAACCTTCTTAATGAGGGTTCAGATACAGAAAGGACTTAGAAATGAAACATCAAATTTGGAATCCCGAAATGGAATGTATGAGCCGCAGTGACCTGAAGGCACTTCAGCTTGAAAGACTTAAGGCTCTCGTTGACTACTGCGATAAAAACAGCAAATTTTATCACGAGCGTTTTGAAAAGCACGGCATCACCGCCGACAAAATCAAGACCCTCTCCGATATACAGTATATCCCCTACACCACCAAGGACGACCTTCGTGACACCTACCCCTTCGGCATGCTCTCAGTGCCTCAGAAACAGATTGTACGCGTTCACGCTTCATCAGGCACTACAGGTAATCCCACCGTTGTGGCTTATACAAGAGAAGACCTTGAAAACTGGAGCGAGCAGGTAGCGAGAGTTGCTTTTGCGGCAGGTGCAAATGACGAAAGCATTGTTCAGATATGCTTCGGCTACGGTATGTTTACAGGCGCTCTGGGACTTCACTACGGTCTTGAAAAAATAGGCGCTACCGTTGTTCCCACCTCATCAGGCAACACTGAAAAGCAGCTTAAGTTTATGCGTGACTTCGGCACCGATACAATAGTTGCAACACCCTCATATTGCTTATATCTTGCCGAGAGTGCAAGAGAAAGAGGAATTGAATTCCCTATGGATTCATATAAGCTCAAAACAGGTCTTTTAGGCAGTGAGGGCTGTACCCCCGAAATGAGAAAGCAGATTGAAGAAAGCTGGGGCGGCGGCTTCTTCTGCACTGATAACTACGGTATGAGTGAGCTTAACGGCCCCGGTATGTCAGGCGAGTGCCTTATGCGTGACGGCCTTCACATCAATGAAGACCACTTCCTTTGCGAGGTCATTGACCCGAAAACAGGCGAGGTTCTTCCCGAGGGCAGTGAAGGTGAGCTTGTTGTTACAAACCTTACCAAGAGAGGTCTTCCCATTCTCCGTTACAGAACAAAGGATATTACAAGACTTAACTACGAAAAATGTGAATGCGGAAGAACAACTGCAAGAATGCATAAAATCATCGGCAGAAGTGACGATATGCTTAAAATCCGCGGCGTTAACGTATTCCCCTCTCAGGTTGAAAGTGCGCTTATCGGCATCAGCTCAATCAGCCCCCACTATCAGCTTGTTGTACGCCGTGAAGGCTTTGCAGATAACCTTGAAGTACGCGTTGAGCTTATTGATGCTTCACTTCTTGAAAAATACAGTGAACTCGAAAAGCTTAGAAAGAACATTCACGACAGAATAAAGAATATATTAGGCATTGAAATTAAGGTAAGCCTCGTTGAGCCGAAAACTATTGAACGCTTCACCGGCAAGGCTCAGAGAGTGCTGGATTTAAGAAATAAATAAGGAGAGTTAAAACTATGGAAAAAGCTCTTATGCTCGGCAATGAAGCCGTTGCAAGAGGTCTGTATGAGGCGGGTGTAACAGTTGTTTCATCATACCCCGGCACCCCCAGTACAGAAATAACAGAACATGTTACAAAATACAATGAAATATACAGCGAGTGGGCGCCTAATGAAAAGGTAGCTTTTGAGGTTGCCTTCGGTGCTGCAACAGGCGGTGCAAGAAGCTTCTGCGCTATGAAGCACGTTGGTCTCAACGTTGCCGCTGACCCCCTTTACACTGCATCTTACATAGGCGTGGGCGGCGGTATGGTATGTGCTGTTGCCGATGATCCGGGTATGCACTCAAGCCAGAATGAGCAGGATTCACGCCACCATGCCATTGCATCAAAAACTCCTATGCTTGAACCCTCTGATTCAGCTGAATGCTCACGCTTCACCGTGCTTGCTTACGAGCTTTCGGAGCGTTTTGACACACCCTTCCTTCTTCGTCTTTCAACGAGAGTTTCTCATGCCCGTTCACTCGTTGAGCTTTCAGACAGAAATGAAGTTGGCATTAAAGAGTATAAAAAAGATGTAATGAAAAACGTTATGATGCCCGCTATGGCAAGAGGAGCTCACGTCAGAGTAGAGCAGAGACTGCTTGATATGGCAAAGTTTGCCGACACAGAAGCTGTTGAAATGGGCATCAACTGCGTAGAATATAACAGCACAAAGCTGGGAATCATTGCTGCTGGCACATCGTATGCTTACGCTCACGAAGCTATGGGCGAAAATGCAAGCTACTTAAAGCTGGGCATGGTAAATCCTCTCCCCGTGGAGCTTATAAAGGATTTCGCTTCAAAGGTTGACGAAGTTATCGTTATTGAAGAGCTTGACGATATTATAGAAACTCACTGCATCAAGCTTGGCATCAAGGTCAAGGGCAAGGAGTTATTCTCCAACATCGGTGAATTTTCTCAGGCAACAGTCAGAGCTGCCCTCACAGATACCAAAGTAGATTTCGAGGCTTTCGGCGAAGATATTCCTCCCCGTCCTCCCGTGCTTTGTGCAGGCTGTCCTCACAGAGGTCTCTACTACGCTCTCAAGGGTATGGGTCTTTATGTCAGCGGCGACATCGGCTGTTACACCCTCGGCGCTCAGGCTCCCCTTTCAATGATGGATGCCTGCGTATGTATGGGTGCTTCCGTCAGCGCGCTTCACGGCTTCAATGTGGCAAGAGGCAAGGAGCAGGCTAAAAAGAGCGTTGCTGTTATCGGCGACTCAACCTTCATTCACTCAGGCATCACAGGTCTTATTGACATTGCATATAACAAGGGCTTCTCAACTGTTATCGTACTTGACAACTCAATTACAGGTATGACAGGCCATCAGAACAACCCTGCCAACGGTCTGACAATCAAGGGCGACCCCACTGTTGCAGTTAACCTTGAAGCACTCGCTAAAGCAGTAGGCTTTGAGAATGTGGTAGTTGTTGACCCCTTCGATATTGAAACAACCAAAGCAGCAGTTAAGGCTGAGCTGGAAAAAGAAGCTCCCTCACTTATTATTTCAAGACGCCCCTGTGCTCTTCTTAAAACAGTGAAGCACTCTGCACCTGTTAAAATCAACGCCGATAAGTGCATCGGCTGCAAGGCTTGTCTCAATGTAGGCTGTCCTGCTCTTTCTCAGACAAAGCGTGAAAACGGCAAAAGTCTTGCAGTTATTGATAACACCCAGTGTGTAGGCTGCGGTGTATGTGCATCAGCTTGTAAGTTCGGTGCAATTGAAAAAGGAGGTAACGACTGATGGCAACTAAAAATATTCTTATAGTCGGTGTCGGCGGTCAGGGTACTCTCTTAGCTTCGAAGCTTATGGGCAAATGCTTTATGCAGGAAGGCTACGATGTCAAGGTCAGCGAGGTTCACGGTATGAGCCAGCGCGGCGGCAGTGTTGTAACTTATGTAAGATACGGTGAAAAGGTTTACTCTCCCGTTATTGAAAAGGGCGAAGCCGATATCATAATCTCCTTTGAGCAGCTTGAAAGTGCAAGATGGCTCCCCTATCTCAAAAGAGGCGGTGTACTCATTTCAAGCACCCAGAAAATTGACCCTATGCCCGTTATTATGGGCAAGGCTGAGTACCCTCAGGAAATTCTTTCAAAGCTCAGCGAAAAGGATATAAAGCTGGTTTGTCTCGATGCACTTTCACTTGCAATTGAAGCAGGTACTCCCAAATGTGCAAATATTGTTCTTCTCGGTGCTGCAGTGCAGTTCCTCGGCATCGATAAAGAAATGTGGGTGGATATTATCCGCAGCACTGTACCGCCCAAAACAATTGATATAAATCTCAAGGCTTTCGAGCTTGGCTATAATGCAAACTGACCCCTCGGAGTGTAAGGCACTCTGTCTATAAAAGAAAGGATGATTCCAATGGGTATTTTCAGACCCGAAATTGAATGTGCATCAAGAACATACCTTCATGCTCTTCAATCAGAAAGGCTTGTCAAAATGGTAGAAAACGCATATAACAATGTGCCGTTCTACAAGAAAAAGTTTGATGAAATGGGGCTTAAACCCGAAGACATCAAGTCAATTGACGATCTTTCAAAGCTCCCCTTTACAGTTAAAACAGATCTTCGCGATAACTACCCCTTCGGTCTTTTTGCAAGACCCCAGAGTGATATAGTGCGCATCCACGCTTCATCGGGTACTACAGGTAAGGCTACCGTTGTAGGCTACACCCAGAATGATATTGATGTATGGGCAGACGGTGCTGCAAGAGCTATCTGCGCTGCAGGCGGTAAGAAGGATGATATTATCCATGTTTCCTACGGCTACGGCCTTTTCACAGGCGGTCTCGGTCTTCACTACGGTGCAGAAAAATTAGGTGCAACGGCACTTCCTGTTTCCTCAGGAAACACAAACCGTCAGGTTCAGCTTCTTCAGGATTTCGGCTCAGATATTCTCTGCTGCACTCCATCCTATGCTATGTTTATAGGTGAAACCATCCGTGAAATGGGCATTGACCCCAAATCGCTGAAGCTTCGCTCAGGCATTTTCGGCGCTGAACCCTGGACAGATGAAATGAGAAAAGAAATCGAAAAGCTCCTTGACATAAAGGCTTACGATATCTACGGTCTGTCTGAAATTGCAGGTCCCGGTGTTGCATATAACTGCGAATGTCAGAAGGGTCTTCACGTGTGCGAAGACTACTTCTATCCCGAAATCATTGATCCGGATACTCTTGAGGTGCTTCCCGACGGCGAATATGGCGAGCTTGTTTTCACCTGCATAGGCAAGGAGGCTCTCCCCCTTATCAGATACCGTACCAGAGACATCTGCGCTCTCACAAGAGAGAAATGTGCTTGCGGCAGAACAACCGTAAGAATGGAAAAGCCCAAGGGCAGAAGCGACGATATGCTTATTATCCGCGGCATCAATGTCTTCCCCTCACAGGTTGAGCACGTGCTTCTTTCACTTAATATGACACCCAACTATCTCATCATTGTTGACCGTAAGAACAACCTTGACACTATGGAGGTTCAGGTTGAAATGATGCCCGATATGTTCTCAGATACAATCAAATCACTTGAAGCCACGGAAAAGATGATTGAGGGCGCTCTTCAGTCCACCCTTAATGTACACGCTAAAGTCCGCCTCATGGAACCGGGCGCTCTCCCGCGAAGCGAAGGCAAGGCTAAGCGAGTAATTGATAACAGAAAATTCTAATAAAGGAGAAAATATTATGATTATCAAGCAGATTTCCATTTTCGTTGAAAACAAGAAAGGCAGACTTGCAGAAATCACCGAAACTCTTTCAAAAGCAGGCGCCAACATCAGAGCGCTTTCAATTGCCGACACAACAGATTTCGGTATTCTCCGTCTTATTGTTGATAAGCCCGACGAAGCTGCGGCCGTCCTCAAGGAAGCAGGCATCACCGTTTCAGTAACAAATGTTATTGCTATCGGCATTCAGGATGTACCGGGTGCCTTTGCAAGACCCATGCGCATTCTCTCAGATGCAGGCATTGACGTTGAATATATGTATGCTTTCATCACCAGAAAGAGCGAAATGGCATATGTTATCCTTCGTGTTGCCGACAATGATGCGGCTGCAAAGGTGCTTCTTGAAAACAACGTGGAGCTTCTTGACGAGGAAGGCTTCCACAGCTTAATATCTTAACCTAAATCAGGGCAAGGGTACACGGTACCTTTGCCTTTTGTGTACTCAGGAGAAAAATATGAGAAACATTATTATATCTATGGCTAATGCCTCTAAAACCAACGGTGGTGTTTTTGAGGGTTGGGGAACAAGCCTTTGCTGGTGGGCAAACCGTGTAGGCTTTTCAGAAAAGCTGACAAAAAGCTCCGCCAAGCTCTTTTTTAGCCAAGAGGGTCTCGGCCTTAACATCATGCGCTATAACATCGGCGGCGGAGATGACCCTGCCCATAACCATATAACCCGCACCGACTCAGAAATGCCAGGTTGGTGGAAATATGACGAAGAAAGTCAAAGCTTCATCTTCAACAGTGATACGGATAAAAACCAGCTTGCCGTGCTAAAGGCTGCATATAAGGCATCTGGCGATGACGCTTTTGTTGAGGCGTTTTCAAATTCACCACCATATTATATGACCGTCAGCGGCTGCACCTCAGGCAGTAAAAACGCCATAGCAAACAATCTGAAAAAGTCTCAGATTACACCCTTCTCACAGTACCTTGCCAATGTATGCGAGTTTATTGAAAACCATCACGGCATAAAAATAAAAAGTCTTGCCGCTATGAATGAGCCTTTCACAAACTACTGGAGAGCTTACTCCGACAAGCAGGAGGGCTGTCATGTTTCTCCCGGTAAAATGCAGAGCAGCCTTCTCATCGAAACTGCAAAAGCCCTTAAAGAGAAAAATCTCAGTGATATCACAGTTACAGCAACAGATGAAACCAACACCTCTCTTCAGCTTTTTGCACTTAAAAACCTCACTCAAGAGGCTATGGATGTTGTGGGCAGAGTAAGCACCCATACCTATAAGAAAGCAACTCCCAAGGTGGGTGAATATGCAAGACTTAAAGTCAAAAATATCTGGATGAGCGAAACTGACTGGAGCAGCACAAGCGGTGAAACCGACGGTGAAATGGGTCCCGCCATATGGCTTAGCGAAAAAATCATAGAAGACCTTAACACCATATCTCCCTCGGCGTGGGTAATATGGCAGATTGTTGCTTCCTATCTTTCCCGCCTGCCCGACAGCAAGGGCAGACTTGATATGCCTTGCCTTCCCGACCTGACGAAAGGCTACTGGGGCTGTGCCTTCGCTGACATTGACAAGGAAGAGATTTATCTTTCTCAGAAGTACTATGCCTTCGGTCAGTTTTCACGCTACATAAGACCCGGCATGACCCTTATTCATATGAACAGCGACCACGCTATAGCTGCCTATGACAAAGTTACAGACAAAACTGTTATTGTTGCCATCAACCCCAAGGCAAAAATGAGAAAACGCAACTATATTTTTGAACATACTATCCTTGAAGGAAAAACCGTAAAGGCAGTGCGTACAAGCGGATGCCTCTCAGATGGCGAGCATTGGGCAGAGGTTGATTCCTTCACAGCCGAGGGGAACTGCCTTCTTGCAAGGCTTGAACCGTGCAGCATCACTACTTTTATAATTGAATAGAAAGGAGAAAGCAATTATGGCTATAGGTATATTTGATCCTATGGGATTTGACCTGTTGATCAGTGAAATACGCAAATCTATTGTGGAACACAGATCAATAATATTGGATCTCGAAAGAGAACTTGAGTATCTGAAACGCAGAAAAAGCTCTCTTTTAGAAGATAATCCTTTCCAGCACACTGAAGAAATCATGGATTTACTCAAAAACGAAAAAAACATCAAGGCTACCATCAGAAAAGAAAAGGAAAATGTCATTTCGCTTCAGGATAGATATCAGATTCTTTGCGCTCAAAAAATTGACTGTGAAAAAAGCTATCAGCAAAAAGAAAGAGAACTGAAATTTGAAAAATACTTACATATAAAGAACAACATATCTACCTTCCTTTATGATTGCTCAGAGGATTTCTTCTCTCAGGGTTCGGGCAATGATAATAAATCAGACTTTATACCTACAAACGAAATTAAAAACACAGACGATTTGCGCCGACTTTTAAGCTACATTGAAAAGGAATATTCCGGCATAGCAGAAAATGCTTCAGCAAACGGTAAAAGCTATTATATCAGAATCAACAGCTTCCCTCTTCTTCATCCTCTATACCTTTACGCCGTTTTTTATCTGCTTATCAAAGCAGATGCAAAAATATATTTTGATGCCGAAAATGTAGATTCATATGACGATATTAGCAGTATTGCTCTTACCATAGCTAAAAGATACCCTAAGGCCCATATCCTTGAAATGGGTCTGAACGAAGCTTTAGAAGACGGCATTAAAATTGACCATATTATAGATATGGGCGATTTCTGCAATCTGCATTGCCGCACAGACAATTACGATATTGAAGGAGTAACGCTTCACTTCCCTGGTGCTGTAACAATTCTCGTTGACTATTCCACTGAAGAGATCCCGTCCGAAGACGATAAAAAGCTGACCGTACTGGGTCACAACTGCTATGAAGGGTTAGTTGACTATGATGCTTATCGCGGAAAGAATAACCAAGCCGAAGAATGCAGCTTTGGCTTTGACTATGGTGATTTGTTCTGGGGTGTAGAAGCAGCGGTTAACACCTTTAACGGTCTTAAAATCAAACATGATAAGGCTGTGATATACGCATTCACCGATAAGAGCAACGAAGAGTTGGGTCTTCCCGAATATACAAAAACGTGTTGCACTCTTATTCGTTCAGAAGACTTGGATGTAAACTGTCCTAACTATGATTTCACACAGCTTTTCAATTAAATCAGAAGGCATACGGAGATTTTTCCGTATGCCTTTTATGCTTTACCTCAACATTGACAAAAACAGATAAAAATATTATAATATAAAAGGTATTGTATACCACTCTTAAGAAAACCAATATTATAATAAAGTTTATTATTGACGGAGGTTATATTATGAACATCGGTTTAATTATTGCAGGTGGCGTAGGCCAGAGAATGAAAATGAATGTACCCAAGCAGTTTATCAAGGTGCTTGGCAAACCCATTATGATTTACACTCTCGAAGCTTTCGAGAGAAATAAAAACATCGACGAGGTTGTTGTTGTCTGCCTTAAGGGTTGGGAAGAAAAGCTTCAGAAGTGGTGTGAGGAATACGGCATCAAAAAGTTAAAGCATATCGTACCCGGCGGCAACACAGGTATGGAATCACTTCGCAACGGTATGCAGGCTCTCAAAGAAAACTATCCTGAGGATTCAATTATTGTTATCCACGATGCAGTTCGTCCTCTTATTTCAGATGCTATTATCGACACAAACATCGGCGGAGTTAAGGAATTCGGCACTGCTATCACCTGTGTACCCACAACAGAAGCTCTGCTTTACAGTGAGGATATGATAAACTCCGAAAAGATAGTTGACAGAAACCTTATTGCAAGAACTCAGACACCTCAGTCACTTTATCTTTCCAAGTTTATCTGGGCTCACGATGAAGCAATTAAACGCGGTATAAAAGACACCGTTGCAACCTGTACTCTCCTTGTTGAGCTTGGCGAAAGCGTACACATCGTATGGGGTGAAGAAACCAACTTCAAGGTAACAACTGCAGAACATATCGCTCTTATGGAAGCATATATCAAGGTCGGAGCAATCGGTGGCTGATATGACAAATATAGTTAAAGCTGATATTGAAAAAATCGCCTCTGCCAAGCTTTCATGGCATAAGCTTCAGAATAAAACCCTTCTTGTAACAGGTGCAACAGGCTTTATCGGCTCATTCATCATTCACTCTCTTATGAGAAAAAATGACCTTGACGGCCTGGGTGTTAAAATCCTTGCCCTTGTGAGAAATGCAGACAGAGCAAGACTTGCCTACGGTGAATATGAAAAACGAGGCGATCTTGCCTTTATAGAGCAGGATGTTACTCTCCCTCTGCCCACGGATAAAAAGGCAGATTTCATCATTCACTGCGCTTCAAATGCAGCACCTAAAGAGTACTCACTCTACCCTGTTGAAACAATGAAAACAAACTTCTACGGCACTCTCAATCTGCTTGATTATGCCAAGGCTGTTGATGCTGAAAGCTTCCTCTATGTTTCAACTATTGAGGTTTACGGCACCACCCACGGTGTGCAAAGAATAGACGAAGACACCTACGGTGAAATTGATGCTATGAAGGTTCGTTCCTGCTATCCCCTGAGCAAAAAGGGCTGTGAAACTCTCAGCATAAGCTATGCTGACGAGTATGGCGTAAATGTTAAAATCGGCAGGCTCAGCTATATTTTCGGCCCGGGAATGAAGCCCGGTGATTCCAAAATTGTTGCAGTTTTCCCCAAGTGTATTGCTGACGGCGAAAACATTGTAATGAAGAGTAAGGGTGAGCAGAATCGCTCCTACACCTATGTTACGGATGCAATTACAGGTCTTCTTACAGTACTGCTTGACGGTGAAAACACTCAGGCTTACAATATAGCATCAAAGCTCTGCATAACAACTATTGCGGGTATTGCTCATACTCTTGTTGACTCCTATCCCGAAAAGGGTCTCAAGGTTATTTTTGACCTGCCCACAGATGCAGAGGCAAAGGGCTTCTCCCTTATTGAAGATGCCGTGCTTTCAAGCGAAAAGCTGGAAGCTCTTGGTTGGCAGCCTGAAACAGACCTTGTAACAGGCCTTAAAAATGTTGTAGAAGAACAAATCGAACTTAAAGGATGCGATTTATAATGTTAGAACAGCTCAAAAAAGAAGTCCTCGAAGCTAATCTCAGTCTCCCCACTTACGGACTTGTTACCTTCACATGGGGCAACGTAAGCGGTATTGACAGAGAAAAAGGACTTATAGTTATAAAACCCAGCGGTGTTGAATATGACGCCATGACCGAAGCTGATATGGTTGTTGTTGACCTTGAGGGAAATGTTGTCGAGGGCAACCTCAATCCCTCCTCCGACACGGCAACTCACATTGAAATTTATAAGGCATTTCCGCAGGTGGGCGGTGTAATTCATACTCATTCTCCCTGGGCAACCTCATGGGCTCAGGCAGGCAGAAGCATCCCGGCTTACGGCACTACACACGCTGACTATTTTTACGGTGAAATTCCCTGCACAAGGCAGCTTACTCCCGAAGAAGTGGAAAGAGCCTATGAAAAAGAAACAGGTACTGTTATCATTGAGGCTTTCAGAGAAAGAAACATCGACCCCAATGCGGTACCCGGTGTAATTGTCTATAAGCACGGTCCCTTTGCCTGGGGCAAAAATGCAAAACAGGCAGTTCACAATGCGGTGGTTATGGAAACCGTAGCCAATATGGCGTACCATGCCGAAATGATAAATCCCAATGGCACACCTATAGAGCAATATCTTCTTGATAAGCACTATATGAGAAAACACGGCCCCAACGCATATTACGGACAGAAGTAATACGCCAAAGCATCAGCGCGATTTTGACTGAGGGGTTGCGTCCAAAAAAATGCCTCGCGGCGAGCAAAAATAAAACAAGCGGTAGGTTTTGAGCCTACCGCTAATCTTTTTTTCTATAGCCCTCGCCGGGCGTTACTTTTTGCTGCCGCTCAAAAAGCAACCAAAAAGCGTAGTTGATTTTTTCTCTTTCATCAGTCTGCTCTGCTCTTTTCAACGGAGATTATCTTTCCGCTCACGGCATTGATTTCATATTCGTATTCATATCCGCCGTAATCGAATTCAACCTCATAAACCGTTATGCCGTTTTCTCTGTCAAGCTTGCACTCAAAGCCTCTCACCTGACTCTGTGTCAGCTTTGCATGTTCAAGAGCTATTGTGCCTGCCTTGGTTGTGCCGATGTTGGCTACACCCTGATTGTTTGTCTGAGTTACGGCAGCAGTACCTGAAGTTTTAACCGTCAACACATCTGAGAATTCACCGTATCTGCTTGTTCCGTCAGCCTCTTTGAAATAAGCTCTGACCTTGAATTTATAGCTTGTGCCTTCTTTTCTGCCTGTGATTTTAGCAGTTGTGGTTGTTACGGCTGTCTTTCTGACATATTTGCCCTTTGATGTGCTGTAGATAAACACCTGATAGCCTGTTGCTCTTTTAACGGGATTCCATTTCAGAGTAACACTTGTCTTTGTTTTAGCACTTGCCTTGAGACCTTCGACCTCATCAGGCTCTGTTGCGGCAGTGATTGTCACATAAGGTGAATATACATATCCGCTCGTTGCTTTATCATAAGCTCTGACTCTGAATTTATATTGCTTTGCGCTGAGAAGGTCATCTGCCTCATAGTTTGTTTTTTTAGTGTTACCCAGCTTAGTCCATTTCTTGGTGCTTTCGTTATAGAGATAAACCTGATAGCCGTCTGCACCTTTCACAGCACCCCATTTAAGATTAATTTCATCGTCATCAATGTTGTACGCGGTAAGGTTTGATACCTTTGCAAGTGCCGCCGAAGACATAAGGCTGAAGCTTGAGAGTATGACAAGCAGTGCCAGGGTCAGGGATAAGAATTTATTGAGTTTTTTCATGTAAATCACCTCTTTATATTTTTAATATGCGTTTGTATGGGATATTATCTTTTTATCGGGAGTTTTTCGGGATAAATTTTATCTGCCGAGGAAAAGCTGTGCGAAGAGTACCTCGAAGAAGAGTTCAACCTTATCGAAGAAGTTTCTGCTGACATCCTTATCCTTGTCGATTACCTTACCTGATGCTGCAACAACTTCGCAGGAGTATTTGCAATTGTAGCCTTCTGCGAACTCAACATCATAAACAGCTACACCGTCATCATAGTCTTTGTGAGCCTTGATGAGCTTAACCTCTGCTGCACCTAAACCGAAGGCTGCATAAGCCGCTTCAACTGCTGCGTCCTTGCCGATGTCGCCTGCGGGCGCGGGTTCTGCTACCTTAGGCTGAGCCTTCTCTGCCTTGGGCTGAGGCTTTTCTGCTACAGGAGCCTTAGGCTGAGCTTTTGCTCTTTCCACATCTCTTTCCTTTGAGAGGAGCTTGCCGTCTGCTGCTCTGACTTCATAATCAAATTCGTAGTTTACGCCGTCGCCTTTAACGAGGAATTCAACATCATACTCTTTTGCACCTCTGTCATAATCAACTTCGGCTCTGACATAAACTGCGTCTGCTGCTTTATAGCCCGCATCCTTAAGTGCGATTTCCTTAGCCTGCTCTGCTGAAACCTCAGCGGCAAATGCTGAAACTGAGAGTGAAAATACGAGTAAAAGTGAGAGTGCGAGTGATGATAATTTTTTCAGATTCTTTTTCATAGGTTTTCTTCCTTTCTGTTTTTAGCAGTTGTCTCTGCATTTTTAATTTTGTTTCTTTTTTGTGTAACTTCTTTCTTGTTACACCCATATAATACCTGCCAAAGATTAAAGAATGATTAGAAAAATTAAAAAAACTAAAAATGATCAAAAAAATTAAGCAGGCGGTTTTGCCTGCTCATTTTATATTATTTGTGTCACTGTGAGAACACCGTCGCTGACTGTGAACTTCACTTCCATATCTGCAAAGCTGAAGCCATATACTCTCTCAGGGTCATTCTGATATGAAGGTCTCGGATCTCCTTCAAGCACCGAGAGAAGCTCCCGCCTTTTGCTTTCAGGTATCCTGCCAAGAAGGTCGGCACTGATATTGACACTAAGCTTTCTCTCACCTAAAGTTTCCGTAAAGCCACCTGTTGCCTCGGGCTTGCTGTCGCAATAAGGAAGATAAGGTTTGATATCATATATAGGCGTACCGTTCATTAAGTCACTGCCTCTGACAGTAAGCACAGGACCTTCGTCTTTTGTGAAATCTATTCTTTCAAGGCGCACACACGAAAGCCCTATGGGATTAGGTCTGAAGGGTGATCGTGTGGCAAATACGCCTATTCTTTTATTTCCGCCCAAAAGAGGCGGTCTTACAGTAGGCGACCACTCGTCTCTTTTGCTTTCGGAAAACTCCCATATGAGCCATATGTGAGAAAAATCCTCAAGGCCTCTGAAAGCATTTTCGTCTCTGTATTCTTTCTCGAAAACTATTCTGCCTTCAATTTCATCAATAAGTCCGCTTTGCCTGGGCAGACCGAATTTAGTTGTGAAGTCAGTGAATATGTGTGCAATTACTTTCATCTGTAATACTTCCCTGATTTAATGAGATAGTCTCTGAGCATTCCCGGCCAATCTGTCTGAATAAAATCATAGCCTCTGTCAGCAAGCCAGCCCCAGCCATCATCTTCGCTTTTTGTCAGTGCAGTGTCATCACTGTGCCCCCCTGCAAGCTGTTTTCTGTGGCTGAATATTATTGAGTTCGCCCATACAAGAGTGCCATCCTTGTGCATTCTCTCAATAAACTCCTCACTTGCCACCTCGGCAGTGTCCGACGGGAAGCAGCACTCAACACCTATGTAGTTTATGCCGCTCGAAAGCAGCTCTTTGTGATGGGGATGTGTGTCTGTGACAATGGGCATATAGGGTATGTCAGGCGCAACCTCTTTGAGAATTGACAGCACCTTTTCACTGTATTTGCTTTTGACGAGAACCTGGTCTGTCATACCGTGACGCTTTATTTCCTTATAAATCTTTTCGGGAGCTGACCAGAATTTGTCGATGTTTATATAGCAACGACCCTTGAACTGCTCAAGAAAGGTATCGAAATCTGAAACTGTAAACTGTGTGGGGGTACCGTCGCCGTTTGTGTAGTGAAGCTTTTTAACAACCGATGAGTGAAGTGTGGGAATACTCACAGGCAAACCCAGATGAAACAGCTCCATGCCCGGATGAAACAGAAAGAGCTTACCGTCAAGGCTGAGACTCAGGTCAACCTCAAGCATATCTGCACCCTGCTTCAGCGCCACCTCATAGGCAGCAAGAGAGTTGCAGGGAATATTTCCTCCCGAAGCACCTCTATGAGCCACCACAATTATATTTTCTTTTGCTTTCTCTTTTAAGTTGAAGTTCATATCTTTTACTCCTATTTTCTGCTTCTGCGTAATTCAAAGAGGCTTGCAACCAGACCGTAAACCAAGCCTATTCCGCCACCGATAAATATAGAATTATTCTCCCAGACAGTTTTCAACGCTTCTGTAAAAGGCTCTCCAAACAACATTTCAACAACCAGTATGCAGAGCGATGAAGACCCTGCAATAGCTAAGGCGCATAAAATCATTAAGGTAGCAACAAAAGATATTTTCTCTTTGGTATCATAATGCGTTTCTGCAAAATTTACCCTTTCTTCCTTTGCAAGTTTTTCAGCTTGTGCCTTTTTCACTGCCACTGTGGCACATACTTCAAGGGTTTCTGCAAAATCATTTTCAAAAAAATCTTCATTTGCCATGAAATATGTAACAGTTTTGAAATAACGCTTTCCTCTGTCATAGAAGCCTGCAGAAAAGGCGTCATTATTTGTCATAGGCTCCTTGCCAATGCACACATGTCCGCAGATGAACAGTATATCTTCGCCCTGCTCAATGCATTTGATATGATATCTGCAGTTTTTTTGAAAAGCAACCACAACATTCTTCGAGTAGGTGGTAACCTCTTTGGGCTTCATTATATCGCCGTCTTTATAAAAATCAGGATATTCGCCCTTGTAGCCCGAGCCTCTTAATATGTAGGTTATCTTATTTCTTCTTTCCTGAAGAGCCTTTTTTTCGCAGATAACCTCAGATGAATTTGCATATTCTTCCTGTGACTGCAGGAATTTATTATATATCACTCTCCATAAGCCTTCATGCTTTTTATTGCAGAGTGTTCTGATGCAGAGCTTTTTCTTTTCAATGAGCTTTGCTATATCGTCATAGAAAAACATTTCCTTTGCAAGAACACCTAACGGTTCCTGCTTATCGTATTCAAGCTCTCTGTCGTACTTTGTATCGGGAAACTCGGGAATATTAATAAGCGCCTCTGCAAGAGGCAGAAGGTCTCTTTCTTTTTCGTTTACGCAATCAGGTGCATATCTCGCCTTAAACAGCAGCGACCTTGCAACACTGTCAAGATAATCCCAGGGCGAAGAGAATGCAGTTACATTCATTGCGTTATATACCTGTGTGCTGACCTCATATGAGCTGAAAACAATTTCAAACTTATCCAGCGGTTCTCTAAATAAGCGGTTATAAACTATTTCCAGACAATATTTACCTTCTGATTCACTCAGTTCAGTCCATAAAGGTGTTTTGAAATATCCACTACCTTCCTCACAAATAACATCCTTGAGCAGCAGCTTTTTTGTAAATGCATTGTTGTCTATAAGTATCAGCTCTACATCATTGTCTTTTCTATTCAACCAGAAATATTCATAAGACTGATTAAAACAGCTAAGAGCATAATTAAAGTCTTCACCCAGCTTTTCAGCAACAGCATAATTGTGTTCATCGCAGCATTTGGCAACTTCATTGTATTCTGCTATCTTGATTTTAAAATAGTCCATCAACTCTTTATAGGTAACATCACTCTTATGGATTGTGAGATTATTCAGCTCTGCAATTTGTTTTACTGACTTCACCACTCTTTTTTCCTGGGCAGGTGTCAGATTTTCCTTGCCGAAATTCTTTACTGACTCGCAAAGCGAATCATAAAAATTTATTATCTGCACTAATTCTTCGTTGTAGTATCTCATATTTTTCACCTCTTATAAAAATTTATAAATATCTTCCACCGTTTCGGCAATATAATCTGCCCCTGCATTTTTCAGCTCATCTTCACTTCCGTAGCCGTAAAGTACACCTATTGAAGGAAGGCTGTTTTCCTTTGCGCCTAATATATCGTGTTCTCTGTCGCCGATCATAATTGCGCCCACAGCTGTGAAATCACCTTTTTCCATAGCGTAGCGTATAACATCACCCTTTTTGTTGCGCTTTTCATCCATCGAGGCACCTGCAACCACATCAAAATATTTCATCAGGTCAAAATGCTCAAGTATCCTCACTGAAAATTCCTCGGGCTTTGATGTGGCAAGCACAATTTTTCTGCCTGAGCTTTTTATTTTGCTGAGAAGCTCCCTTATGCCCTCATAGACCTCATTTTCATAAAGCCCCTTATCTCTGAAATATTCACGGTAAACGCCTATGGCTTCCATAGCCTTTTCTTCTCCGAAGCCGTAATACTTCATAAATGAATCCCTGAGAGGCGGCCCTATGAAGCTGTAAAGGCTTTTTCTGTCCTCGACCTCTATTCCGTAATGCTTCAGGGCATAGGCAACAGAGTTTGTTATACCGAGACCCGGGTCTGTGAGAGTACCGTCCAAATCAAAAAGAATTACATTATACATTTTTATTTTCTCCCAACGATAATAGTTGTATTTTCCTGCCTGAAGGCCATTTTCACATCCTTGAAGCCCGCTTCTTTTAAAAGGGAAAGCTGATTATCAACAGTGCAGGGAGTGTCATAGTGATAAAACTCATCGTCCGAAAGACCCTGCTCTTTCCTCTTACGGTCATACTCGCTGAAATATAAATCCTCCAGAGCCTGACTTGTCACCATATAGTCGCACTCTATATAAACGCCCTCAGCCGACAGCGCAGAGCAAATCTTTTTATAAAGCTCAGCCTTTTTATCTTTTTTAAAGTGGTGCATGGTCTGAAAAGAAACTGCACAGTCAAAGCCGTTACCAAACGGCACCTGAAAATAATCACCGCAGATTAAATTCATCTTTTTGTCAGGATATTTTTCCGAAAGTCTGTCGAGCATAGCTTTTGTCAGGTCAATACCTGTCACTTCAACATTCGGTACGCGTCTGAATATTTCCGCAAGCTCAAGCCCCGTACCGCAGCCAAGGTCAAGGAGTGTCTTTGCATTTTCCGGCAGGAGCTTTGCCATTTCTACATATCCTTCACGGCAGCCCTCAACCGCTGCCAGCATATGCTCGTCATATTCTTCCAGTCTTGCAGTGAAAAATGCAGACATTTCTTCAATAACCATAAAATCACCTCAATACTAATTATATCATACCACAAATAAATCTGCGATTCAATAAAAAAGACTTCTTTAAGAAAAGAAGTCTTTTATCAATTATTCAAACAATGGTGTGGAAAAATATCTTTCCGCCGTATCGGGAAGTATTGTAACAACCGTTTTGCCCTTACCTAACTTTCTTGCAAGACGCTTTGCTGCCGCCACATTGGTACCGCTGCTTATGCCGCACATAATACCTTCCTTTGTTGCCAGTTCTTTTGCTGTCTCAAGAGCTTCCTCGTCACTGACAACACATACATCTTCATATATCTGCTGATTTAAAATGGCAGGGATAAGGCCGTCACCTATGCCCATCTGAACATGCGTACCGATTAAACCGCCTGAAAGAATGGCTGCATTTTCAGGCTCAACAGCCCATATTGTCATATCAGGATTAGCCTTTTTCAGAGTTTCACCGATGCCTGTTATGGTGCCACCCGTACCTATGCCGGCGCAAAAGCCGTCAATTCTACGCTGAGCCTGAGAAAGTATCTCCTCAGCTGTTGCCGAGCGCTGAATTTCAGCATTGGCGGGATTTTCAAACTGGTGAGGAACAAAATGGTTTTCATATTCCTCACTGATTCTTATAGCAAGTTTCAAGCATCTTTCAATACATTCGCCTATATTGCCTTCATCGTGAACAAGAATAACCTGAGCGCCGTAATGCTCAACCAATTTTCTTCTCTCCTCGCTGACGGAGTCGGGCATAATTATTTTAACCTTATATCCTTTGACCGCACCCACAAGAGCAAGACCTATTCCCTGATTTCCGCTTGTAGGCTCCACGATAACTGTATCCTTATTTATAAGGCCCTTGCTTTCAGCGTCCTTTATCATATTATAGGCTGTTCTTGTTTTTATAGAGCCACCCACATTAAGACCTTCGAACTTAACGAGAATCTCGGCATCGTCTTCGTCTGTCATATTGCGAAGTCTTATAAGCGGCGTGTTACCCATAGCCTCTAAAATGTTGTCACAAATCATATATATACCTCAAAAGTTATTTCTTTAGCAACAAAATCCCGCATATTATATCATATTCCGCAAGACATTTCAATGTGTTTGATAGATTATTTTTTGTACGCGCTCAAGGCTTCCGAAGCCTATATTTTATGCCACCGAAAAAAATAAACATATTTTTTTGAAAAGCTATTGACATTTACCCAAGGTTAAACTGTAATATTAGTGTACCGAGAATAAAAAGGAGGTACAAATATGAAAATTAAAGACGTTATAACCGAAACAGGTCTCACCGACCGAGCTATAAGATTATATATTGAAAACGGTCTTGTTGCGCCCTCATGCAGTGAAAGCTATGCCGGCAGAAAAAATATAGACTTCACCGAAGATGATGTGGAGACACTTAAAAATATTGCTACACTGAGGAAGGCAGGGTTTTCGATTGCTCAGATAAAAGAGCTTTTTTCAGACATTACAAAGGCTCCCGATATAGTAAATAATATAATCAGCGACCTTTCCGAAAAGGTTAAATCCGACAGTGAGACAGTTGAACGCCTTAAACTTGTTTTGAAGAAAGAAAAAATAGATGTTAACACAATATGTGATGCTCTCAACAATTTCACTGCAGATAAGGCCGTTCCCGAAGAGGACACTGAACCGAGCCTTGTTAACCGCATTATGCAAATAGCTTTTCCTGCCTTCGGCATCCTGTTAATTATTTTCAACCTGCCTTCTGTAATAAGTTTACTCTCCCCTGAAGCCAGAGATTTAAGTACATATCTTTATCCCAAATACGAATCTTTTACATTTATTTATCTTCTTATCCCTATAATACCTATCGCTCTTTCTTTACATTTCATTTTCTCATATAACTCCAAAAAATATATAAATAAAAAAGCTAAGAAAATTAAAGCTATAACTTCTGTTATTTTGTCTGTAATTCTTTTAATATACTCTGTTGGTATGAATATAATGACCCCTGTATTTCACATGTACGGTGAAGAAGCTTTTCTTATTTCAAAAACAACTAATATTGATAACTACATGATTTTCGATGATAAAAAAGCCGAAACAACTCTCGCCGAGTTTTTACCTAAAAGCTTACCCGAATATGAATCCGCAGAATATAGTTATTTTTATAAAGATCCTAAAATATCCCATGAACCACCACGAACTATAGTATATCTTGAACTTTGGCTCAGTGATGCGGATTATGAGCAATTAGTAAAACAATATAAAACATTCAAACCTACCGACAGTGTGATAGAACCTGAAACCCAGAACTTTGCAGACTGGTCAATTATATTTTACAGAGATGAATACGAATATGCACCTTCAAATTATACACCGGTTTTTGCCTATAATGACTTTTATAAGAGTGTCAGATTCATATGCCATTACGGTCAGACCTATCTGAAAGGTGCACCTCGAAAAGACAACCTTGTTTCATCATATGACTGGTAATTAATCT
>JAZTYQ010000079.1:0-12161 GCA_045637065.1 Acutalibacteraceae bacterium
TTCAATTTATGAAGGCAGATATCTTGCAGGCGTTGTTGCAGGTCTCAAGCTCAACCAGCTTATCGAAGAAGGCGCAATTACTGCAGAAGAAGCTAAGATGGGTTATATCTCAGCTAAGCCCTATGCAGAGTGTATTTCAGGCTACACATCATACTATCTCGGCGCAAAGAGCGTATGCCCCAGTGCTACAATGACAGTAACCTACACAGATTCATGGGCTGACCTTGCTCTCGAGCAGGAAGCTGCAAAGAAGCTCATCAAGGCAGGCGTTGTTCTTATGAGTGAACATGCCGATACAGACGGCTCACCCATGGCTTGTGAAACCGAAACAAAGAACGGCAACCCCGTTTACCATGTTGGTTACAACATCAACTTCAATGATATTGCTCCCACAGCTAACCTTGTTTCATCAAAGATTAACTGGATACCTTACTTCGAGAACATCTTCACAAAGGTTGCAGCAGGCGAAGCTGTTGAGGCTGACTTCTGCGGCACAATTGAAACAGGCTCAGTTATCCTCACAGAGTATAATGATGCAAATGTTACAGAAGATATGAAGGCTAAGGTTGAAGAAGTTAAGGCAGGTCTCAAAGACGGCTCAATCAAGGTGTTCGACACTAAGACATTCACAGTAACACTTGACAGACCGGAAAATCAGTTTGTTGTTGCTGAGGTTGACGAAGAAGGTCACCTTACATCATACACCGCTGACGCAGTTGCCGATGCCGCTTTCGAAGCTGATACAGAAGCAGTTATCGACGGTGAAGTTGCTGAATCAGTACACAGAAGTGCTCCCTATTTCAGCATCATCATTGACGGCATCGAAATTATCTGATAATTCACAAAAAATTATTACCGTAGCGGAGTGTGACCCACTCCGCTAATGGTACTTTTAATGCGAAGCAATAAAGATAAAAGCAAATATTATTTGCTGATAAAAACTGTAAAAACTTTGCGGTTTTTATGAGTGAATAAAGTAGTTATGGAGGTAGAAAACAATGTCCGACGTGGCAATTGAGCTTAGAAATATTACCAAACGTTTTGGCAGTGTTACTGCAAATAAAAATATTTCCATGACCGTAGGCAAAGGTGAAATCCTTTCAATCTTAGGTGAAAACGGAAGCGGTAAGACAACTCTTATGAATATGCTTTCGGGTATTTATCATCCTGATGAGGGTCAGATTTTTGTCGGCGGCAAGGAAGCATCCATTCAGTCTCCCAAGGATGCCTTTGACTATAAAATCGGTATGATACATCAGCACTTCAAGCTGGTGGATATTCTTACGGTCACTGAAAATGTCATACTTGGCCTCAAGGATGAGGGCAAGCTCAGCTTGAAGAAATCTGCGGCTAAAATCAAGGAAATCTGCGATATGTACGGTTTTCAGATTGACCCTATGAAAAAAATCTATGAAATGTCCGTTTCGGAAAAGCAGACAGTTGAAATAATCAAGGTTATTTACCGCGGTGCAGAGATTCTCATTCTCGACGAGCCTACGGCGGTACTCACGCCCAAGGAGACGGAAAATCTTTTCAGCATTCTTCGTAATATGAGGGATGACGGTAAGGCAATCATTATCATCACTCACAAGCTGGGTGAGGTGCTTTCACTTTCAGATAAGGTTGCGGTGCTTCGTAAAGGTGAGTATATCGGCACAGTTGAAACCAAGGATGCCACAGAGCAGAGCCTTACTGAAATGATGGTGGGCAAGAAGGTTTCTCTTAACATTGAAAGAGCAGAGCCTCACGATTGTGAAAACAGACTTTCTCTGACTAATGTTTCTGTTACAAGCAAAGAGGGTGTGCAGATTCTTAAAAATGTTTCCTTCACGGCAAAATCGGGTGAAATTCTCGGCATTGCAGGTATCGCAGGCAGCGGCCAGAAGGAGCTTCTTGAGGCTATTGCAGGTCTGCAGCACCTTAAAAGCGGTTCAATAATTTACTATGACCCCAAAACGGAAAAGGAAGAAAATCTCCGTGACAAAACTCCCTTGCAGATAAGAGAGTTGGGTGTACGCCTTTCATTTGTTCCTGAAGACAGACTCGGTATGGGTCTTGTAGGCTCCATGGGTATAACCGACAATATGATGCTTCGCTCCTATAAGGGCGGCAAGGGCATGTTCCTTCACAGAAAAGACCCGAAAAAGCTTGCAGATAAGATAATCAGCGAACTTGAGGTTGTTACGCCCGGTACGGACACACCTGTAAGAAAGCTCTCGGGCGGTAACATTCAGAAGGTGCTTGTAGGCAGAGAAATTGCGGCTTCACCTACGGTGCTTATGGCGGCGTACCCCGTAAGAGGTCTTGATATAAACTCCTCATACACAATATATAATCTTCTCAACGCTCAGAAGGAAATGGGTACGGCGGTTATTTTCGTGGGTGAAGACCTTGACGTACTCATAGAGCTTTGCGACAGAATTTTAGTTATGTGCCACGGTCAGATAAGCGGCATAGTTGATGGCAAGAGTGCCACAAAGGAAGATATCGGTATGATGATGACCAATCTTCCTGCAAATGCAAAAGGTGAGGAGGATGCACAGTGAAGGTTAAAACAGCAAAAGAACCCCTTATAAGAATTGCAAAGCGTACCGACATAAGCACGAGGCTTTCTTACGGCATCAGAATTGCCAGTGTACTCATTGCTCTTATTGCCTGCGGAATTACGGTTATTCTTATAACAAGCGGCAAGATTTCTTTCTTTGATGTTTACGGTGAAATGCTTGAAGGTGCCTTCGGCACTGTAAGACGAATGAAAATAACTCTCAGAGATACCTGTGCGCTGCTGTGTCTTGCAGTTGCTCTGGCTCCCGCCTTCAAGATGCGCTTCTGGAATATCGGCGCAGAGGGTCAGGCTCTTATCGGCGCATTGGCATCCTGTGTTGTGGTAAAGCTGCTGCCTGATATGAACGGCGCTTTACTTATACTAATAATGTTTATTGCAAGTGTTGCAGCAGGCGCTTTGTGGGGAATTATTCCCGGCTTTTTCAAGGCTACTATCAAGGCAAATGAAACTCTTTTCACACTTATGATGAACTATGTAGCCATACAGCTTGTTAAATTCTTTGCAGTCCTTTGGGAAAAGCAAAAGGGTGCAGGTGTTATGTCAACACTCACAACAGGTAAGCTTCCACAGCTTTTCGGTGTTGACTACGGTTGGAGCATAGTGATAATTCTTGTTGTGACACTTCTTTCATATATCTATATGAAATACTCCAAGCAGGGCTATGAAATTGCCGTTGTTGGTGAAAGTGAAAACACTGCAAGATACATCGGCATCAACGTAAAGAAGGTAATTATCAGAACAATGGCTATATCCGGTGCTCTCTGCGGTCTTGCAGGCTTCCTGCTTGTCAGCGGTACTCACCACCTTGTTAAGAGTGATATAGTGGGTGGTAACGGCTTTACTGCAATTATTGTTGCATGGCTTGCTCACCTTAATCCCCTGGTGATGATGCTTACATCCTTCTTCGTTTCATTCCTTGATATAGGCACAGCAAAAATTGCATCAACCTGCAATCTCAATGACTTTGCATCAGATGTTGTTGTGGGTATTGCACTGTTCATTATACTTGCAAGTGAGTTCTTTATAAATTACAAGGTGATTTTCACAAAGTCAAACAAAAAAGTAAAGGAGGGCAAATAATATGGATTTTGCATATATTCTCTCAAGAGCAGTTGCTCAGGGTCTGCCCTTGCTTTACGGTTCAAACGGTGAAATTCTCAATGAAAAAAGCGGCAACCTTAACCTTGGTATTCCCGGTATAATGGTCAGTGGCGGTGTTGCAGGTATTGTAGGCGCACTCGTTTATGAAAACTCCGTGGCTGAGCCCAACGGCGTTGTAGGTCTTATCGTGTCACTTCTGTGCAGTGTTGCTTGCTCGCTTCTGCTTTCACTTGTTTACTGCTTCCTCACTGTTACACTTCGTGCAAATCAGAATGTAACGGGTCTTGCAATTACAATTTTCGGCTCAGGTCTTGGCAATTTCTACGGCGGAGCTATCTCAACAATACTCGGCATATCAAACAATTCCATACCTGCCACTGCGGCAGCGTACAAAATGCCCCTTGTGCCTTTTTTTGATAAATTAGGTGCTATAGGTACTATCTTCTTTTCACACGGCTTCATGTTTTATCTTGCACTTATTATCGCTTTTGTGTCGTGGTTTGTGCTTAAGAAGACAAGAACGGGACTTTCCCTTCGTGCCGTGGGTGAAAACCCTGCAACGGCTGACGCTGCAGGCATAAGCGTAACGAAATATAAATATGTTGCCACTTGTCTTGGCGGTGTTATAGCAGGTCTCGGCGGTCTTTACTACGCTATTGACTACTCCAACGGTCTGTGGGATACACAGTCCTTCGGTGACAGAGGCTGGCTTGCAGTAGCCTTAGTTATTTTCGTTGTGTGGAAGCCTAATCTTGCCGTGCTTGGCGCCTTCCTTTTTGGCGGGCTTTATATTGCAGAGATTTTTGTTCCCGGTCTTACCAGTGCAACGAAGGAGCTTTTCAAGATGCTTCCTTACATTGTAACGATTGTCATTCTTATCACAACAAGCCTTATGAAGAAGAAGGAAAATCAGCCTCCCGAGAGTCTGGGTCTGCCTTACTTCAGAGAAGAAAGATAACAATAACAGCGTGTTTTGATTCTTTTTCCACGCAAGGAAAAAGAATGCCTGCCCGGCGAGGGCAATAAAAAGATATGTACGCGGGAGAGTGAGTGCCTCAGGGTGCTTTCCTCCCGCCGATTTTATTTCAAAAAATTTCGGTGAGAGTTTTTATATTAAGTTTCGTCTAATAAGTGAAAGACAAAAAAACAGCACGTCTTTCGGAAAGGAGAAAATCAATGGATATCGGTGCAAGTAGCTACCGCCGTTACCTTGATGGTGATGACACAGGACTGACAGAAATAATAAGACAATACAAAGACGGTCTGACCTTGTACATAAATACATATGTGAAAAATATTTTTGTTGCGGAAGAATTGATGGAAGAAACCTTCTTTAAGCTGGCAGTTAAAAAACCCCGATTCTCGGGCAAAAGCTCTTTTAAAACCTGGCTTTATACCATAGGGCGGAACGTGACTGTGGATTATCTGAGAAAAAGCTCGAAGTATTCGCCTATGCCGATAGAAGACTTCGGAAACGATCTTTCAGAGGAAACCAATGTGGAAATTGAGCATCTTAAAAAGGAACAGAATATTCTTCTTCACCGCACAATGCGAAAGCTGAAAGAGGAATATTTTCAGGTGTTATATCTTATTTATTTTGAAGATTTCTCTAATGGGGAAGTGGCAAAGATAATGAAAAAGAGCAAGCGTCAGATTGAAAATCTCATTTACAGAGCAAAGAACACACTGAAAACAGAGCTTGAAAAGGAGGGCTTTGAATATGAAAACTTATGACGAAATTTCTCAGCGCGTTTTAGAACGCAGAGACGAATATATCACAGGGCAGAAAGCAAGAAGAAAAAAGCTGACAGCAGTAACATCGGTTGTTGCCTCGGTTGCAATTGTGGCGGTTATCGGTGTTGGTGTTAGCGGAAACATCGGCTTTGAGCTGCCGAGTGAGGGTGCTGAGGTGACAGGGAATAAGCTTGCCGAGCTTATCGAAACAACTGACCCTGCAAATCAGCAGGAGATATTAACGAAAAAACCAACCGAAACAACTTTCTCTGCAATAACACAAGATGTACCGCAGACTACGGCACCTGTTGCAACAACCGTTACAGGGGCGGAGACAATGGTTATGCCCCATTGGGATGATCTCATAATTTGCGAAAAATTCCGCGAAATAAAGCTGGGTGATATTACCTACAGCTCACAGGTTGATGAAATAGGCAAAGAACATATACTTAATTTAATTTCAGAAGCCGATATGACAGGCTACGACATATATGAAGATAAAACCTACACCGAAAAAGGAAAGATATATTCCATTAAGCATATCAGCACCGAATGTGCCGTGGCAGTGCAGATAGGTGAGGACAGTACCTATTATGTGTTTATCAACCCTTGGTATTTCCCCGAAACTTTAGGCGATTTTATTGCTGACCTTGACCTTAGAAATACCGTTGTTTTCGGAGATGTTTACTATGATGCTTATGAATACAGTAAAACATATTCCAAACACACAAGAAGAACCTATGAGAATGTTGATGATAGTGTAATCTGGAATATGCTTCTCTCTGACACAAGTTTAAAAAATGTTGAGTATAATCACCCATATGACAGAATTAGTGTTGAAACAGACCTTCCCCTTTTAGGCTATAAGAACATTTCATTTTCTGTCACAACAGACGGTTTTATTATAACAAACATACTGGGTGTTCAGAAATGCTTCTTTGTAGGAAAGGAAAAGACAGATGCTTTTGCTAAGTATCTTGAAGACAATATACCTTTTAAAGAGCATACCGAAGTATATGAATATAATTCCGATGGCAGTATTCCGGGCAAAACCTATACCACACCTGCAGTGCCTCCCGGGGAAGTTGCCACCACATCTGTGCAGACAGGTGCAATGCCTCAAGATGAAAGTGTGGTTGTTGCCACAACTAAGGAAGATATTGTCTTAGAATAATAAAAAACTACCCCGACAGTCTCAAAAAACTGTCGGGGCTTTTCATCGCTCGCCGCGTGGCGTTCTTTTTGCTGCCGCACAAAAAGAACCAAAAATGCGTTGTGCGTTATTTTTTTATTTTATCCCAATATTCCTTTGCTGACTGTTCGTTTTTGTTATCTCCATACTGATAATAAACCTTGTTTTTCAGCACATCAGGAAGATATTGCTGCTTTACATAGTGATAGGGATAATCGTGAGGGTACTGATAAAACTGACCCTTGTTATTGTTGTCTTCGCCGTCAAAGTGCTTGTTCTGAAGCTGACGGGGGATAGGACCGCTTTTGCCCATTCTGATGTCCGCAGCTGCCGCATCATAGGCAAGGTACGCCGAATTTGACTTGGGGGAGTTGCACACAAGCACCACCGCATCTGCAAGAGGAATCCTCGCCTCGGGCAGGCCCACCATAAGGGCCATATCCACAGCTGCCTTGACGATTGGGATTATCATCGGATAGGCAAGTCCCACATCCTCGGCGGCACAGACCATAAGCCGCCTCGTTGCCGAGGGGAGGTCCCCTGCCTCAAGAAGCCTTGCAAGATAATGAAGGGCGGCATCTGGGTCCGAGCCTCGCATACTCTTCTGAAATGCCGAGAGTATGTCATAATGCTCATCGCCCTCACGGTCATATTTCATGGCGCTTTTCTGTGTCAGCTCTCTTGCTTTTTCTTTTGTTATGTGTACTCTGCCGTTTCCATCGGGCAGGGTGCTGAGCACACAAAGCTCTGCCGAGTTCATAGCCTTTCTCACATCGCCGCCACAGGAGCGTGCAATATGCAAAAGTACATCGTCATCTGCCACTACGGTTATATTTCTCTCTTCTTCGAGGAAGCGGAAGGCTCTTTCCACCGCAGGTATAATATCCTGAGGCTCAACACTCTTAAACTCGAAAACAGTGCATCTGCTTAAGATTGCTCCGTGAATGTAGAAATAGGGGTTTTCCGTTGTGGAGGCAATGAGAGTAATCTCGCCTCTTTCTATATAGTCAAGAAGTGTCTGCTGCTGTTTTTTGTTGAAATACTGAATTTCATCAAGATAAAGGAGTATGCCGTTGGGCGCGGCAAGAGTGTCAAGCTCTGAAACGATAGACTTTATATCTGCTGTTGATGCCGAGGTGCCGTTGAGCTTGTGAAATTTTCTGTTAGTGCGAAGAGCTATAATTGATGCGAGAGTTGTTTTGCCTATGCCCGATGGGCCGTAAAAGATAAGGTTGGGCAGCTCACCGCTTTCTATGATATTTCTCAGAGCTTTGCCCTCACCTAAAAGGTGGCGCTGACCTACAATGTGGTCTATGCCCTGAGGTCTTATTCTGTCTGCTAAGGGTGCTTTCACTTTTTCACCTTCTTTTCTGAGTGTACCGTATCATTCTAACATAAATGTAATATAAAATCAATGAAAAAATCCACCCGATTTCTCAGGTGGATTAATAGTTTTTCCTTAGTCTATGTATTCATAGAAATCAAGTGAAACAACATTGTTGCAGGTAAAGCCTATGTTAGCGGTGTAAGTAACGATGGAGTAGGCAATCTTCAGGTTTCTGATGTTGATGTCGATATTCATATCATACTTCATATCCGTTACCTTGCCTGTTACCTTGTTGACAGAAACGGTAAGTGAGCTGTCATAGTAACGCTGAGCGAAGGAGTCATAAGAGATTTTCATACCGTCACCGCTGTTGTTGATGGCGTTGAGTGCGCTGGTGAGATATGCACTTGTGAGTATATCGAAGACCTTGCCGTGTCTTGTGTTGATTGCTGAAGTGGGGAGATATGTGAAGCTTTCTTCTTCGAGAATAAGCTTCAGGTCGTAGGTGTAAGAGCCTTTGTCAAGGAAAACAACACTCTTGATATCACTCATTTCAAGACCTTCAATAATAGTCATATACTGTCCTCTTACGGGTACGTTGAGCATATAGTTTTCCCATGCTGCAGTTGAGCCGGAAGCAACGGCCTTCTGCTCAAAGGTCTTAGGTGCTGCAAGGTCACTGAACATACCGTAAAGGTTATCTTCCTTAATCACATCGCCGTAGGAGCCTGTGTTAACGAGAGAGAAGTTGGTGAAGTGAGATATATCGTTGCGGATAAAGCCGGGAAGATTATCGCTTGTTTTCACTGAGTCAGCCTTTTCTTTAAGAAGATTGAAGAGCTGCTGCTTTGTGCCGGAGGGCTTTGTGAAGGTGTCGGTGGTGAGCCATACTTCCTTATAGTTGACAGCGTCGAAGCTGGTCATAACTATAATCTTGACACCGCCGTTTTTCAGCATCTTGACATTACCGTTTGCGTCAACGGTTGCAGCGGATTCGTCTGTTGATGCGAATCTTATTGATTCACCGTCGCCGCCGGGCTTGAGAGAAGCCTTAATCTGATAATATGAGCCGGGTCTGCAGCCTTCAAAATAGCTCTTTTCTATTTCGACTATGCTTCTGCAATAAATCTGGAAGGTGCCGTTATAGGCGTTGTCTGAGGTGTAAGCGGTTATTGTGGCAGAGCCTTTACCCTTAACGGTGACAGTACCGTCCTGTGAAACAGTTGCAACTGAGGTGTCGCTTGACTTCCATTTAAGTGATGTTACGGGATACTTTGAGCTGATTGATGAATCAACCGTAGCTGTAAGCTTTGCGCTGTTGCCGTAGTACCAGGGAGAATCATCACCCATATAGGCTACGCTGATCATTTTTTTGATAACGCTTACTCTCACTGTGGCGGTTCTGCCTGAATCGTTTGCTCTGACTGTAAGGGTGAAAGCAAAGGCTTTATTTGTCTGAGGCTCAATAGTTGCCTTAAGACCTCTGATAACACCGTTTGCGCCGATTGAGATATAATCTGAAACTTTCAGTGTTTCTGTTTTGGTTGACTGGAGAGGCCAAAAACCGGTCGTGTATGAATAGCTGTAGTCTGCACCTGTTACGGTGAAGGCTTTGTTGGTTGTGTCTTCGGGAGTGAATACGGGGTTGATGACTGCCATTTCGCCCACAACGAGATTCATTGATGTGGGAACGGAAATGCCTGTTGAAACAACATTCTTGACTGTCAGTGTGTAAGAAGCCTGCTTGCCGCCGTCTTCACTTGTGGCGGTGATAATTACGCTGCCGGTCTTGATAGCGGTTATTTCGCCTGTTTTTTCATTGACTGTAGCAATTGCGGGGTTGCTGGATTTATAGGTGATGTTTTTGTTTTCGGCATATTCTGGAATAACCCTTGCCTTCACCGTGCCTGTTTTGCCAGGTGCAATTGATGCGGGCTTTGTTACGAATTCCACGCCTGTAACTCTTGTGTCTGAGGTTTTGACATTTGTCAGGAGCGTAGCGTTTTCGTCGCACTTGTCACAGCCTGCCTTTGAACAGTGTGCAATAACATAGAAATTATAGGCAGTGTCGGCACTCAGACCCTCGGCAGTGTACTTTGTGGTATTGGCTGTGGGCAGAGAAAGCTGTTTGCCGTCCATAAAGAGCTTATAGCCTGCTGCGCCGGGGACTGAGCTCCATGAAAGTGAGATTGAATTATTGGTTGTACCTGTGCAGATGAAGCTTTCAACCTTGCCCAGAGAAGCAGTAACCTTTTCACTTTCTGTATAGGCACTGTAAACATAGCCGTTGGAGGTTTTCATGTAAGCGCGCACTCTGAAGCCGTAGTCTGTGCAGGGCGCAAGACCGTTGACTGTGTAGGAGTTGCCTGTTACATTTGAAAGCTTGGTGTAATCGCTCTTGGTGTCACCGTCATAGGTACACATATAAATCTGATAGGTTGATATGTTGTCAGCCTTATCCCATGTGACGGTGATATTCTGCTTGCCTGCCGATGCGGTGAGGTTTTTTACGGTGCCGGGGGCAGTCTTGAAGGCAAAATAGTCGGAATTATTGCCGAGAATATCCTTTGCCTTGTTATAGCCTCTTACTCTTACGGTGTAGTCTCTGTATGAGTAAAGATTTTCAAGTGAAATTGAGGTGTCCTTTACGGTGAAGGTCTTTGTTCTTTCCGTAACCTCGTCGATGAGAGTAACTCTGTATTCGTCAGCCTTTTTGACCTCGTTCCATGACAGCGTCACTGAGGTTTCTTTGAGATTGGAAATTTTGAAGGTGGTGGGCTTGCCTATGGTTGAGGTAGCACTTATGCTTGTGTAGGAGGGGGAGTAGAGATATTTGCTGCCTGTTTTGGCGTATGCTCTTACTCTGAATTTGAAGGTAGTTGCACTTTCAAGACCTGTTACGGTGTAGCTTGTGCTTGTTGTGTTGTCGAGCTTCACCCACTTGCTGTTTTTGTACTGGTAAACCTGATATGCTCTTGCACCTGTTACCTTGCCCCATGAAAGCTTAATCTTTGTTGAGTAGGGAGTTGCCTTGAGTGAAGATACCTTTTTAGGAGTTATGTAAAAGGTTTTTGTAGCGGTACCCGTATAGGAACCCTTGCCTTTTACGGTGATGGTTGCCTTGCCTACGTCTTTGTTATTCTTGTAGCTTACGGTGTAGGACTTTGTGGTGAGCTTCTTTTTGCCTACCTTGACTGTAACTGTGGGCTTGATGGCTTTGCCTGTGTAGGTGTAGGTTGAAGCGGAAATTGAAACGGTTGCGTTCTTGATTGATGTTGCAGCACTTGCAGGGAGTGCAAAAACGCTGAACATAAGAACAAGGGTCATCAGGGTAATAACTATACCCGGTAATATTTTCTTACGCATATATTTCATCCTTTCTTAAAAGCCTAAATTGTCATTGACAAGCATAACAATAATTCTTTCCTTTTCCCTGCTACGACGGGTGACAACTATCTGATTGCATATGCAGTCGGGGCTAAGACAGTCACCGCACTTGCCCTGAACACTGCAGGGAGTATTTTTGCCAAGACGGATAGTATTTGGCGGAGAGGCAATATCTCTTGTTCTCTTATAGCCTGCCTCAACACTGTCAACAACCTTATTCATACCTGCCACAACAATAACATGCTTCGGGCCGTAAATGAGGGATGCCACTCTGTTGCCGTTGCCGTCAACATTGATAAGCTCGCCGTCAAGGGTTATTGCGTTGGTACTCATAAGGAAATAGTCACTGAGAAAGGTTTTCACTGCAAATTCCTGCTGCTGTTCAGGTGTGGTGTACTGTGTTCTGTCAAGAACGTCATATTTGCCGGCGGCTTTAAGTGCTTCGGGGATGCCGCACTCGTGAATGCTCATAGCACCGCCCCAGCTTATAACACTGCCCTCGGGGATGATTTCAAGAACCTTCTTACGGCAAGCCTCAGCACTTTCACAGTACACTGCCGTCATATTGCGCTTCTCCAGCGCTTTTATAATTGTCTGCGCCTGCTTTTCGCGGGCTTCATAAACAAAACTCATAATATTTACCTCCCGAAACTAAAGATACACAATCATTATAGCAGATAATTCCAGCTTTTACAATACTATATTAATAACACATCAATGTGAAAATTAAATGAAAAAAAATTCCTTTTTTTGTTGCCGTTTACATTTATTAAAAGTAGTTTTAAATGTGTTTTTGCATACAATAATGAAGTAATGTGCAGTAAAAAATGAGAAAATTTACGATAAATATAGAC
>JAZTYQ010000080.1:0-10843 GCA_045637065.1 Acutalibacteraceae bacterium
AGGGCTTTTTTTATTCAGTAAATTTTGATTTTATTTCTTTTGCAATATTTTCAATCTCGTGTATTTTCTTTTCTACTGTACCTTTAAGGTTTGCAAAAGAGGAGTAAAGGCGTTTAGTGGTGTTTGAATAGACCAGTGAGCTTTTTTCATTCAATGCAGCAAGGTTTTCTTTTATATCTTTGAACTGATTTACAAGTTCGGATTTCTTGTCGGCATATGTGATTTCTGTTGCATCCTTTATGCCTTCAGCCGCAAGCTTGAGAATGTCGCTGTATTCGTTTAGAGAAGTCTTAAACGAATCGATTTTCTTTATAAGCTTGTGTATATCCATTGTGGCTTTTACTGTGAAGACAAGGTCAACAAGGAATATCACCAAAATTATGCCAACGGCAACATTTCTTATATTCTGCGGAATAAAGTTTATAACAAAATCATATGCCGGGCTTATGAAATACACATAAATGAAGCTGAATAATCCCCAATAGCAGGTATGCTTGAAGCAGATTCTTCCGTGAAGATTCAGGAAGTTTTCCGAATAATCCCACCAACGGGCATTGAAGAGCTTTTCCATAATATAGCCTGTGAAGTATTCAAGTATATCGGCAAGTACCATACCCACTATTACCACAAGCCACCAACGCTTTTCAAAAGGCTCGCTTAAAGGGGTTATTAGAATTTCGAAAATAAGTGCACCTGTACCGTATATAGGGCATACGGGGCCGTATAAAAATCCTCGGTTTATTATTTTTTTGTTGCCTATTGAACAGTATACAGATTCAATAGTCCAGCCTATCGCGCTGAAGACGAAAAACATCAGCACATAATTTAATAAGCTTATGAGCATTTTTCTTTCTCCTTGAAGATTTTAATATTTTCATCAAACTGTTTACCGAAGTATTTATAATCTGCTCTTAAAAGTTCTCTGGTTGCACAGTATTTATCAGCAAGAGAAACAATGTATCCTGCCTTTGTTGCAGGGGGGATTACAGTGAGAGGCCACATATGGCGAAGAATGATGTTTTCCTCAAACTTGCTGATTCCGGGGTAGAGTTTCTTTGCATTGTTGAGGGCAAAGCGAGGATGCTTGTAGCCGTGGGGACGGTGCCACCATGCCTTATCGTGCCAGTCATAATAGTAAAGGTCGTGAAGAAGTGCAGCACGGGCAATTTTTCTGAAATCCATGTTATGCTCTTTAGCATAAATATAGCTCATATACGAAACACTCGTTATGTGGTCAAGTCTGTTAATGGTGCTGTGTTGTGGAAATTTTTTCAATCCCTGCACCTCGTTGCTGAAATAAAGGTCACCTATACAGTCAAAAAATTCAGCAGCATTTTCCTTTGTAAGGCAGTAGGATTTTATGTAAATAGAAAAAAGCTTTCCCATTTGTCTGCTCACTTTCGTAAAATATTCGATTTTGATATTAGCATAAAGATGAGTGTTTGACAATAGTAAGAAAAAAGACTTAAAGTTTTGTTTATAAAATAAGAAAACTCTGTTTGCATTTGTTGTGGAAATATGTATAAATATGAAGTGGTTTTAGCACTGTTAAAAACGGATATCGATCGTCAGCACAAATTAAAAAGACCTGCCCACTCGGACAGGTCTTTAATCTTCTCTTATATCGCTCGCCGCGCAGGCATTCTTTTTGCTGGCGCGCAAAAAGAATCAAAAACGCGCTGATGTTTATCCCTTAGGGTAAGTCTTCCTCATTTGCAAGGTTGTGCCATACATTCTGCACGTCATCATTGTCCTCAAGCATTTCAAGAAGCTTGCCCATGCACTTAAGGTCATCCTCATTTGTCAGCTCTGTTTCAGTGCTGGGAATATATTCAACCTGGGCGGAAACAAAAGTATAACCCTTAGCCTCAAGGTCGTCGCGTACAGCACCTAAATCGTTAGGCTCTGTACGGATAACAAAAACATCCTCGTCGTCGCTGAGGAAGTCAACTGCACCTGCTTCGAGAGCGTCTTCCATGAGCTTTTCCTCGTCGGTGTCTTCCTGCTCGATAACGATAACACCGTAGCGTGTGAACATAAATGATACGCAGCCCTGCTGACCCATGTTGCCCTTGTTCTTATCGAAGTAGTGGCGCATTTCGCCTGCTGTGCGGTTGCGGTTGTCTGTGAGTGTTTCAACGATAACAGCAATACCTGAGGGGCCGTAGCCTTCATACATGATTTCTTCGTAGTTGTTGCCGCCGGTTTCTCCGCTTGCCTTTTTGATAATTCTTTCGATGTTGTCGTTGGGCACATTGTTAGCCTTAGCCTTGGCAATTACGTCCTTGAGCTTTGAGTTTGATGCGGGGTCGGGACCGCCGTCACGGACCGCTACGGCAATTTCTCTGCCTATTTTAGTGAAGACCTTTGCTCTTGCGCCGTCAGTCTTTTCTTTTTTTCTTTTAATGGTACTCCATTTTGAATGGCCTGACATTTGATTCACCAATCTTTCTTAAATTATTACAACTCGTATAATTTACCACTTTTTTTCTCTTTTGTCAAGACAAAAGAGGGTGTATAGTGAAGTAACAGCGCGTTTTTGATTCTTTTTGCGCGCCAGCAAAAAGAATGCCTGTCCGGCGAGGACGATACAAAAACAAAGTTAAAGCGGACAGGTTAATTCCTACCCGCCGCTTTAACTTTATCATATGTCTCAAAGAGTTATCTTGAACATAAGTCCCGTTGTGCCTGTTGTTGAAACACGGATTTTGCCTTTATGTCTGTTGACTATAGCCTGAGCAATTGAAAGACCTATGCCGTAGCCTCCTGTTTTTTCATCTCTTGACCTTGAAGCGTCGCCTCTGTAAAAACGGTCAAACAGGTGTGAGACAGTCTTCGGGTCAATATATTCACAGGTGTTATAGCTTTCTATAACAACGCTTTTGCCTGATTTGTAAAGGCTCAGCTTGATGTGGCCGCATTCGTCGGTGTACTTTATAGCGTTGTCGCAGAGGATAGTGATGAGCTGTCTTATTTCAGCTTCGTTTCCGTAGTATTTCAGGTCTTCTGCCGCAGAATAAGAGAAGTGCTTGTTTGCAACGGCGGCATTTGTTTCAAAGTTAGCAGCAGTGTCGAGGAAGGCAGTGCTGATGTTAAACTGACTGTGAGCATCGGTATCGTGCATCTCGTTGAGCTTGGAAAGCTCTACTAATTTTTTCACAAGGTGATTCATTCTTGCGGTCTGATTTCTTATGCTGGTGAGCCACTCATTTTCACCGTCGCACATTTCAAGAACCTCCGCATTTGCTGAGATAATGGCAAGGGGAGTTTTCAGCTCGTGGCTTGCGTCTGTGATAAACTGCTTTTGCTTTTCAATGCTTGCTGCAACGGGTTGCATTGCTTTTTTAGAAAGCCAGTAAACAAGCAGTACCAATGCAGTGATAGTGATTATATTAACGAAAACCGATATGGTGGCAAGTGCCACAACCTGAGCGATATCCCTCGTCATATCGATAAAGACCATCATGGATTCGCCGGAGGGTTCAACGGTGTAATAGTATCTGTAAAAGTCTATGGTGCCAAAACCGGGTTCGTTGTTATAAATCTGTGAGGCATAGCTGAAGGCTTTTTTATCGTCAACCTTTTCGGCGTACTTGGTGGATATATCAGTAACCACATTATCTTTCATCTCAACTACAAAGTACCTGGTGGAATAAGGTGTCTGTATGTTTATGTGGTATTCCCCGAAGGGGTTAAGAAAGCTACCGATATTATAATCTTCGTTGAAATTATTGGGCAGTACGCCCTGGTTGGCTGAAATTATTTTAAGTACTGCGCGTATATCCGAATCGCGCTGATATATATTGATAATATTTACGCCGATAGTCTGTACTATTGTCAGTGAAGCAAGAGCAAACATAGCAATAAACATAAAGCGTCTCTGAAGTTTTTTCAGCATAGTTCGGTTTTATCCTACTCCTTAGAGAGGACTTCCTTTCCTGATTTTTTATACTTCCTCAAGGGTGTAGCCTACACCTCTGACAGCCTTGATTTCCACATTTGCACCAAGGGTTGTCAGCTTTTTACGAAGGTAGGAGATATACACCCATACAACATTTATTTCCGCTTCAGTTTCGTAGCCCCATATTCTTTCCATAAACTGCTCAGTTGAAATAAGTCTGCCGGGACTGTTCATAAGAAGCTCAACCATCTGAAATTCTTTGTTGCCAAGACGTATGGAGTTTTCGCCTACGCTCAGTTCAAAGGTTTCACGGTTAAGTGAGAGATTGCCCGTAGTGAGCAGGTTAGGTGAAAATTCTGATTTCCTTCTGGTGAGGGCTCTTATTCTGGCTAAAAGCTCACCCATTGAGAAGGGCTTGGTCAGGTAGTCGTCTGCACCTGTGTCAAGACCTAAGATTTTATCCTCGGTTTCACTCTTAGCGGTGAGAATGATAACGGGTGTGTCAATACCCTGTTTTCTCAGCTCGCTGAGTACCTCAAGTCCGTTTTTCTTAGGCATCATAATATCAAGAATAATTGCATCATAGTTTTCGCACAGACCGTAGTCAAGGGCATCCTGACCGTTAAAAACAGGGTCAACGGAATAATTGTTGTGCTTTAAAACAGCGCACAGTGCTTTTGACAAATCTTTTTCATCTTCTGCAAGTAAAAGTCTCATAATTTTTCCTCCTGAGGGGTATATAACTATTATATATCAAGTTTTTCATTAAGTAAATAATATATTCCAAACTTTAAATAAACTAAAAAGCACACCCGAAAAAACGGATGTGCATATATGAGATAACGAAATTTATTAAGTTTCACTTATATAACTTCTGCTGACATAGCCCTTGTCTTTGCCGAACTGCACATAAACCCATGAAGGGTTGCTCTCACATACCTCGATAAGTGTCACTTCTTCGCCCTTGCCGATAACGGTTACCGCTTCAAAATCCATTCCCGGACCTACTCTGAGATACAGACCCTTTTCGGCAGTTATCTTTGCAGTTTGCTTCTGCGGAGCAAGGGAGGCGCTTTCTTCGTTTTCTTTTGTTGTACTGTCAGCTTTGGCGGTTTGTTCTTCCTGCTTCTCTGAGGGAAGTGTAGTGCTTAAAGGCACATTATCCTGCATAAGATATGAAGCATTAAGCCAGCCGTAAATATCCTCAGATGGAATATAAACATAAACCCAGTTGTCACTGCTGAGACTTCCGCCGATTATCTGAAGACGTGTGCCGTGAGGGATATAGTCTATAGGTGCATAGGTGTCATCGGGGCCTTTTCTCAAGGGTAAAGGCTTCTGCAAGGTTACGGTGTGAAGAGAGGGCTTGTAGTTTATTTCAGGGGATATCATACCTTCACTGCCGCTAAGCTGAGAAGATGTGGTGGAAACAGCAGATGTGCTGCCGGGTGAAGAGGGCTTCTCTGAAAGGAAAGAGGCAATTGCAGGCATAAGGTCAAAATATTCAAGGGAGGTAAACACTGCAACAGCAACAAGAATAAGCACAAACAGAGAAATTACCGCAACGGCACCCTTGCTCTTTCTGTTTTCCGGCTTTTCTGCTTCGCTGTCAGGACTTTCAATGCTTTCCACATCAAAAATTGAGCTTTTTTTCTTTGATGAGGGCAGCTTGGTAACATTGAGGGATACATCATTTTTTTCGGTCTCTTCTTTTTCGCTTTCCTGTGTTTTTACTGCCTGTCCGCAATGAGGGCAGAAGGCTTCTTCGCCACTGAGAATATAATTGCAATTCCGACAAAGCATAACAAAACTCCTTTACTGTGAATATTATAAAGGAAGTTTATCACATCAAAAAAGAAAACTTTGTCATATAGGGGAGACTAAACGGAATAAGTCTGTTGCGGATTTATAGCGGCTGTCTTCACTGCTGCAACCTGAAACAACGGCTATATAGGTTTTACCTTCAATTTCAGCAACTGCCATAAGGCATTTTCCTGCAAGAGCAGTGGTACCCGTTTTCATACCTATGGCATTGGGATAATAATAGGGACTGTCACTGTGCAGAAGTTGATTTGAATTTTTCCAAGTAACATTTTCCCCTGAATGGAAAACAACATATTTTGCAGCACAGCGTACTATTTCGCTTATTTCTTTAAAATACATAGCATATCTGCCTATAAGCGCAAGGTCTCTTACGGTAGTGTACTGACCGTCACAGTCAAAGCCGTCGGGGTTTATGAAGTTAGAGTTTTGTGCGCCTGCGGTTTTAGCCATAGAATTCATAAGGTCGGCAAAATAAGATAAAGCTTCTTTGTCACTGAAATCTACTGCGTCCATAACAAAACGGGCGGTGTTAACAGCTATTGTGTAGGCTGCATCATTGCCTGAGGCAATAAGCATACCTGAAATAAGTTGATAGAGAGTTAGCTTATGGCCTTCCTTTATAAGACACAGACTTGACCTTGCAGGTACAAGCTCCTGCTCGCTGCCTACGGTGAAAACAGTGTCTGACGGCACATAAGAAAGAGCTGTTATTGCCGTGAGTACCTTTGTAAGACTGGCAGGGCTGATGGTTTTCATGGCTCCCTTTTCATAAAGCACCTTGAAAGATGAAACTTCATATAAACCTGCATAGGGGGCTGATATGTCCTTATCCGGAAAGGCGGAGAAATTCTGTAAGGATTGCGGAAATGCCTCAGCCGTGGCTTCTGCGGATGTTATATCCGCAGTTGTTCTCTCGGTGATGCTTGGTGTGTTTTCGGCAGCTGGTTTTTCTTCGGTATATAAATCAGTATTGCTGCCACTAAAGAAAAAGACAGATAATAGACAAAGGATACAAATTATAATCAGTAATACAACTGCGGCTGTGCCTGATTTTCCCACAGAGGGTCTTTTTGAATTATCATACATTATATTTTCCACTTCCTGTAAAATCTTCACTATAATAGAGCTTTAAAAGAAGTGAATTGTTGCATTAATTTTATTTGGCGGAGAAATATTTTTACGCTCGTCTCGCTTCCCCGCGTACAAAATGGAAAGAAGCCATGCACCTGACTAATGCACAGCTTCTTTTCATACATATTTGAAAGGAGAGGGGAGTGCGGTGGGAAGGAGGGATGAAGAGTGAAAAATCGGAAAAAAACACACTTCAATTCCCATCGCACAATCACATTATAGAGGGGCAACTTTAAAGGTAGCTTAAAGTGCCGTTAAATCCGTGTGGGGATTTTGTAAACAATTTTTGATATGAATCACACAAACTTTTCACATTACCAATGGGCGGTGCCGCAACCGCAGTATTTCTTGGAGGGAGAGAAAATCATATTAAAGAAGTTTGTTATTGCCCATACAAATTTTGTCCAGAGGCTGCTTGCGTGGCAATCGCAGTGGCAGACATCCTCCTTTGCCTGACCCAGACGCTGAGCTGAAAGCCAGGTTATCATTGTTGAGCTGCTGTTTATGGCAACGCCTGTGCCCTTTGCTGTTTTTGTGTTCATACCGCAGTCTGAGGGCTGATTAAGAAGGTCGCTGCCTACAGCCATATGTACATAGTGATGACCTGCATCATAATAGTTATACTTCTTAAAAGTGGTTATACGGCAATATGATGGGATGTTGGTTGTGTCTTTTACCTTAGTCCAGAAAGGCTCTGCAAAGGTGACATATGATGCAGTAACATCCTGTGTGCAGGTTACAAGCCAGATAGGCATATTTTTAAGGCTGTTTACCTTAGATTGTGAAACACTGCCAAAGGGAGCCATCACCATAAGTGCAGCAAAGAAATCTTTATGGCTTGAGGCTACGCTTATGGCGCCTGCACCGCCCATGCTCCAACCGCCAAGATAAATACGTTTTTTGTCAATGTTGTTGCTGTAGCGTGCAATTACAGTGTCGATGAGCGCTTTGAGTGAGCCGTGATATGATGTGTTGTCCCAGGTGTTTATATCACCGCCGGGAGTTCTGGGCATTAAGATAAATGCACCGCCCGCATCTGAAAAGCGTGCCTGAAATTCACTGCTTGACCACTTGAAGAAGTCGGTGCCTGTGAGCTGCTCGCCCTCTTTGGAGCCGCTGTATTTGCCGTGAAGGAGAATAACTATAGGGTACTTTGTAGTGTCATCTGAACCCTTGACAGGGGAGTAGAATCTGTAATCAAAACCATGCTCGTCACCTTTTTGCCATTGGGCAACAAGGGCATCCTTGCCTTGTGAGAGGCTGACGCCAATTGCAGAAGCGTTTATGCAGATTATGGGCAGGATAACAAGAAGACATAAGATAAGGCTGATAAGTTTTTTCATAAGGTTTCCTTCTTTCTGTTTGATAATTATAGTTTACTACTAAGAAAGAAAAATGTCAATTGGGCATCAGCGTATTTGTGTCAGCATCAACGCGTTTTTGATTCTTTTTCCGCGGCAGGAAAAAGAATGCCTGTCCGGCGAGGACAATATAAAAATAAGGTGGTGCGATTTTTAAGGTTCGCATCTACAATTATTATATTATTGTGGGACGCTGTCCCACGCCCTGCGAACTTCCCAAAAAGTTCGACAAAACTTTGCTCCTTTTTGCAATAAAAAAGCGACCCGTTTCCGAGCCGCTTTTTTTATATATTCAATTATTTATTGAACATGGGTCTTGCAACATATGAAGTGTGAAGAAGCTCGTGAGCCTTGTGACTGTTGGGTTCGCCAAGGAAATCAGCATAAATCTTCTTTACATCTTCGTTTTCGTGGCTCTTACGAAGAGGACGGTTTTCGTCATTCTTATAAAGAGCAGCAGCTCTGAGAGCCTTAAGGTCTGTGAAGTTGCGTACTGTTGCACTCTGAACAGGCTGACCGCCGCCGTTGATACAACCGCCGGGGCAACCCATGATTTCGATGAAGGTGTAGTCAGCTGTGCCGTTCTTAACCTTATCCATAAGCACCTTAGCGTTCTTTGTACCGCTGGCAATAGCAACCTTAACTTCAAGGTCGCCCAGCTTGTAAGCAGCTTCCTTGATGCCTTCCATACCGCGTACATCGTGGAATTCAACCTTTTCAAGCTCTGTGCCTGTGATAACTTCAGCAGCTGTACGAAGAGCAGCTTCCATAACACCGCCTGTTGCACCGAAGATAACTGCAGCACCTGTGCCCTGACCGAGAGGAGCATCACACTCTTCGTCGGGAAGCATCTGGAAGTTGATACCTGCTGTGTCAATCATTCTGCCAAGCTCTCTTGTTGTGAGAACAAAGTCAACATCGGGATAGCCTGCACCGTTTTCATGGTCACGGCCACATTCGAACTTCTTTGCAGTACAGGGCATAATAGCAACGGAAACGATATCCTTGGGATCAATGCCGTTCTTTTCTGCATAGTAGCTTTTGATGATTGCACCCTGCATCTGCATGGGTGACTTGCAGCTTGAAAGATGGTCAAGCTCTGTGGGATAGTAGTGTTCGCAATACTTGATCCAACCGGGTGAGCAGGATGTGATCATGGGAAGAACGCCGCCGTTCTTAACTCTTGAGAGAAGCTCAGTAGCTTCTTCCATAATTGTAAGGTCAGCACCGAAGTTGGTGTCAAATACCTTATTGAAGCCGAGTCTGCGAAGAGCTGCAAACATCTTGCCTGTTACATCTGTGCCGATGGGCATACCGAAGCATTCGCCGAGAGTAGCACGTACTGCGGGAGCAGCCTGAACAACAACATACTTTGCGGGGTCGCTGATAGCGGAGAATACTTTTTCTGTGTCGTCCTTTTCATAGAGAGCGCCAACGGGGCAGTTTACGATACACTGACCGCAGGAGATACATGATGTTGCATTAAGAGGAAGCTCAAATGCTGAACCGATATGAGTGTCAATACCACGTGCATTTGCACCGATAACACTGATATCCTGCTGCTGACAAGCAGCAACACAGCGGCGGCAGAGGATACACTTGTTGTTATCTCTTACCATATGAGCAGCTGAGTAGTCAAGCTCATAAACGGGTTTGTCACCGTCAAACTTGCCTTCATCATCAACGCCGTATTCCTTGCAGAGCTTCTGAAGCTCGCAGTTACCGCTTCTTACGCATGAAAGGCACTTTCTTTCGTGTGTTGAAAGGATAAGCTCAAGAGTAGTCTTTCTTGCTTTACGTACTCTGTCGCTGTTTGTGAAGATTTCTGTTCCGTCTCTTTCGATGGGGAATACGCAAGCAGCAACGAGGCTTCTTGCACCTGTTACCTCAACAACGCAGAAACGGCAAGCGCCGATTTCGTTCATTTCCTTGAGATAGCAGAGAGTGGGGATTTCTATACCGAGCTGTCTTGCAGCTTCGAGAATTGTTGTGCCGTAAGGTACGCTGCAGGGCATACCGTTGATTGTAATATTAACCATTTTATCCATTGCTTCGTACCTCCTTATTTCTTAATAATAGCCTTGAACTTACAGGAATCCATACATACACCGCACTTGATACACTTGCTTGTGTCGATGGTGTGAACTTCCTTGACTGCGCCTGAGATAGCACCAACAGGACACTTCTTAGCGCAGAGTGTACAACCCTTACACTTATCAGCCTCAATTGAGAACTGAAGAAGGTTCTTACATACGCCTGCGGGACACTTCTTGTCAACAACGTGAGCAACATATTCCTCACGGAAGAACTTGAGTGTAGCGAGTACGGGGTTGGGAGCAGTCTGACCGAGACCGCAGAGTGAGTTGTCTTTGATGTAGTTGCAAAGCTCTTCAAGCTTATCAAGATCTTCGAGAGTGCCGTTACCGTCGGTAATCTTCTCGAGGATTTCCATCATGCGCTTTGTACCGATACGGCAGGGTGCACACTTACCGCAGGATTCGTCAACGGTGAAATCGAGGAAGAACTTTGCGATGTCAACCATGCAGTTGTCTTCGTCCATAACGATAAGACCGCCTGAACCCATCATACAGCCGATAGCTGTGAGGTTATCATAGTCGATTTCTGT
>JAZTYQ010000081.1:0-27221 GCA_045637065.1 Acutalibacteraceae bacterium
AGAGAGATCCTTCTTGCAAACGTACTCGGTGCATTCCAGGCACCCATCTCAGCATTCGCTCGTGCTATTCAGGCTATTGTTGATAAAGACGGCGAAGCTGCTCCCGCAGAAGCAGAAGCACCTGCTGAAGCATAATCAAAATTATATTTATTGAATTTTTGGAGGTAAAATACCATGGCATCAGAAAAAATTACTGCTATCATTGAAGAACTTAAGACTCTTACAGTTCTTGAACTCTCAGAACTCGTACACGCTGTAGAAGATGAATTCGGCGTATCAGCTGCTGCTGCAGTTGCAGTTGCAGGTCCCGTAGTAGCTGAAGCAGCTGCTGCAGAAGAAAAGACAGAATTTGACCTTGAACTCACAGAAGTTGGCGGCAACAAGATTGCTGTTATCAAGGTTGTTCGTGAAATCACAGGTCTTGGCCTCAAGGAAGCTAAGGAAGCTGTTGACGGCGCTCCCAAAGTTATCAAGGAAGCTATGTCAAAGGACGACGGCGAAGCTGCTGTTAAGAAGTTCGAAGAAGCAGGCGCTAAGGCTACACTTAAATAATTTAACCTTTTGTAATGAAGAAGAACTGACCTTAGGGTCGGTTCTTTTTTTGTACGCGGGGGAGTGAGTGCAAGAGGTGAGGGGCGGCTCCATACCCGAATTTTATTCGGGTCGGCAACTCCGTTGCCGTTAAATCGCTTTGCGATTTAAATGGAGCCGCCCGCCCAACACACCGCACTCTGCAACGCGTACCACCCACGACACTTTTAATTGTGATTTCTCTTGACACAAATGGCAATATGTTATAGAATATAATCTGTATATACTATAATGTATAAAAAGGAGAAACAGCTATGATTTTTATTAACAAAGACAATGTTTTCCATCTGTCAACAAAAAAGACAAGCTATGTTTTCAGAGCGCTTCCTACAGGACAGCTTGAAGGCATGTACTATGGCAGAAAAATCAGAAACTCAGATAACCTTGAATATCTTTATGATAAACACGCTGCAGGCTACAGCAATGCTACACCTTATACACAGAAAGACACTTCTCTTTCACTCGACCATATAGCTCTCGAGTACTCTGCCTATGGCAAGGGTGACTACAGACTTCCTGCTATGGAGCTTATGGCTGCCGACGGTAATTTCACAACGGACTTCACTTTTAAGAGTGCTGCTGTAACAAAGGTTAAGCCCAAGCTCAAGGGGCTTCCCTCAAGCTATGGCGAAAGCGAAACCCTCACAGTTATTTTAGAGGATGCAAAGCTTGGTGCAGAGCTTTACCTTTTCTATACTGTTTTTGAGGAAAGCAATGTAATTACAAGAAGCACAAGACTTTATAACAAGAGCAAAAACGAAATCAAAATCAACTCACTTATGAGTATGCAGCTTGACCTTCAAAGAGGCAAGTACGTTATGCTCACCTTTGACGGTGCATGGGCAAGAGAAAGATATAAGCACGAACACGAGCTTACCTCGGGTGAATGTTCAGTCGGCTCAATTTCAGGCTCAAGCTCAAACAGACATAACCCCTTCTTTGCAATCCGCGAATTTGACACAACAGAGCACAGCGGTAACTGCTACGGCTTCAACCTCGTATATTCAGGAAACCACATAGCAAGAACTGAAATTTCCACTCACGGACTTCTCCGCATCCACAACGGTATCAATCCCTTTGAATTTCAGTGGAGCCTCGGAGAAGGGGAGTATTTCGATTCACCTGAAAGCGTAATGACCTTCAGTGACGAGGGCCTCAACGGCATGAGCCAGAATATGCATGCCTTCGTCAAGGAAAATATCGTAAGAGGCTACTGGAAGGATAAGGACAGACCTATCCTTGTTAACAACTGGGAAGCAACAACCTTCAGCTTCAACGAGAAAAAAATCCTTGAAATTGCTGCTGCAACAAAGGAACTCGGTGCCGAGATGTTCGTACTTGATGACGGTTGGTTCGGCAAGCGTAATAATGATAAAGCAGGTCTCGGTGACTGGTATGTAAATATGAAGAAGCTCCCCAGCGGCATCAAGGGCCTTGCGGAAAAGGTCAATGCTATGGGACTTAAATTCGGTCTGTGGGTTGAGCCTGAAATGGTTAATCCTGATTCAGACCTTTACAGAGCACATCCTGATTGGGCAGTAACAACCGATGTTTATGAGCCTTCTCAGGGCAGAAATCAGCTTATCCTTGACCTTACAAGAGATGATGTTAAGGAATACATAATCAACACAATGACAGATGTTTTCCGTTACGGCAACATCGAATATATCAAGTGGGATAACAACCGTCACTTCTCCGACGTTTTCTCAAGACGCAAGGATGCAAAGAGTGGTGAATTCTTCCACAGATATATTATGGGTCTTTATGAAATCTGGGAGACACTTACAAACCGTTTCCCCGAAATCCTCTTTGAAGCTTGCTCAAGCGGTGGTAACAGATTTGACCTTGCCACCTTCTGTTATATGCCTCAGTGCTGGACAAGCGACAACACAGACCCCCTCGACAGAATGCACATTCAGTCAGGTACCTCCTACGGCTATCCTCAGTCTGTTATGACAATGCACGTTGCTGCTGCAATCAGCTTCCCTGATTTCAGACCCAGCTCAATTGAGCAGAGATTCAATGTTTCAGCCTTCGGACTTTTGGGCTATGAGCTTGATGTAACAAATCTCAGTCAGTTTGACAGAGCTGCAGTTAAAAAACAGATTGAGTACTATAAGCAGCACAGACGTCTCCTCCAGTACGGCGTATATTCACGTATAGGCGACATCTTCAAGGATGACAGATGTATGTGGCAGATTACCGCTCCCGATAAGAGCGAAGCTATGTATGGCTACTTTGTAAACAGAATCACACCCAACTGGGGTAACGATGTTATTAAGTTTGTTTCACTTAACGAAAACTGGGACTATGACCTTAAAATCCGTACGCAGCTGCTTTCACTTAAAAACTTCGGTGATATGATCAATGTTCCCATGCCTAAGAAGCTCAATGTTGAAGACGGCAAATTCTTTGATTTTGTTTGTGAAATGGTTAAGCTTAAGAGTGAAAAAGAAGACTATATCATCGGTGGCGATGCTCTTATGCACTCAGGCTTCAAGCCCAAGCAGCCCTACAACTATTCCGGCTTCAAGTTCTCAGATTCGAGAATGATTCTTGACAACGATTCAAGAATGTACTACATTAAAAAAACAGCAGAATAAAAGATAAAGGAAAGATATTATGATGTATCAAGGTAATATTATGGCAGTAGAAATAGATAATGAAGTGGTCAAGGTTTGCAGATGCTTTGGCATAAAAGGCGAGCCTGTAGCTCAGAGTGTTTTCACTGACGGACATATCAACAGCACTCTGCTTCTTGAATTCAATGAAGACGGTCAGCTTCAGAAGTACCTCGTGCAGGGTATCAACACACATGTTTTCAAAAATCCTGAAGAGCTTATGGATAACATCGTAAGCGTAACAACATATCTCAGAAATAAGATTGCCGAAACCGGCGGCAACCCCGACAGAGAAACACTCACATTCCTTAAAGCCGAGGGTGGCAAGTACTATCACTATGAGGGAGAAAAGTGCTGGAGAATCTACAATTTCATTGATAACTCCCACACCTGCAACAAGATAGAAAACAAGGAGCTTTTTGAAAATGCCGGCCGTTCCTTCGGTAACTTCCAGAAGCACCTTACAGACTATCCCATGCACACTCTTCACGAGACTATTAAGGATTTCCACAACACACCCAAGCGCTTTGATAATCTTGAAGCAGCGATAAAAAACAATCTTGCAGGCAGAGCAGATACTGTTAAAGCTGATATTGAGTTTGCTATGGCAAGACGCGCTGATTCAGGCAGACTTCTCAAACTTTATAAAGAGGGTCTTATTCCTCTTCGTGTTACTCACAACGATACAAAGCTCAACAACATTCTCTTTGACGACGAAACAAACGAAGGCATCTGCGTAATTGACCTTGATACAATTATGCCCGGATTCTCACTCTACGATTTCGGTGATGCAATCCGTTTTGGCGGCAACACCACAAGAGAAGATGACGATAATCTTGACAATGTAAATATTTCACTTGAGCTTTTTGAAAGCTATGCCGAAGGCTTCCTTTCAGCATCTGCAAAGGCGCTGACTATGGCTGAGGTTGAAAATCTTGCATTCTCAGCTATGCTTATGACACTCGAGTGCGGCATACGTTTCCTTACAGACTATCTTGACGGTGACGTTTATTTCAGAACTCACTATGCTGAGCATAATCTTATCAGAGCAAGAAATCAGTTTAAGCTCGTTTATGAAATTGAACAGCATATGGACGAAATGAACAGAATTGTTATGGATATTTATAACAAATATATCTGATTTAAAAGCTGACTGCTTACGGGTAGTCAGCTTGTTTTTTTCAATTTGATGTGCAAATGATATAAAAAACATATCATTTGTTAAAAACTATTGACAAATCATCTAAAAATGTGTATAATAAAGACGAAATAAAAGAAAGGGGTGTTACCAATGTACTGTTTAGTTTAATTCGCAGAGTGTGAATTATCCTGTTTTGCGGATAAGGAATCCGTAAAGTGAGATTTAAATTAAATAGTGAAAGGTAAGCTTATTACAAGCGAAAACAATTAAGATATTTCATACGATGCGTGATCGGATTATATATAAGCCTTATATGAGCGGATATTAAATGAGGTGTGATTTGTATGTTTTGCAAACAGCCTGAATTATTCATTATTTGAAATCAAATCGCATACATAAAGAAGGCATAAAATTTAATATTTTACCTATAACTGAAAAAAACAATTTTAATAAGAAAGCGAAGCGGTAGGGATACTGCTTCGTTTTTTCGTTTTCCATAATATTACCGGTCGTCTTTTTCATTGACAAAAATGCAGTGAGGTAGTATAATTAAATGGCAAAAATCACAAAGAAAAAGGATTGTTAATATGAATCAGTTTTTTTATGATGAAATTAAATGCAGTGTCACGGCTTTAAAGAGGGCGGGTATTGACCCTACACTTTATCTGGATGATGAAATAATAATCGTTTCAGATGAGCATTCACTTGCCGCTTATCTTGCAGGCTTTTTCACTGTGGGTAATAAAAAATCACCTTATGTCAATGTTATTACAGGCACAAAGCCTCAAAACGCTGACATTTATTCTTATTTGTCTGCTGAGGTCAAGACTCAGCTTGTTCTCTGTGAGAATTATGATGAGTTTATAACCAGGGGAACAGGCATAGATAAAAAGCACATATACTACTTTGCTAATTTGCAGCTGCCTGAATATGAGAAAGAAGACTTTGTTTCTGCAAAAAAGGCTGACCTTGAAAGATGGCTGGATTACTGCAGTGAAAATGAAGGTTCCTTTGTTTTTGTACCCGTATTCAACTTCTCAAAGCCTTTTGAAGAGGGCATAATCAGTATTTCTGAAAGAGAAATTGAGGCTGTGGCAGGTACTGATGCAGACTTTTCTGCAGGAAGACTTCTTCTTGAACTTGAAGAGATTTGCCGCAAGTATTTCAAAGAGAAGAATATACCAATGAATATTGTCCGCTTTGACAATATTTTCGGACCTATGGTAAAGGATACAACAAAACTCGGCATTGATAAAATTATAGGTGAGTTTGCTGAAAACAACAAAATTCTCTTCAAAAAGTCCGATAGCATTACTCATTACACAGGCTGTTATATCCGTGAGGCAATTACTGCAGTTTATACAGTAAGCGTAATAGGAAAAAACGGTAACATCTATAATGCGGCTAATTATAACTTTACCATACACGATGTTAAGGATGCTCTTTATACTCATTTTGCTTCAAAAAATCCCGTGTGTGATTTTGACGATGATATGATGGACGGCTGGGTTACTCAGAAGAACTATGAGTGTCTTGCCAATCTGAAGATACAGTCTCTGGGTTGGATGGAAGAAACATCTTTTGGTGAAGCAATTTACAGAACTGCCCTCATTACGGTTGAGCAGGAATATAAGGGTGACTTTTATGTAGACATCTATCAGGGTAAGATTGAGCGTATCAAGCGTATTGAAATGGATATAATGCGTGAAATTGATCGCATCTGCCGTGAAAATGATATTAACTATTTCCTTGTCGGCGGATCACTTTTAGGTGCAATAAGACACAAGGGATTTATCCCCTGGGACGATGATATTGATATCGGTATGCTTCGTGAGGATTTTGAAAAGTTCCGCAGACTCTGTCCTAAGGTGCTTCCCTCACACCTGAGCTATCAGTCATATACAGATGAGCCTACATCTCACTATATCTTTGATAAGGTGCGTCTTAAAGATACTTATTTCAGCACAAAGTTTTCAAATAAATTCATTGATATAGAAAACGGTATCTTCATTGACATTCTCGTCTATGACAGAACCGCAAATTCCGACTTTTTCCAGAAGCTTCATATAAATTCAATTCGCTTCTTCCGCCGTCTTATTAACATCCGTTGGGTCGGTAAAGCAAGACGAGGCATACACTACACTGCATCTAAGATAATGCTTCCCATAATGAAAAAGGTGCCGTTCCTTACCTATCACTACTTCTTTGAAAAGGCACTTCAGATGTTTGACTTTAAGAAAAACAGCAAATATCTTATCGACGGTGTAGGTCAGAACCTTGAAAAAGGTCCCTTCCCCATGGATTGGTTTGAGGAGCTTATAGATGTACCCTATGAGGATATGGTCTTCAAGGCACCCAAAGCCTACGATGCATATCTCAGACACTGGTACGGCAACAGATATATGGAATTGCTGCCTCTTTCGTCAAGAAATTCGGGTCACGCCCTTGCAAGACTTGACCTTGGCAGATATCTCTATAAAGACACGGAAAATATGCCCGTTCGTGAGGTTGACCTCAACGGTGAGCTTTTCGAAAAGCTTGTTTATGAGAACACTCAGGACAGTATGAATGAAAACTTCCTTGATGAGATTTCTCTTGTTGACAAGGAAATTCTTATGAATAATATGAAGCACGGAGCCCTTAACAAGAGTGAAATCAACATTATAGGTGACGAACACACTCTTGCTGCTTATCTTGCCGGATATTATATGTACCGTAACAAGGCACAGGGAGAGGGCAGTGTCAATGTTATATTTGAAGGTAAGTGCCGTAACAAAAAACTCTATGACCAGATAAGTGAAGAATTTGACGGTAACGGTCTTTTCAATGTTTATGACAGTATTGACAAATACTACAGTATGAGTAAGCCAAATGCCAAGAAGGTTTATTTCTATCTGGCAAATCTTCAGCTTGATGAATACGCAGACGATGAATTTGTAAGAGAAAAGAAGAAAAATCTTCGCAAATGGCTTGCTCTTTCAAGAAACTCAAGCGGCAGATTTATCTTTATACCCATCTTTAATTTTGCAAAGCCCTTTGACGGTGGCGTTGCTGCTATATCAGAGCGTGAGGTTGAATCCATAGTCCTCTATGAAAAGGATTTCCGTCAAGGCAGAATACTCCTTGAACTTGAGGATGTATGTAGAAAATCCTTCTCTTATACAAAAAATCCTCTTAATGTTGTTCGCTTTGACAATATTTTCGGTCCCTTTGTTGAGGATACATCAAAGCTCGGTTTCGGCAGGGTGCTCAAAGAGCTTAAAGAAAACAACTCAATTACTTTCAGAAACAGTGACAGCATTGTTAATTATTCTGCCTGCTACATCCGTCAGGCGGTTACTGCAGTGCATTGCGTTGCACTCAAGGGCAGAATAGGCAATATTTATAATGCGGCAAACTATAATTTCACACTTCACGATATCAAAACACTTCTCTATGGTGCTTTTGCTGAGAGAAATCCGGCAGTGAGCTTTGTTAATGATATTGATAGAGTGCCGCAGGAAAAACTGTATGAGCGTCTCGGCAATCTCAAACTCAGAGATATCGGCTGGACTGAGGTGACACCTCTTGATGAAGCACTTGCAAGAACGGTTTATGCTGACCTTGAAAGCAGCGGAGATGACAAGATAAGCCAGACACTCTATCAGGGTAAGCTTAAGAAAATCCGCCAGCTTCAGCTTGAAATCATCGCCGATGTTGACCGTATATGCCGCAATAACAATATCAGATATTTCCTTGTGGGAGGCTCACTTTTGGGTGCAGTCAAATACGGAGGCTACATTCCTTGGGAGGATACAATTGACATAGGTATGTTCCGCGAGGATTATGAGAGGTTTAAGGTTGTTTGTCCTAAGGAGCTTTCAGATAAGCTGAAATATCAGAGCTATGAAAAAGGCTCGGCAACCCATTTTGTACACGATAAAATTCGTCTTAATGATACGGGATTCTTTACCGCCGTTTCAGAAAATCATAAGCTTGTTGACCTCGGTCTGTTTATAAATGTTTATGTTTACGATAAAACGGCAGGTACTACAATCGGCAGACAGCTTCACTCCTTTACGGTGCAGAATCTCAGAAGACTTATTAATCTTCGTTGGCAGAATAAGGCTGTACCAGGACCTCACTACAGACTTTACAAGCTTATTCTTCCCTTTGTCAGAATGGTACCCTTTAACCTCTATCATGTTATGCTTGATAAGGCACTTCGCCGTTACAGCAAGAAGGAAAACTGTGTCTTTCTCATTGACGGTGAGGGATTAAGTCTTCATAAGGGCGCTTTCCCTGCGAAGTGGTTCTATAACCTCAGTGAAATGGAATTTGAAGGTGTCAAGCTTCCCGTACCCGAGTATTATGACGATTATCTCAAGCACTTCTACGGCGAAAACTACATGAAGACTATCCCAGAAAGCAAGCGTCACAGCGGCAGAAAGATTCTCAGAATTGACCTTGGTAAATATCTCTATGACGAAACGGCAAATGCACGGGCGCACAAGAAAAATGCCAAAGGCGAACTCTTTGAAGAATTATGAATTGCCGGGAGAAGGTGAAAAAATAACCCTTTATCCGCAGATTATATTCAGATGTTACCCTGCAGGGATTATCCTTGCAGGGTGATTTGATATTTCGAGATAGTTTGTGCAATCTGGGCGGCGGCTCCATACCCGAATTTCATTCGGGTCGGCTACATAAAGTAGCCGCAAATCGCCTTGGCGATTTAATGGAGCCGCCTGCCGCTGACCGATTTTGCGGGAAGATAGCTATATATTATTACTACTTCCCCGCAATTCCGAATTTGGCACTCCGAATTTTCTTGACATAGCTGTCAAAAAATAGTATTATATACTATAATGGTTTACTATGGGTAAATAGCGTTAATTATAAATCAGATGTTGAATATAGAACTGCTAAACAAATATAAGAAAGGAGTGCAGAACTGTTTAATGAACGAAAACAACAATAACTCAACAAAGTCAAAAAACAACAATTTGTCTAAAAATAAGAATAAGACTAAACCCTTCTATTTCAAGAAGAAAAAAACACAGAATAAGAAGACCTTAGAAAATAAAGTTAATGAGGCAAAGGGTGCAGTTAATGACCTGAAGCTTTATGAAAAGATTGAGACTGAGCCTAAAAAGAAACAGGAGAAGAAGTCAGCTCCGCAATCACAGAAAAAGGTGCAGAATAAAAAGCCTCAGGAAACCAAAGCGGCTCCTCAGAAAAAGCAGACAAATCAGACTAAAAAGCCTGCTACGCCGCCTAAAAAGGCAAAGCCAATTAAGGTTTCATTCCTTGGCGGTCTCGGTGAGGTTGGTAAGAATATAACACTTTTTGAATACGACGGTGATATGATTATCATCGACTGCGGTCTTGCTTTCCCCGATGAGGATATGCCCGGCGTAGATATCGTTATTCCCGATTTTACTCATATTGAAAAGAACTTTGACAGAATAAAGGGTATATGTATCACACACGGCCACGAAGACCACATCGGCTCACTTGCATATCTGCTCAAAAAAATCAATATTCCCGTTTACAGCACCCGTCTGACAAACGGTCTTATTGAGGGAAAGCTCCGTGAACACAATCTTCTTGACAAGGCAAAGCTCAATGTTGTTTCACCCGGTCAGACTGTAACACTCGGCAAATTCAGAGTTGAGTTTATCCATGTCAACCATTCAATTCCCGATGCAGTCGGCTTTGCAATTATGTGTGATGGCGGTACTGTTGTACACACAGGTGACTTCAAGATTGACTCCACACCCATAGACGGCGGTATGATTGATATTGCCCGTTTTGCAGAGCTTGGTAAGCAGGGTGTACTGTGCATGATGGCAGACTCAACAAATGCCGAAAGACAGGGCTTTACAGAAAGTGAAAGCAAGGTAGGCGCATCCTTTGAAATGCTCTTTCAGAAGGCTGAAAACAGGCGTATTATCGTTGCAACCTTTGCATCAAATATACACAGAGTGCAACAGATTATCAACGTTGCCGAAAAATCGGGCAGAAAGGTTGCACTGTCGGGCAGAAGCCTAGAAAACGTTGTTGCAGTTGCATCCGAACTCGGCTATCTGAATGTTCCTGAAGGTATACTCATTAAGCTTGACATGATAAAGCACTACACCGATAAGGAGCTTGTGCTTATAACAACAGGCTCTCAGGGTGAGCCTATGTCAGCTCTGACAAGAATGGCTATGCGTGACCACAGAAAGGTTTCCATAACACCTAATGACTATGTTATTATTTCGGCTACTCCCATACCCGGTAACGAAAAGACTGTCAGTAGGGTAGTGAACGAGCTTATGAAGCTGGGTGCTGAGGTTGTTTATGAAAAGATGTATGATGTGCATGTTTCAGGCCATGCCTGCCGTGAAGAATTAAAGCTCATGCTTGGCATTATCAGACCTAAATACTTTATGCCGGTACACGGTGAACAAAAGCACCTTCTCAAGCATGCAGACCTTGCCGAAAACATGGGCATACCCGCAGAGAATATTATCATAGCTGATAACGGATCCCTTATTGAAATAAGCGAAAAACACATCAAGCGTATCGGCAGTGTACCTGCAGGACACACTCTTATTGACGGCTCAGGTGTGGGCGACGTAGGCAGCACTGTTCTTCGTGACAGAAAGCATCTTGCCGAAGACGGCATTATTGTTATCGTTGCCTGTGTTGACGCTGTTACGGGCGAGCTTGTTTCAGGCCCTGATGTTGTGTCAAGAGGCTTCGTCTTTGTCAGAGAGTCAACAGACCTTATTGACGAGGCACAGAGAGTGGCATATGACACCATAATGCGTTGCCATGACAGAAATATTTATGATTGGGGTGCAATCAAGGGCAGACTTCGTGACGATGTTTCCAAGCTTATGTATGAAAGAACCAAACGCTATCCCATGATACTTCCCATACTTATGGAGAACTGATATGAAAAAACTTTGGAAGATATATGATTTATCTTTAATATTTATAATAGTCGGCATATTCTTTTGCGGAGTGACGGCTACCTACAGCTATATTCTTTCGGCTGTTGAGCTTGCCATTGTGATACTTTTTGCTTTGGGTAAATATTTTTATTACAAGACAAGGCACGAAAAGCTTCTTTTCAGGGTGAAAACCGTAACGGATGAGCTTACTTTCTCCGAGGGCAAAGCCTTTGAAATTCTGACAATTCCCTGTGTTGTTATTGAAAAAGACGGCACTATTATCTGGTTTAACGACAGCTTTAAGGGTACCTTTAAAATCAGCGATGACATTTCAGTGAGCAATTTAAAGGAGCTTCTTCGCAAAAACGGGATTGACAAGCTCCTTGAAGGCAGAGGTCACAAGCTGAAGACGGGCGGAATGTATTTCTCTGTTTATTCAAGTGAAATCAAGGTTGATGAAGATGATATTTACCTTCTTTACTTTATTGATGAAACCGAGCTTCGTCTGACAGAGAAGGAATTTATCGACACAAGACCCTCAATTATGCTCACCGTTGTTGATAATGCAGACGAAATATACACTGACTTCAAAGAGAGCGACTGTGCAGCAATTTTCTCCAAGACCGAGCAGATGATAGAGCAGTGGGTAGGTGCTTACGGCGGACTTTGCAGAAAATATTCCAATGTAAGAATGCTTGTTTTTCTTGAAGAAAGATCCCTCCAGAGAATGATAAGCGATAAGTTTTCAATTCTCGACAAAATAAGGGAATTCACCTATGACGGCAAAAGCACAGACCTTACACTCAGCATCGGTATAGGTCACGAAAAGGATTTGAGTGAAAGCAATAACTCCGCAAAGCAGGCTCTTGATATGGCTCAGAGCCGTGGTGGTGACCAGGTTGCAATCAAAGACGGTACACAGTACAATTTCTATGGCGGTGTGTCATCAGGCCGTGAAAAGAAAAATAAGGTCAAAACAAGAATTATTGCCAATACAATGGCTGAGATAATCCGTGGCAGCAGTAATGTGCTTATTATGGGTCACAGATTTTCAGATTTTGACGCTTTCGGCTCTGCTGTAGGTATGCAGTGCATAGTTTCACATTTCGGCAAGGAATGTAATATCGTTGTCAACCGTAAGAATACTCTTGCGACTCCTCTGATTGATTTGTTCATAGAGGAAAAAGGCGAGGATATTATAATTTCTCCCGAAAAAGCTCTTTCAAAGAAGGGCAATGATACCCTTGTCATTGTTGTGGATACCCATAAGGCTGATTTTACAGACTGTCCCGAGCTTATTGACAGCAGGGGTAAAACTGTAGTTATTGACCACCACAGAAAGAGCGTTGATTATATCGAAAACAGTGTGCTGTTTTATCATATGCCCAATTCATCGTCTGCAAGTGAAATGGTAACTGAAATTGCCCAATATATCGATGCCAAGCCGGTGCTTGACAAGTTTTCCTCACTTGCTCTGTTTTCAGGTATTATGCTTGACACAAGAAACTTCATTCTCAGAGCCGGTGTGCGTACCTTTGAGGCTGCAGCATATCTTCGCTCAAGAGGTGCAAGTACTGTTGAGAGTAAAAAGCTTTTCTCAAATGATATGGGTATATTCCGTAGCCGTAATGCAATTATTGATGAGGCTGAAACTTATAGAGAGTGTGCCTTGTCTGTTGCTTCCGAGGGTATTGAAAATATCCGCCTTGTCACTTCTCAGGCAGCTGATGAAATGCTCAATATCGAAGGCATAAAGGCTTCATTTGTCCTTTATTACAATGTAGACGGAGTTAATATTTCAGCCAGAAGTTACGGCGAAATGAATGTTCAGCTTATAATGGAGGCACTCGGAGGCGGCGGCCATCAGACTATGTCTGCCTGCCAGATAGCAGATATTGATATGGATAACGCTCTTATTAAACTCAAGGGTGCCATTGACGAATATATAAGTAATTTATAACGGAGGTAAAATATATGAAAGTTGTATTAAAACAGGATGTTAAAGGTCTTGGTAAGAAAGGTGAGCTTGTTAACGCAAGTGACGGCTATGCAAGAAATTTCCTCTTCCCGAAAAATCTTGCTGTTGAAGCAAATGCTCAGAATATGACAGAACTTAAAAACCGTGAACAGGCTGAAAAGTACAAAATAGCAACAGAAACTGCTGCTGCTGAAAAGGCCGCTGCTGAAATGAACGGTAAAACAATTGTTATCACTGCAAAGGCAGGTGCCAACGGCAAGCTTTTCGGCAGTGTAACCGCAAAGGAAATTGCAGAAAAAATCGAAAAGGATTTCGGTGTCAAGACTGATAAAAGAAAGATTACAGTTGAAGATATCAAGCAGTTCGGTACCTTCCCCTTTGAAATCAAGCTCTATGCTGGTGTAACTGCAAAGCTCTTCGTTCGTGTAGGAGAATAATCAAAACAAAGTAGTATTTAAAATTGAGGTGAGTTAATTGGACAGAGAAAGATCACTGACATCCCTTGACGATGTAAGTATGCCTTATTCTCTTGAAGCTGAGCAGGCTGTGCTTGGCTCGATACTCATTGACCCAACCTGTATAACTCAGGTTAATATTGCAATAAGACCTGACTATTTCTATCTGCCTCAGCATAGGGCGATATTCACAATTATGCAGGAAATTGATGCTCTCGGCGGCAAAATTGACCCCCTGATAGTTCTTGAAAAGCTTAAAGAAGAAAAGGTTTATGACGATGCAGGCGGTAAGCAGTACCTCTTTCAACTGGCTGAAGTGGTACCAACAACAGAAAATGTGGAAGCTTATGCAAACATTATCCGTGAGCAGTATTATAAAAGGTCACTTATAAATGTTTCAAAAACCATAATTGACGATGTTGCTTCCTCAAGTGAGTCTGCCGATTCTCTTTTAGAGGTTGCCGAGCAGAAAATCTACGATATCCGTCAGGGCAGAGTTACAAGAGGTCCTGCAAAAATCGGTGACATCATAGTCAATGAGGTTTACGATAAACTGCAGAAATTAAGCGGTGCCGACAAAGATAAGTATAAGGGTTATACCACGGGCTTTATTGATCTTGATAAAGCTATTACGGGTCTTAACAAATCTGACCTTCTTATTATCGGTGCGCGTCCCGCTATGGGTAAAACCAGCCTTGCCCTAAACCTTGCAAGAAACACTGCAATGATGGGTAAGAAAAAGGTGCTTTTCTTCTCCCTTGAAATGACAAAGGAGCAGCTTGCACAGAGAGTACTCTCAACAGAAGCGAGAGTTGAAAGCACAAAAATGAGAACAGGTAACATAACAGGTGAGGAATGGACAAAGCTTGCAACTGCAACGGCACTTCTTTCAAACTGTGAGCTTTACTTTGACGACACATCAAATATGACAGTTTCGGAAATGAAGTCAAGAATCAGACGTCTTCGTGATGTTGATGCAGTTTTCGTTGACTACCTTCAGCTTATGAAAAGCGGCTCAAGGGTTGAAAGCCGTGTTCAGGAGGTTTCTGAAATCACACGAAACTTAAAGCTTATGGCAAAGGACCTCAATATTCCCGTTGTTGTTCTCGCTCAGCTTGCCCGTTCAACCGAAGGCAGAGGCAAAAGCCATAAGCCTCAGCTTTCCGACCTTCGTGAATCAGGTTCAATCGAGCAGGATGCCGACATAGTAATTATGCTTTACAGAGAAGAATACTATGCTGCCGAAAAGGATGAGGCACCCGACGAAGACAGACCTGCAATCAACGAGGCTGAATTCATTATTGCTAAAAACCGTCACGGCCCCACAACCTCAATAAAGGTTGCGTGGAACGGTGACTACACTCTCTTCTCAAATCTGGAGCAGATAAGAAATGATATGTAAGGTTAAAAACACAATTGAAAAGCACCGTATGCTTGAGAATATCACTTCCTTAGCTGTCGGAGTTTCCGGCGGTGCTGATTCAATGTGCCTTCTTCATATTTTAAGTAAATTAAAGGAAGAATATGGTATAATACTCAAAGCCGTTCACATCAACCACGGCATCAGAGGTCATGAGGCTCTTCGTGATGAAAATGCCGTCAGGGCTTACTGCGAAAAAGCGGGTATTGAGCTTCTTGTTTTTCATAAAGATATTCCGTACCTTGCCAAGGAAATGGGCCTGGGAGAGGAAGAATGTGGCAGACAAGTGCGCTATGAGTGCTTTTCTAAGGCTCACTGTGATGTGGTAGCAACTGCACACAGCTTGTCTGACAGTATCGAAACCCTGATTTTCAATCTTTCCCGAGGTACGGGAACAAAGGGTCTTTGCGGAATACCTCCCGTAAGAGACGGTAATATAATCAGACCGTTAATAGACTGCACCCGTGAGGAGATAGAAAATTACTGCAAGGAAAACGGCGTGCCTTATGTTACAGACAGCACTAATCTTACCGATGACTACAAGCGTAATTATATCCGACATAAAATTATACCTGCCCTTTCCGAGGTCAACGAAGGTTATGCCCGTAACATAAGTTCCGCTCTTGAAATTCTCAGGTGTGAGAGTGATTTCATAGACAGTGAAGCCCGTAGGCTTATTGATGGCAGCAAATGCGATAAAGGCTATAACAGATGCTGCTTTCTTTCGGCTCACGAGGCCGTGAGAAAAAGAGCCGTTTCAATTCTCCTTCGCAGTAAAATGAATAAGACTACAGAGAAACGCCATATAGACCTTGCCGACAAAATAATTTTATCGGGTCAGGGAAAAAATGAAATCTCAAAAGACTTGTATATTTGCTGTGAGAGTGATATAATATCCTTTCAAAGTCACACAGTGTTACCTCAGGAGTGGGAGTGTGCCGAAAACGCAGGCCGCTTTGATACGCCTTACGGTACTTTTGTTCTTGCAAAGGGTAGCGTTTCTGATATAAAAAATAAAGATGCCGTTGACGGAGATAAGCTTTGCGGTGCTTTAAAAATGACAAGTCGCAGACAGGGCGACAGCTTTTATTCAAAAAGAAGGAAAAATACAAAGAGCCTGAAAAAGCTCTTCAATGAAGATAAAGTTCCGGAAGAAAAAAGAGGGGAGTACGCTGTACTCAGATGCGAGGACACTCTTATCTGGCTTGAAAATTACGGAACTGACGGTAATTTTTTGCCGGGCGAAAACACAAAAAATATATTGATAATAAAAAAGGACGGTTAAACTATGCATAAGGATATAGAGAGAGTTCTTTTCAGTGAAAAAGAGCTTGAAGCCATTGTTGAAAGAATAGCAGGTGAAATCACGCACGACTACAAAGATAAAAATCTGCTTCTTGTGTGTGTACTCAAGGGTTCAGTCTGTTTTATGGCAGATCTTATGCGTAAGATTGACCTTGACTATAAAATCGAATTTCTCAGAGCTAAAAGCTATCTGGCAGGTTGCAGCGAATCCTGCGGTGAGGTTGAGGTTAAAAGTGAAATAGAAAATCTCGACCTGTATGATGTGTTGATAGTTGAAGATATATTTGACAGTGGCAGAACACTTCAGAGTGTTACTGAAAAAATGCTTGAAGACGGAGCAAGAAGTGTCAGATGCTGCAGTCTTCTCGATAAACCCGAAAGACGCGCCAAAGAGGTAACAATGACTCTCGACTATGTTGGCGAGAAAATCCCCAACGCCTTTGTTGTAGGCTATGGTCTTGACTACAGTGAAAACTACAGAGGTCTTCCTTATGTAGGCATACTTAAAAGAGAGATTTACGACAATTCACAAGCAAATGCTTGATTAAGGAGTGATTATATATTGGATAATAACAACAACGCCAAACCCAATGCACCTCAGGGTGCAAGCAAGTGGGGCAATCTGCTTTATATTATCGTACCCGTGCTGCTTATTGTGGCAATTGCATCATTCATGGGTACTCAGAATAAAGAAGAAGCTCCTAAGTACTATCAGGTGGTTGAGCAGTTCCGCAGCGGTGAAATAAGTGAATATAAGCTTAATCTTTCAAGCGGCGCTCTCGAATACATCATAAAAGGTGAAGAAAAGGTTACAAAGTATGTAGTACCAAATGTTGATATTTTTCTTAATGACATTCACAACTACATTACTGAATATAATCTGAGTAACCCCGATGCAAAGATTAAATATGACTATCTCAGAGGCTCCAACTCTGCCGTATGGGCGAGTGTTCTGCCCTCAATATTCATGACACTTCTGCTTGTTGGTATGCTCTTCTACTTCTACCGTAAAATGGGTCAGAATATTCAGAACGAGAGCCACCACGCCCTTAACTTCGGTAAGGCAAGAATCAAGCTTGGCAAAGATGAAAAGCGTAAAACAACCTTCAAGGATGTTGCAGGTGCCGATGAAGAAAAGGCTGAGCTTGAAGAAATTGTTGACTTCCTTCGCTCACCTGAAAACTATCAGGCTCTCGGTGCAAGAATTCCCAAGGGCGTGCTTCTTGTTGGCCCTCCGGGTACAGGTAAAACTCTTCTTGGAAGAGCAGTTGCCGGAGAAGCAGGTGTTCCCTTCTTCTCCATTTCAGGTTCAGACTTTGTTGAAATGTATGTAGGTGTGGGTGCTTCACGTGTAAGAGACCTTTTTGACCAGGCTAAGAAAAACTCACCTTCAATTCTTTTCATAGATGAAATTGATGCCGTGGGCAGACACAGAGGCGCAGGTATGGGCGGCGGCCACGATGAAAGAGAGCAGACTCTTAATCAGCTTCTTATCGAAATGGACGGTTTCGGTGCTAACGAAGGCGTTATCATTATTGCCGCAACCAACAGACCTGACATCCTTGACCCTGCACTTCTCAGACCGGGCAGATTTGACCGTCAGCTTACAGTCGGCAGACCTGATATCAAGGGCAGAGAAGAAATTCTCAAGGTACACGCAAGAAACAAGCCTCTTGCTCCTGATGTAAGCCTTAAAACAATTGCAAAATCAACTGTGGGCTTTACTGGTGCAGACCTTGAAAATCTTCTCAACGAAGCTGCTCTTCTTGCTGCAAGACGCAAAAAGAAGGCAATTACCATGACTGAAATTGAAGAAGCAACTATCAAGTGTGTTGTGGGTACTGAAAAGAAGTCCCATAAGATTACCGATAAAGAAAAGAAGCTTACAGCCTTCCATGAGGCAGGTCATGCTGTGGCTGCTTATTTCACCGAGGGTCAGGACCCTGTACACGAAATTTCAATTATCCCCAGAGGTATGGCAGGCGGCTACACAATGCAGCTTCCTGAAAATGACAGCAACTATATGTCAAGGGATGAAATGCTCGGTGAACTTGTTGTTCTTCTCGGCGGCAGAGTTGCTGAAGCACTTGTGCTCGGTGATATTTCAACAGGAGCATCAAACGACATTGAAAGAGCTACTTCTATTGCAAGAGATATGGTTACACGCTACGGTATGAGTGAAAAGCTCGGCCCCGTTTCCTATACATCAGGTGACAGAGAGGTTTTCCTCGGCAAAGACTATGGCAATATGAAGAATTATTCTGAAAATGTTGCTGCAGATATTGACAGTGAAATTAAAGAGATAATCACCAATGCTTACGCAAAGTGTGAAAATATTCTTAAAACTCACGGTGACAATCTCAACAATGTTGCAGAATATCTCATTGAAAACGAAAAGGCTGACAGAGAAACCTTTGAGGCTATTATGAAAGGCGAGTATATCAAAGAAGAAATGTCCGAAGCTGCAGAATCAGAGGTTGTAACTACAGAAGAAACTGCAGAAGAATAAAATATTAATTCCCTTTTCTGATTTTTTGGAAGAGGGAATATTTTTGTACCCACAATTTAAAATTTCTCTTGTTATAAAGAAAAGTTTGTGCTATAATTATTTTGAATTTATATGCTATTCTCTTTAGGAGGTTTCTTATATGATTGAATATATCAAGATGATAATTTTAGCACTTGTCTGTGGCGTGACAATGCCATTGCCCACATCCTCCGCAGCTCATTACAGTCTGCTGAGCTACGTTATGAATTTCAGGAGTAACGAGAACGCGTTGAGCTTTTATTTCGGCGTTTTCGGAATAACATTTTCAGTTGTTCTTTTCATTATGCTGCGCAAAATTTACATAAAAAGCCTTAAAGCACTTTTCACAAGAGATAAGGAAAAGCTCGCCGCGCAGAAGCTTACAGCATATAAACCTCTTGTTAAGAATATGTTTATTTCTCTTATTCCTATGGCTGTGCTTTTTATTCCCGTGGCAAAAGACACCTTGATCATGGACTATTTCGATAAATTCCTCACTGCAAATTCTCTTTACCTGGTGGGTGTTGCATGCGTTATCAATGCTCTTGTGCTTGTTGTGGCTATTTGGTACACAAGACAGAAGGCTAACGAACTCAAAAGAGTAAGCGACACAAAAAGCACTCTCAGAATGGCGGTCTATCAGTTAGTTTCCTATGTAGTGCCGGGCTTTTCTCACATCGGCTCTGGCAGTGTTAATATGCTTATCAGCGATGTAAATCCCAGAGTTATAATCCGTGAGGTTTATCTTTATCTCGCGCCACATATGTTTATAATCAGCGTTTTCAAGGTGGTCAGAGCTATTCTGAATGATGTTATCGTTGATATTGTACCCCTTGCAATTTCTGTTGTACTTTTCGGAGCTGCCGCATTTTTATGTGTGCATCTTGTGGGCAAATTCAGCATAAGAAAGCTTTTCCCTTTCTTTGCTGTTTACAGTGTGCTTCTCGGTGTACTCGTTGTGTGCGCAACATTTATAATATAAGAGGTTTAAAATATGGCTAATACAAAAAGCAAAAATACTAAAGGAAATACAAAAAAGAGTACCTCTAAAAAGGGAAGCACAAAAAAATCTTCTGCTAAAAAGGGCAAAACAAATTATGTCAGCTCAAAAACCGGCAGAAGTGTTCCCTTCAGTGAGCAGTACTATAACGCAATAATGCTCAGCTATCTTCTCGGCGGTCTGCTTATGTTCTTTTTTGCTGTTATAAAAGGTTCAAATGTATGGACAGGCATCAGAAGCACCTTCTTTGCTGTTTTCGGCACTTCGTTCTATCTTCTTTTTGCTCAGACTGTTGTTGTTGGCATCCGAATGGCGCTTCACAACCTCAAGAGAAGTCTGCTTGTTACAAATATCTTCGGTTTTCTCTTTAACGGCAGCGTGGCAGGTATTATTCATCTTATTGTCAGTTCGGCTGAAAACACAACTTTTGCCGAACAGTTTAAAGAAACCGTAGGCATTTCCTGGCAGATCGGTCAGGGTACATTTGAGTTTTCAGGCGGTATAATCGGCGCACTTTTCGGCGGCGGACCCCTTTTTGCCTGCGGCAAGAGCGGAGCTTTTGTTATTGTTATTGCCCTTTGTCTCGTGAGCTTATTCTTCCATATCGGAGTTGAAACCAACTCAATCGGCGACAGCGTTTCAGGTGCTATAAACGGCGGCAAAAACAAGCTTGACGAGAGTGCAGAAACCCTCAAGGTTAAAAACGCAGAGAGACAGCGTATCCGTGCAGAAAAAATTGAAGAGGAAAAGCGTAAGCGCGAGGAAGAACAGCAGCAAAGACAGGCAGAGGTCTTCGATTTCAACAGCACTGAAATTGAGCTTGACCCCGAAAATATGGTTGACAGAGAAACAGGTGTGCCTCTTCGCAAGTTAAAGAAATATTATCCTGAAAATAAGCTTTTCAGTTTTGAACACGATGAGGAATTTGCTGAAACTGGCAAGAGCGTTAAGCTCAGTGAAATGGATTTTATATCCGAAAGTGAATATGCAAAGCCTCGTATGCCTCATAAGAAAACTCCCGTTGAAGAAAAACTTGCATCCTTTATTAGTGATGCAATGCCGGGGGCTGAGCCTGTTGAGGAAAAAAATGTTAGAAAGGCAACGCCTGAAAAGAGTGACGAAGAGGATATTATAAAGAAGGCGGTTCAGAACGCCGATGAAAGTCTCAAGAAAAATAAAACCGAGGTTGAAAACTATAAGCAGGAAAAGAAAAAGCGTGATTATATCCTGCCGCCTATAGATTGCCTTAACCAGCCTGAATTTTCTTCAAGTGAAGGCTTTGCAAATGAAATGCAGACCACTTCCAAGAAGCTTGTTGAGGTTCTCTCTTCCTTCGGTGTTGAAACAAAGCTTGTAGGCATCAGCAGAGGCCCCTCTGTTACAAGATATGAGCTTTCACCTGCTCCCGGTGTTAAAATAAGCAAGATAACAAACCTTGCTGACGATATTGCTCTCGGACTTGCTTCAAGCGGTGTGCGTATCGAGGCTCCAATTCCCAATAAATCGGCAGTTGGTATAGAGGTTCCCAATAAGAGCCGCTCTACGGTGACTCTCAGAGAGATCATCTCTTCGGCAGAGTACAAAAAGCACGCAGGCAAGCTCCTGACAGTTGCTTTAGGCAAGGATATTACAGGTAACGTCAACTGCACAGACCTTTCAAAAATGCCTCACCTTCTTATTGCAGGTACCACCGGTTCAGGTAAATCAGTTTGTCTTAACTGTATGATTACAAGCATTCTCTATAATGCAACACCTTCGCAGGTCAAGCTTCTTATGATTGACCCCAAGCAGGTTGAATTTACTGTCTATAACGGCATTCCCCATCTTCTTGTACCTGTAATCACCGATGCAAGAAAGGCAGCAGGCTCACTTGCCTGGGCTGTCAGTGAAATGGATAACCGCTATAAGGCGTTCTCAAACTGTGGTGTCAGAGATATCGGTGGCTTTAATAAGTATGTGCAGTCACATCCCGAAATGGAGCCTATGCCCCAGATTGTTATTTTCATCGACGAGCTTAATGACCTTATGATGGTGTCACCCAAAGAGGTTGAAGATTCTATCTGCCGTCTTGCTCAGAAGGCAAGAGCTGCAGGTATGCATCTTGTTGTTGCAACTCAGAGACCTTCAGTTGACGTTATCACAGGTGTTATCAAGGCGAACATTCCGTCAAGACTTTCACTTTCAGTTTCATCACAGGTTGACTCAAGAACAATTCTTGACTGCATCGGTGCTGAAAATCTTCTCGGCAACGGTGATATGCTCTTCAGCCCTGTAGGTATTACAAAACCTGTCCGTATTCAGGGTGCATACCTCAGTGATGAGGAAATCGAAAGAATTGTCACCTTCATCAAGAGTCAGGAAAACGCAGAGTATGACGATGATATTATGTCTGAAATCGAGCGCAACGCCGCCGCTGACAATTCATCAAAGAAAAAGGGCGGCAGTGCTGCTTCTGCAGCTGACGAGGGCGGAAATTACGATGCTCTAATTGAAGATGCCATGGATCTTGTTACCCTTGGTGATATTGCTTCAACAACTGCAATTCAGAGAAAGCTTGGTGTCGGCTACGCAAGAGCAGGCCGAATTATGGATCAGCTCGAAGAGCTTGGATTTGTAGGTGCTGCTGAAGGTAACAAACCAAGAAAAGTGCTTGTGTCACGCGCTCAGTATCTTGAAATGAAGGCTGCAGGCAGCGAACCTGATACCGTACCCGAGGAATATGATATTTTTTCAGATTAAGTAAAGGAACAGGGCAGGGATTATCTCTGCCCTTGTAAAGATTTATTATGAGTGATTTTTTACCTATTAACAAACAGGATGCTCTCAGCCGCGGTTGGGATGAAGTGGACTTCGTCTATGTTATAGGCGACGCCTATGTTGATCACCCATCCTTCGGTCATGCTATTATATCGAGAGTGCTTGAATACAACGGCTTTACAGTCGGCTTTATTTCACAGCCTGACTGGCATACCTGTGAGCCATTCAAGGAATATGGCAGGCCAAGGCTTGGATTTCTTGTGTCTTCGGGCAATATTGACTCAATGGTTGCTCATTACACTGCTGCAAAGAAAAAACGCAGTGAAGATGCATACACTCCAGGCGGTGTTGCAGGGGCAAGACCTGACAGAGTAGTTATCGTCTATTGCAACCGCATTCGTGAAGCTTACGGCAGTGTACCTATCATTATCGGCGGACTTGAAGCATCTCTTCGCCGTTTTGCCCATTATGACTACTGGGATGATAAAATAAGACGAAGCATACTTTTTGACTCGGGTGCAGACCTTATTTCCTACGGTATGGGCGAAAAAAGCATAACCGAAATTGCTGAAAGACTGAGAATGGGCGAGGAAATCTCAGCTATAAGAGATGTCAGGGGTACTTGCTATATATGTGATGTGACTGAAACACCTCTCACGGGTGCCGAGTGTCCATCTTATGAAAATGTTGTTAAAAGCAAAAAGGAATATGCAGTTTCCTGCCGCATTCAGCAGGACGAGCAGGATCATATAAGAGGCAAAATCATCAAACAGCGTCACGGCAACAAAATGCTTGTGCAGAATCCTCCTATGGAACCTCTGACAACTGCAGAGCTTGACGAAATTTATACCCTGCCCTTTATGCGCACCTATCATCCCTCCTATGAAGAAAAAGGAGGGGTGCCGGGCATAGAAGAGGTTAAATTTTCCATAACCCACAACAGAGGTTGTTTCGGCGGATGTAACTTCTGCTCAATTGCTTTTCATCAGGGGCGATATGTCACCTCGCGAAGCAAAAAATCCGTTCTGGATGAAGCCGAGCTTTTGACAAAAATGCCCGACTTCAAGGGCTACATTCACGATGTTGGTGGCCCTACGGCAAACTTCCGTCAACCCTCCTGTGAAAAGCAGAAAACCCTCGGTCTTTGCAAAGGCAAGCACTGTCTTGCGCCTAAGGTCTGCCCTAATCTTAAAGCGGACCACAGTGAATATATAGACATTCTTCGTGATATGAGAAAGATAAAGGGTGTCAAAAGAGTTTTCATTCGTTCAGGTATCCGCTATGACTATATGCTCAGTGACCCTGATGAAACCTTTTTCAAGGAGCTTATACGCTATCACGTCAGCGGTCAGCTTAAAGTTGCCCCTGAGCATTGCAGTGCTATGGTGCTGGAGAAGATGGGCAAGCCCTATATTGATACCTATGTGAGATTTTCACAGCGGTATTTCGAGCTTTCAAAAAGTGCAGGCAAAGAGCAGTATCTTGTGCCTTACTTGATGTCCAGCCACCCCGGTTCACGCCTTGAGGATGCAATTGAGCTTGCGCTTTTCCTCAAAAAGAGAAAAATCAGACCTGAGCAGGTTCAGGATTTTTATCCCACACCCGGAACAATCTCAACATGTATGTTCTACACGGGACTTGACCCCTACACAATGAAAGAGGTTTTCGTTGCAAAAACTCCCGAAGAAAAGGCAATGCAGCGCGCTCTCTTACAGTATTACAACCCGGCAAATAAGGAAATTATAACAAAGGCGCTTAACAAAGCAGGTCGATTTGACCTTATAGGTGACGGCGAAAAATGTCTTGTCAAGGGTACCGCGACAAAGAAAGCCCCTTACGGTAAATCAAAGCCCGCCGACAAAAACAGATACGGAGGAAAGAATTATGGCAAGAAGAAAAAGTAAGAAGCAAGCTAAAAAACTCATAGGCATCATTATTGCAATCATACTTGCTTTCTTTGCATATGAAGCAAAGGATATGGTTACAGAAAATGTTGATGTCAGTGAGTTTGCCAAGGGTGATGCTGTCTATGTTCACTTTATCGATGTCGGTCAGGGTAGTTCAACTCTCATTCAGCAGGGTAAATCGGGTATTCTCATTGATGCAGGTGAAAAGGATTACGGCCAGGTTGTGATTGATTATCTTGAGGATGTTGGCATTGATTCACTTGAGTATGTCGTAGCTTCGCATCCGCATTCAGACCACATCGGCGGACTCGACGATGTACTTTATGCATTTCCGGTTGATACAATAATTATGCCTGAGCTTGATGAATTTAACACTCCTACAACGAGGGTATACGAAGATTTGCTTATAGCGATTGATGAAAATAATATTAATGTTGCATTTCAAGATGAATACCTTAACGGTTGGTATTCATTAGATAATGTTGAACTGATTACTTTTGGTGCTGCGGAGCAAAGTGATAATTTGAATGATATGTCGGTGATTTGCAGATTATCATATATTAGTTATTCTGACACAGATTCAAATACAGATACTACTATTTTAATTCCGGGCGATGCTGAAAAAGATGAACTCAAGGAAATTAAGTTTGGAAAAACCGATATTATAGCAATGCCTCATCACGGCTCAAGCACATCCGTTTATAAGCCCTTCCTTGATGCCGTAGATGCCGAAGTTGCTGTTATTTCCTGTGGTGAAGGTAACAGCTACGGACATCCGCACAAAGAGGCACTTGACTATATCGAGGCAAACAATATGAAATGCCTTCGTACTGACGAAAAGGGTGACATAATTTTCAAAGTCACAGCAGATGGTTACAGCCTTGTTGAATGATAATCGGAGCGATATTATGAATAAGAATTCTATAAGAAAAGGTTTGTTTGCTCTTGCAATAATTCTTTTCGGTGCTATGACAGCGGTTGTCGCCTACAACTATGCACAAATGGAGTGTTCAATAGCACATCAAGGTGCAAGTGCACCTGCATCGGTGGCCTTTCTGGCAGGAATACCGTTTGTGATTATTATAGCTATCTGCCTTATCGTTGGCAGAGTACTCAAGGAGAAAAAGTAATGGAAAAACTTGTAATTGACAGAATAACCGAAGGTATAGCAGTCCTGGAAAAAGATGACGGAAGTCATATTCAGGTTTCCCTCGATGAAATAGGACTTCAGGTCAAAGAGGGGAGCGTACTTCTCTTTGACGGGACAAAATATACGGCTGATACCGATGAAGAAAGCGAGAGAAGAAAAAAACTCTTCGCTATGCAGGAAATGCTGAAAAAGAGGAAAAACTGAGTTTTAAGGAAAATTTGCGGCAGGCGGCTCCACAGCCGAACGCCGTTCGGCAAGGCAACTGCGTTGCCGCAAATCGCAAGCGATTTAGTGGAGCCGCCCCACCTCAGACTATAATCCCAAAAACAATAAAAAATATCATAAAAACTATTGACTTAATCCCCATGCTGTGCTATAATCTTTGCCGATAACGCACGCGTGGGGATTGGTGCGCCCGTTTCACTCCGACGGAGTGTGGCTCACTTTAGAACCCGCGGTGGTTAAAAAAACGAAAAAAGGGAGGATATTACAATGTCAGTAGTATCAATGAAACAGCTCCTCGAAGCTGGCGTTCATTTCGGTCACCAGACAAGAAGATGGAACCCGAAAATGAGCAAGTACATCTATGTAGAAAGAAACGGAATCCACATCATCGACCTTCAGAAGACAGTGAAGAAGCTTGAAGAAGCTTACTCATTCATTCGTGAGGTTGCTGCAGACGGCGGCGAAGTTCTCTTTGTTGGCACAAAGAAGCAGGCTATGGATTCAGTTCGCGAAGAAGCTATCCGCGCAGGTATGCCTTACGTTAACGCACGTTGGCTCGGCGGTATGATGACTAACTTCGAAACAATCAAGAAAAGAATTAAGAGACTCGAACAGCTTAAGGCTATGGAAGCAGACGGCACATTCGCTCTTCTTCCCAAGAAGGAAGTTATCAAGCTCCAGCTTGAAACAGAAAAGCTTGAAAAGTTCATCGGCGGTATCGCTGGTATGAAGAAGCAGCCCGCTGCTCTCTTCGTAGTTGACCCCAGAAAAGAAAAGATTGCTATCGCTGAAGCTCACAAGCTCGGTATCCCCGTAGTAGCTATCGTTGACACAAACTGTGATCCCGACGAAGTTGACTATGTAATCCCCGGTAACGACGACGCTATCAGAGCTGTAAGACTTATTGCAGGCGCTATGGCTGATGCTGTTATCGAAGGCAGACAGGGCGAATCAAACGCTCCTGTAGCAGAAGAAGCTGCTGAAGAAGCAGAAGTTGCTGCTGAATAATTTTTGATATTAACTTAACTATTATATAATAGGAGGAAATTAATTATGGCATTTACAGCTAAAGACGTACAGGCTCTTCGTGAGAAGACCGGCGTTGGTATGATGGATTGTAAGAAGGCTCTTGTTGAAACAGACGGTGACGTTGACAAGGCTATAGAAATTCTCAGAGAAAAGGCTCTTGCATCAGCTGCTAAGAAGGCAAGCCGTGTTGCA
>JAZTYQ010000082.1:0-2888 GCA_045637065.1 Acutalibacteraceae bacterium
TAAAGTTTGAAAAAAGAGTTGTAAACAAAAAAATTCCAAGTCAGAAGACTTGGAATTTTTTTGTTCGTTGCGAAAGCAATGGATAAATGTGTTGAAAAAATGTATTTTATTTGGTATAATCAATTAATTAATTAGACTACAAGGAGATATATGAATGAAGAACAATTCTGTAATTATAGCTCTTTCAGGTAAGGGTGGCGTGGGTAAAACCTCTGTTTCCGCTACTATTGTAAAGCTTCTCGTCGAGGCTTATCCCGATAAAAAAATACTTGCCATTGACGCCGATCCTGCTGTGGGACTTTCAACCGCTCTGGGTATCGAGGTAGAAACTACTATTGACGATATCCGTAAGGAAATCGTTTCAACCGTTGAAGACGGTAATACAAAAGCTGCAATTGAGCTTTTGGGTGATGCGAGATATAAAATTTTTGATGCTCTCGTAGAAACTGACGGCTTTGCCTTTATTGCTGTGGGAAGACCCGAAAGTGCAGGGTGTTATTGCAAAATTAATGCCTACCTCAAGGAGGTTATAAGCCTTCTTTCAGCTGATTTCGATTATGTTGTAATCGACGGTGAAGCAGGGGTTGAGCAGATTAACCGCAGAGTTATGGAAAAGGTGACACACCTTCTTCTTATCTCGGATGCAAGTAAAAAGGGTACTCAGGTTATTTCTACAATCAAGAGTGTTGCCGATGAACTTGTTATGTATAAAAGAATAGGTGCAATCGTAAACCGTGTACCTGATGAGAGTGTTATACCTCATATAAATACAAATGGAATTCCTGTTTTATCCTATATAGAAAATGATAAAAATCTTGCAATATATGATATAGAAGGAAAAAATATCACAGAACTTCCCGAAGACTCCAACGTGGTTAAGGGAGCAAGGGAAGCTCTTGAAAAATTAGAAATATTATAAGGAGAAGGAAATGAAGGACTTAAAGCATCTTTATGAATTTGAAAAGCTTTTGCAGGATGCCAATAATGACCTCGTACAAAAAGCTAAAGAGGAAGGCGGTATTGCTCTGGGTTATACCTGCTACCATATTCCCGAGGTTCTGCTTAATTGCGGAAATTGCTTTTCTGTGAGGGTTCGTGCACCGCGTACGGGCTCTATGGATATTGCAACCTACTATATGAGTAACTTCCTTTGCGGCTATTCAAAGGCAATTCTCGAACGTGCAATTGAAGGCGGTTATAACTTCCTTAATGCGCTTTTAGCCTCTGAAACCTGCTCTGAAATGAACAGAACTGCAGAGCATTTTGAACTGCTTAAATTGGTTCCGGAAGAGAAATTTTTTCTGACCTTTCTTGATATGCCTTTTAAAATCGAGAATCACACGGTAAAACATTATGTAAAGCAGACAAGACTCAAGATTCTCAACAAAATCAGCGAAGTTTACGGTGTTGACACTTCTGATGAGGCGCTTCTCAAAGCCGTTGAAGAGCACAATGAGGTCTGCCGTCTTATGACAGAAATAGGCAATTATCGTAAAGAGGATAATCCGAGAATTACAGGTTATGAGTATCATATTCTTAATCTCGTTACATATTGCTGTCCTAAGGCTCTGATTCTCCCTGCTCTTCGTGAGACAGCTGAGGAGCTTAAAACAAGAGAGCCTGATGCCAAAAAGAATTTCAGAGCTAAAATTGTTGTTGTGGGTTCAGAGATGGATGATCCTGAGTTTACTTCACTCATTGAAGACAGCGGAGCTCTGGTCGTTGCTGACAGATATTGCTTCGGAGCACTGCCGGGCAGACAGGAAATTGTCATTAAAGACGGTGAAGATGTGCTGACACAGATTTGTATGCATTATCTTAAAACAAGTCAGTGTCCCCGTTATATGAGCCATGAAAAGGTTCAGGAACGCCGTGATTATGTCAAGGCGCTTGTTGAAGAATATAACGCAGACGGTGTTATGTACGAGCAACTGAAATTCTGTGAATACTGGGGCTACGAAAGAGCCCTTGCTTCTTATGTTATGACCAATGACTACGGTGTGCCCACAGCTGCAGTAGACCGTCAGTATACTGCATCAGCATCAGGTCAGCTCCGTACAAGAGTTCAGGCTTTTGTTGAAAGCCTTGAAATCAAAAAAATTCAGAAAGAAAGGGCGGCGAAAGATAATGGATAACTACGGAAAGCTCTATAAAGAGCATACCGCCATACTCAAGCACAGAGAATGGCGCGGGTTCAAAGACACCATGTATGACTACTACCGTTGGCTGGTCAACTGGAAAGACATGATTGTAATGGTGCTTAAGGCGCCAGTGTCAACTGTCAAGGGTATCTGGAGATATCGTTGGATGGCTTCCTATCTTTCGGCACCTTCCTTTGTTGACCGCCACGTTGCAGGACTCAGAGGAGCTCATCTGAGAATCGCTCATCTTCATTACAATATGATTGTTAAGCATACCACCAAGCTTATCAATATTTCCTTGTGTGCAGATGAAAAAATCAATCCCGGTAATAAGCTTTCAAAAAAGATTGTTCTTATGGATGAAATTGTTCCGAATGAGGTTTTTACCGGTTTTCCGAATCTTATACCGATGCCATTGCAGACACTGCCCATTTTTCTTTCATCAATGGTTGACCAACAGATAACACCTCCGTATCTTGAGGTTGTTGAAAGCTTCGGTGTGCCTGCAGACGTTTGTCCTTTGCCAAGCGCAGAGGCAGGTGTTGCTATTGAAGACGATTATCCGAAAATGGGTTGTTGTATGATCGGCACAAATATGCCTTGTGATGGTTCAATTATGAATTCATCCTTCCTCGACAGAAGACTTAATCTTCCTACACATTGTTTCGGAATACCTCTTCGTTATGATGGTGAGGATGTGCAGGAATATGCGGTTGAAGAAATAAAGTCTCTTATAAAATTCATTGA
>JAZTYQ010000083.1:0-5548 GCA_045637065.1 Acutalibacteraceae bacterium
CGGATGAACAACATTCGGGAAAGAGCAACGGAAATCGTCTGCAAAGAGCTGATATATGCATGAAAACACCCCTGACCTTCACAAGTCAGGGGTTCTATACTCTCACAGCAGTTCAAATCTGCTTTTTTCAAATTTAATCATTCCCTCGTCACGCATTTTGCAAAGCTCGTTTGACATAGCACTGCGGTCAACGCAAAGGTAGTCCGCCAATTGCTGACGGTTAAAGGGTACGGTAAAAGCAGAACTCCCTTGCCGTTTGGCTTCCTCGGAAAGGTAAGAAATAAGCTTTGCTCGGGTGGTACGCCCCGACATATGTCCGAGCTGCTGCACAAGCTTTCTGTTCTTATTGGAAATAGCGAAAAACATATTCTGCACTATCATATTATGAAAACGCCAGGCCGATGAGCAGGTTGTAAGGATTCTTCTGACATCAAAGAAAATCACCGAGCTGTCCTCGACGGCAACAACATCGTTTAAAAGTGCACCGCTTTCGGGTGCGGCGTAGCCTTCACCGAACATCTCGCCCACGGAAATGACGGAAAGTATACTGCGGTTACCCCAGTAATCGTCCTTCTGAATGTGTATCTTGCCCTCCACGAGAATGAAAATGTCGCTTATGTGCTCACCCTCACGGAGAATGTATTCGCCCTTTTTGTATTCTTTTTTTCTTGCACCAAGGCAAGAGAGCAGGGAAGCGATGTCTTCCTCTCCCACGCCCGAAAAAAGCTTTGTTCTTTTTAAAACTGGGACATATTTCTTCATAAAAGCCTCTTTTCCGTTGTAAAAACAACCGACTTATTATAATTATTGTAATACAATAGGCTCAACAAGTCAAGAGAGGAGTTTTCTTATGATAAGAAAGATTATTAAAATAGACGAAGAAAAATGCAACGGCTGCGGTGCCTGTGCGGCGGCTTGCCACGAGGGTGCCATTGAAATGATTGACGGCTAGGCAAAGCTCACCCGTGAGGACTACTGCGACGGTCTCGGTGACTGTCTGCCTGCTTGCCCCACAAATGCAATCACCTTTGAGGAAAGAGAAGCACCTGCCTACGATGAGGCGGCTGTACTTGCGGCAAAGAAAAAGAAAGCATCTGCACCTTTGCCCTGCGGTTGTCCCGGCACACAGTCAAAGGCAATTAACCGTGACACTTGCGACTGCAGTACCGCTTCTGCACCCGTAAACAGTCAGCTCAGACAGTGGCCCGTACAGATTAAGCTTATACCCGTCAACGCTCCCTACTTTGACGGAGCAAACCTTCTTGTGGCGGCAGACTGTACCGCTTATGCTTACGGAAACTTCCACAATGAGTTTATCCGGGGTCGCATAACGCTTATCGGTTGTCCGAAGCTTGACGAGGGAGATTACACCGAAAAGCTGACGGCTATCATCAAGAATAACGACATTAAGAGTGTCACCGTTGTGCGTATGGAGGTACCTTGCTGCGGTGGTATTGAGAATGCTGTCAAGAGAGCTCTTATGGTAAGCGGTAAGTTTATCCCGTGGAGAGTTGTTACGGTGACAACTGATGGCAGATTGGTTGAGTGAGGTAATATATGAAATGCCCCTGACTTTTAATGGTCAGGGGCTACATTATTTATTCTCACAGCTTGAATTTAGTCTTTATCATATCAATGAACTGTGCTGTGGTTTTTCCTGTCAGGGATATTGCTCCGGTTGCAATTTTTGCAAAAATCAAAGGCACTCCCACAGAGGCAATATTATTCTGCAGAAACTTATCCGTAAAACGGTCGTCATACTTCTGCGGTACGGTATCGCAGGTTTTCATATACCACAAAAGAAGCTCTTCCTTCATCCTTGCGATAATTTCTCTGTACTTTTCATCGTCAATGCGGTTGACACTTTCACCCTCGGAAAGAACATAGAATTCGTCCTTTTCGTAGAGCCTCATCACATATTTGTACTCCTTGGAGCGAATCATAGCCGCCTTTGTGTGAGTTCCGTCTTCCTTCATCTGTAAAAAAAGCCTGGGAGAGTATATGGCATCCTCACCTGTGAAAAGATTTTTCTCCGAGCAGTGTGTTTCACCCTTGAGTCTGCCGCCCTCACAGAAAACATAGTCCTTGTGAGGAGTGCTTTTATCCTTCATTGTCGGCAGAAGGCTCTTTGAAAAGCTCTGTCTTTCACATTCGATGCCTGCAAGATCGTAAACGGTGGCACACAAATCTGTAAGCTCGGCAAGGTTTTCATTTATGCCTTTATCAACGCTGATATTCTTCGGCGGTTTAATAATGAAGGGCACATTTGTAAGGCAGTCAGGGAAACAATTCTGACATTTTTCAACTATGCCGTAATCCGTTGTGTAGTCGCCGTGGTCAGAAAGAACTATAACCGCTGTGTTGTCGTAAATTCCTTCTTCTCTAAGGGTGCTGATAAGCCTGCCTACCTGGTCGTCTACCTTTGCGCACATGGCAAGATATGTGCGACGAATCTCCTTTAATCTTTCCTCACTCCACTCAGAGATACCTAAGGCTTTCATAAGACCTTTTTCCATCAGCGGTTTACCGTCTTCATCTTCAATGTTGGGTATGCGCTCCTGCAATTTGTTTTCATCAATCAAATCGTAATATTTCTTTTCAATCTGATAGGGCGGATGGGGGAAATCAAGACCGATAAACATAAAGAAGGGCTTGTTTTTCGGGCGTTTCTTAATCTGTCTTACGGCAGAATCAATGCACAGGTCATCGTTGTTTTTTATCTCTCTGCCCTTTTTGTTTTCGGGGATAACTCCGTTGAAAAATGAAAAGAATGTGTCGCTACCTTTTTCTCCACGCTTTGATTTAACAACAGTTGCGGGAGTTTTCACAGGAGAAAACATCAGATACTTATCAATAAGCTCTCTGTGATATTTACGCTCCTGACCTGCCATCAGGTCACCTCGGGTAGAGGATACGGTGTAATAGCCTGCGTTTTTCATATCTGAAAATAGGTTCTCCTCGTCCTCGTGGAGAAGATATGACATTGTTCTGTGACCCTTTGTGTGAGGGTAAAGTCCCGTCATAAACGAACAACGGCTCGGCACACAAACAGGATTCTGACAAAAGGCATTTTTAAAAGAAACACCGTCAAAACCCAGCTCATCAAGATTGGGTGTATATGAAGCCTCGTTGCCGAGGTGGTGAAGAGCATCGGCTCGCATCTGGTCGGGATTTATGATTAAAATGTTGGGTTTGTCTGCTATGCTTTTTCGTTTCATAAGCAGAACCTCCGTTCAAGTTGTAATGTTTACTGAGTAATTTCAGCAATGCAGGAATGCTTTGAAAGTTCGTCAAGAACAAGCTCGTTATTCTCTTTATTTGCATATTCAACTATCTCTGCAAGAGAAGCCTTGTCTTCCTCACTGAGGTCGTTGTTTTTGTAGTTTTCAACTGCTGCTCTTATGCGAAGAGCACGGATAATATCAGCGTGTTTTTTCTCTGAAAGGTCATAGAAGCAGATGGGTACAACTGTAAACACAGCAGCTATAATTCCGAGCCAGGTTACGCTTCTGAAGGTGTTTTCCATAACAATCGGGTCTTTGAGTGCAACGTCGATATTATCACCGAAGCCAACACCGCCGATTGACATAAATATGGGCATAAGGGCAGTTGTAAAGAAGCCGAAAAGGGTCTGTATAAATCCGCTTGTGTTCTGCCAGAAGCCTTCGAGCCGCTTGCCTGTTTTCCACTGCTGATAGTCAAGAGCATCGGGACACATAATACCCACAACATAGGAAAGTCCGTTAAAGAGATTCTGAAACAGAACCGCAACAAGCATAAGATAGGGACTTTTAAGCGTAAACAGCTGCATAATCGCCATAATCAGAAAGCCTGCTGTTGACATAAGCATTACGTTTCTTTTACCCATTTTCTTGATAAGGAGAGGTCCTATGAGCATTGCGGGTACAAGTGCACTGTTGAGGATTGCATTGCAGAGAGTAAGAGCAAAGGCACCCTTTGATCCGCCGATTGCATAGTTACAAATCCACATATACATATTGATATTGCCACGGACTGCAACGGCAACGTAAAAGATGGTTGTAATCCAGAAGTATTTGTTTCTGAAAAGCTGTGCCGTACCTTCCCAAAGCTTTACTTTAGACACAAAATCGTTATGTACAACAGTTCTTTCCTCTGTGCCGAAGTAAGCAAACAGAACGAAGAGAATACCGCCCACACCGCAGATAGGGAACGCAAAACGGTAAAGGACAATGTTGTTCATCGGATTGTCACTGCCTGCAAAAGCAATACCTGCAACAAGAGGAATGATAATATTTACGATTGATGCAGGCATATATGAGACAATTCCCTTGAGTGCAGTGATATTTGCACGCTCCTGTGAAACAGGTGAAATTGTCTGCTCAATACCCACAAGGCACTGCGATAAAAGTGACTGAAAGAAGGTACCTATCTGAATAAGAGCAAACATAAGCGCCACACCGACTGAAATGCTTATATGTGATGCTTCAACATCAAAAATGGGAATAGACGGAATGGTGAACGAAAAGAATTCTCTGCTATTAAGCTCTTCGGGAATAAAAGGTATGAACACGAAGAAAAGCACAGTAAGAATTGCCGAGGGTAACAAGAAGGGCTTGAACTTGCCTTTTTTAGAATTGGAATTATCAATAATCATCGAAAGTATCGGAGCTCTTATAAGGCCTAAAACCGAGCTGATGATACCTGCAACAAAAACGAAGCCTGATGAAATTTTAAAGTAGCTTATCATCATAGGTGCATTTATTGTAATTGCCGCCCATGCAGTAAGCACGCTTATGAATGATGTCGATCCGTTACCGAGGGCATATGATAAAAATTCACGGTAAGACACATAGTAGCCTTCGGGCGGTGTTTTCCAGTTGGATTTAAGCTTTGTCAATGCACCTTTAGCGGTGCTTATCAGTTCCTGCTTCTTCATAATTTTCTCCTTGATTTTATCATTATAAAAAAATTATACTACCTTTGCGCCTTTAATTCAATATTCTTTTTAGTTAATTTATAAATTATGCTTACGGCACGAAAACGCGCCTGACTTTTTGGTCAGGGGTTTAGCTTATTCAATCTTTATATCCAAAGAATCAAGCAGATTATATACCGCAGCTGGACGAAATTTCATTGTGGTGGACGAAACCGTATTTTCGTCTTTTTTAAGTCCTATTATAAGGACTGTATGTATATCTATTCTGTTTTGCCCTTAAATTGAATTATAAAATAGTTTAACAATTTATGGCAATTACATCGGCCGTTGGTTTGTTGAGAGGAGATGTGTATGATTCTTTTAACTGAACTAGCTAACTTATTTTATATCACTCTTAAAAAACTTCTTCATGTACAACAAAAGAAGTACACCCAAAATCGGAAAAATAGCTGCGATCAGCATACCGACCTTAAATCCTACCTGCTCAGAAGACAAGGATAAACTGCTCCCAAAAGTCTGTGCCCATTCAGTAGCGGAAATTTTATCAACGATAATTCCCATTGTCTGAGGTGCAAATGAAGCGCCGAAGTCGCCACCTGCCGCCATCAAAGCATAAGCAGATACACCGAC
>JAZTYQ010000084.1:0-45811 GCA_045637065.1 Acutalibacteraceae bacterium
GCAAAGCAACGGCCGAAGCGAGAGCTTCGGTCACCGCCGTCTCCACCAAACAAGAATAATCCGAAACTTTTGCCAATGGGCTACGGTTTCGGATTTTTTCTTTATATAAACTAAATGCAAAAACGCTTAATTCCTTTTACAATAGTTGACTTTGCTATCTGTCTTTGCTAATATATCAAAAGAAAAGGAGTGTTATAATGTTACTGTTGCTCGTTGTAATTTACATAGTTTTCATTTCCCTTGGTTTGCCTGACAGCCTCTTCGGTGTCTCCTGGCCCGTGGTTCATACGGAGTTTGGTGTTGCCGAGAGCTTTGCTTCCGTTTACAGTATTGTTACAGCCGTGTGTACGGGTGGCGTGAGCTTTGTGTCGGGTAAGCTTATAAGAAAATTCGGCACGTCGAAGGTGACCTTTGTGTCAATTCTCATTACGGCACTTGGTCTTTTAGGTATAAGCGTTGCGCCTAATATTGTGGTTATGATGATATTCTCAGTCATTCTCGGCTACGGCGCGGGTGCAATTGATACGGGTCTTAACAATTTTGTGTCGCTGCACTATAAGGCTCAGCATATGAACTGGCTTCACTGCTTCTGGGGCGTGGGTGTAACCGTCAGTCCTATGATTATGTCGCAGTTTCTCACAGGTGAAACGGGTGCCTGGCGCGGCGGTTACAGAGTTGTGGCACTTTTACAGATCGTAATTGCACTGATTGTGCTGTGTACCCTGCCGAAATGGAAAGGTCTCGAGGTTTCGGGTGAGGATGCCGACGAAGAAAAAGGTGATAAGGGCTTTCTTGATATAATGAAAATCAAAGGGGTCCTTACGGGAATTTTATCACTCGGACTTTACTGTTCAATGGAGTTTCTTCTTGGCACATGGGGAGCAACCTATATTGTCAATACCCTCTCACTTTCACCTGATACGGCGGCTATGTGGGTGTCACTTTATTATGGCGGCATAATGCTGGGCCGTATGATTTCAGGCTTTGTTTCAATGAAGCTTTCGGATAATCAGCTTATCCGTTGCGGAATAGCCGTAGCATTTATCGGTATTATTATTCTGGCTTTGCCTATAGGCAGTGCATCCCTTGCGGGGCTTCTGCTTATCGGAGTGGGCTTCGGACCCATATTCCCAAGCGTATTACACGCAGTGCCGGCGCGATTCGGTAAAAAATACAGCGCAGACATAACCGGGTACCATATGGGTGGTGCCTATGGAATTGGCTTCGGTGTGCAGCTTCTTTACGGCTTTGTGGCATCGGCAACAACCTTTAAAATAACGGCTTTCGTGCTATTGGTACTGTGCATAGGTGTTTTTCTTGCTAACGAAAAAACAATAAGCTCGGTCAGAAAGGGATAAACTCCATTGATAAAATATGGGGCTTCAGTTTTAATCTGTTTAAGTGACCGGCTCTTTACAGAAAGGTTGCCATAAGGCAATAAAAAGGAGAAAACAAATATGCTTTTTTATGAAACAAAAATCGGGGATATCAATCTCAGAAACAGAATTATACGCAGCGCAACTCATGACGGTCTTGCACAAGAAAATGGTGCGCCTGATGACAAGCTTATTGCAAAGTATGAGCATCTGGCAAAAAACGAGGTGGGTTGCATCATAACCGGTTACGCTGCTGTGAGTCGGAACGGGGTTTCACCCTATCCGAGAATGATGAAAATTTACGACGATGAGACAATCGGTCGCTATAAGAAATTGACAGATGCGGTGCATCGACATAACACGCCAATTATTCTGCAGATTGCTCATTGTGGCAGACAGACTTCGTCAAAGGCAATTGGTGTGCAAAAAGTGGCACCATCAGATGTTTTGCACATGTTTTATCCCGATAGGGCAAAAATACTCACCGAACCTGAAATTTTTGATATTATTGAAGATTTTATTTCAGCGGCTATCAGAGCTCAGATGGCAGGCTTTGACGGTGTTCAGTTGCACGGCGGACACGGTTATCTGCTGCATGATTTTCTTTCACCTTACGGCAACAGAAGAAAAGATAAGTGGGGCGGCAGCCTTGAAAACAGATGCACAATAGTGGAGCTGATTATTAAGGGAATCAAAGATAAAAGCGATCTTCCCGTATGGATAAAACTCAGTGCAGAGGACAACCGTAAAGGCGGAATGAATATAGAATCTGCTATTGAAATATGCAAAAGACTTGAACTTGCAGGCTGCGATGCCATTGAAGTTTCCTGTGGTACGGTGCAGGACGGAATGAACACTATGCGCAGTGAAAAAATGCCTATGGAGGCGGTTTTCAAATATAGAGAGCCTTGCGCATCTTTCCCGAAACAGCTTAATAAAATTGTGTTACCTATGGCAAATCTGATTAATCCGCTTCTCAGACAACCAACACCTCTTGAGAATTTCAATGTTGAAAACGCGGCGAAAATCAAAAAGAATGTTTCCCTTCCTATTATCGTTGTCGGCGGCATTCACAATGTCAGCGATATGGAAAATATTATTTTGTCAGGCAAGGCAGATTTTATATCTATGTGCAGACCCTTCATCTGTGAGCCTGACCTTGCTTTGAAACTCAGAAACGGACAAACTCAGGCCAAGTGCATTATGTGTAACTACTGCGGTCTGGTGATTGAAAAAGAGCCGACAAGATGTCTTTACGGTAAGGTCTTTAATAAGACTTAAAAGTGTAACTATTATAAATAAATATGCTTGGCAAAAAGGTGTAAAAGCCTTTACGACAGACAGCTTTTATGATAGAATAAATAAAAAACAAAGGAGACTAAATAATGAAAGAAATTCTTATGTCAAACATCCCCGCAGCAGTTGCCGTTGTTTGCCTTGTATGCTACTTTTTCGGTATGGCAATAGTGTTCATTACAAATCCCATCAAAAATGCAGAAAGCTTTTCCGTAAAGCCTGTTGACAATGCAGGCAAAACTGAAATCCGTGTTTACTACGGCGGTATTTCCTTTGCGCTTGGTGCTTTCCTTCTCTATCTTACCTATGCAACAAAAACTCCTGTACATTCACTGGTTGGCGGTCTTTTCTTTGCAACAACGGTGTTTGTTACAAGAACAATCTTCCTCTTTGTTGACAAGGGTTGGAAATGCCCCTACACAAAGCTTGCAATTCCTGCAGAGGGCTTCTTCGTTATTGCACTGTGGACTTGCTTTATTCTTTCAAAAGCACTCTATTAATCAGGTGATATTTCAGACGGCGGTTAAGTCCGCCGTCTTTTTTTGTGCTATCCTCTTGTAAAAAGAATCTGCGCACTGTATAATGTCATCAGAAAAACTATGGAGGACAGATTATGAAATACAGTATTATTCCCGAACCGGTGAAAATGTCAGTAGGGGAGGGCGGAGTTTTCACTCTCACAAGACTTTGTAATATCGAAAGTGCAGAAGGCTGTCAGAAGGCAGCAAGCAGTTTGAAAAAATTCCTGAGTGATGCCTTTTCTCTTGAAGTTTTTTCAGGCGGTAAAGAGCGTATTGTGCTGAAAATTGACAGCGAGCTGAAAAAAGCAGAAGGCTACACCCTTACCGTAAAGGAAAATCTCGTGGAAATCATCGGCAGTGATGAGGCAGGTGTTTTCTACGGTGTGCAGAGCCTTCGTCAGCTTCTTTTTCAGGGTGATTTAACCTTGCCCGAGATTTATATTGAGGATGTTCCCCGATTTTCATACAGAGGCTTTATGCTTGACTGCGGCAGATACTTTTTCACCAAGGAGGCTGTTTTTGTCTTTCTTGAAATGATGGCACTTCATAAGCTCAACCGCTTCCACTGGCATTTAAGTGAAGACCAGGGTTTCAGAGCGCAGATTATGTCAAAGCTTCTGCTTACAGAGGTCGGTTCCTACAGAAGCCATACCAACTTCAACAAGCGCAAGCACGAGGGGTACTATACAGTGGAGGATATGAAAGAAATTGTGGAGTACGCCCATAATCTGTGCATAAAGGTTATCCCTGAGATAGATACTCCCGGTCACACTGTGGCTATGATTGCGGCGTACCCTGAGCTTTCTTGCTTTGACAGAGACCTGACCGTTGCAACTCATTGGGGAGTTAAGCACGATGTGCTGTGTATCGGTAAAGAAAGTACCTTTGATTTTATGAAAGAGATTATTGATGAGCTTCTTGAAACCTTCACCGACGGATATTTCCATTTAGGCGGTGACGAGGTGCCCACAACAAGGTGGAAAATCTGCCCTCACTGTCAGAAAAGAATGATGGATGAGGGGATAAAGGATGTGGGCGGTCTTCACACCTATTATCTTGAGAGAATGGCAAGGTACATAAAAGAAAAGGGCGCCACACCGATTATGTGGAATGACAGCATAAAGGATTATATGGTAAGCAGAGATGTAATATGGCAGTTCTGGAACGGCGGTATGAAAGACAACGATATTATTTCTGAGATAAATTCAGGCAGACCTTTCATTATGTCAAACCTCAGCGCATATTATCTTGACTTGCCCTACGGTCAGGTGAGCCTTAAGAAAACCTATGAATTTGAGCCTTTATATGAGGGAATCAAGCCTGAAAATCAGCATCTTGTCAAGGGTATTGAGGCTTGTTTGTGGACAGAGTTTGTGCCTGCAATGAAGAAGGCGGGCTATTGTACCTTCCCAAGACTTGGAGCCTTCTCAGAAACGGCGTGGTCACCTAAGGAAAATAAAAACTATGAAAATTTCCTGTCAAAGATGCCGTCATATTACGCTATTCTTAAAGGTTACGGTATGGATACAGCCTCTCTTTCTCAGGCACAGCCGGGATTTATAAGGAAAACGGGCGGTCTTTTATGGTGGGAAAGACGAAAGCTCTGCTGGGCGGGACTTTCCAATTTAATTGACAACGCTTATGTAAAAAAGACCTACGGCGAATAAAGGCTGAGCAAAATTTAAAAAACAGCAAAAAAATCCTGCGAAGAAAACAGCTTCGCAGGATTTTATCTTGGCTTATCTCAACATATTTTTCAGCACCTCGCGTTTTTCGTCGCTGAGGTTTTCTTTTTCTAACGCCATTTTAAGCGCTTTGTTACGGGTCGCCTCGTTAAGTTTGTTTTCGGTGAAAAGGGGTGCCACACTTTCAGAACAGTTTATAAGCGCCTTTGAGAGAATAACTGCTTTCTTTTTCTTCAGGAAGTTTTCTTCTTCGTCATCCGAGAGACTTTTCTGCCAGAGGCTCATATATTCGGGGGCTATATAAAATCTGTCGATTACCTCAAGGGCAAAATAACGGGTATAAGCCTCATGGCTGCTGAGCCAGAGGGGCAGCTTTTCTGTCAGCTCAGGCTGTCTTTTTTTGAAAGCATATGGTACGAGAAGGCGGCAGGTAGTTGTATCATTGACATAGGGGAGAAAGCTTTCAATGCGCTCAAGGGCTGTGGAGAGCTTTTTTGTTTTAGACACAAGAACGGCATGCAGATTGTTTTCCTCATAAAAATCGTGAGGAAGAAGTTTGATATAGTCCGAGGCTCTGTTTGTTTTCAGCAGCTTTTCGGCGTACTGTCTGAGAGAGCCTTCTTTTACCCCGATAACGCTTTCTGCGGGTATATGAGGGTGGGTTGAAACGAAGTAATCCCTGAGCTTTTCGTTCTGCATTTTAAACAGATTGTGGGTGACCTTTTCTTTTAAGGTGCGTTTTTTCTGAGGCTTGCGCTTCTGATTGGCGTTACGGCATTTAATCACATCAAATTCCTGAATATAGCTGTCAAGGTCAACGCCCTTGGCAATATAATCAAGTATAAGCCTTGCACAGCCTTCACTGTCGCTGAGGGCATAATGGTGTATAAGAGGGAAGCCTATCTGCCCACACATATAGTCAAGGCTGTGATGTTCATATTCGGGGTACTTTTCAAGTCCTACGCGGCAGGTGCATATATACTGCGCCTTTTCCTTCCACTGAATGCCGTAGCTTTTAAGACAACCGCACAGCGTTTTCATATCACCCGGCGCACCGTGGGCAACCAGAATGCCCTTTGACATAATGTCCTTGATCTTTTCCCATATTTCAGGGAAGGTGGGTTCATTTTCAACCATTTCTGGAGTGATGCCTATAAGGTCAACAACATATGGGTCAAAATCGGTTTCAGGGTTAACGAGATAGTATGCCTTTTCTGTTATTTTGCCATTTTCAACGGCAGTTATGCCGATAGCACTTATTCTTGGCTTACGTTGTGAGGGCATTTCTATATCGAAGGCTACAAAACTGTCTGTCATTTTAAAAAAGTCCTTTTAAATTTACTCTCTCAAGTATAGCACAAAGTGAGCGGTAATACAAATATTTTTAAAAATTTCTTATTGCCTATTGAAAAAATATGGCAATAGGGTTTATAATGAAAGCACAATATTTCAGGAGGAATGAATATGAAAAAAATACTCAGTTTAGTTCTGACACTCATTATGATGCTTAGCCTTTGTTCAATGGCTTTTGCGCAGGGTAACTTTGACAAGACACTTCGCTTCGGCGCAGACGGCAAATTCAAAATTATGCATATTAATGACACTCAGGATACTCACAATCTTAACAAGCGCACAGAAAAGCTCATAAGACAAGCAATTGAAGAAGAAAAGCCTGACCTTGTTGTTATAGCAGGCGATATGCTTTCCGATTTTTTCCTTTGTGCAAACGATAAGACAATACCTCAGGCACTGCGTTGCCTCGGTGATATTTTTGAAGAGACAAAAACACCATTTGCAGTTACCTTCGGTAACCACGACCACGACCTTGAGGATAAGGTAAGCATCAAGGAAATGGCTGATGTTTTCCTTGAGTATGAGTATTGCGTAAACGCTACCGATGGCTGTGACCCGGGTACATACAATATCCCCATACTTTCATCAGACGGCAGCAAAACCGCACTCAATGTTTACATGATGGATACCAACAACAAAAATAAGGAAATCGGCGGCTATCAGGGTGTATATCCTTATCAGGTTGAATGGTACAAGGAAAAGAGCGATGAACTCAAGGCTGCAAACGGCGGTCAGGTTGTACCCTCACTTGTTTTCCAGCACATTCCTACAAAGGAAATTTTTCAGCTCGTTGTGGAAGCTGACAAAACAGAGGCAAACACCGCTGTTTACCGTAGTGATGACAAGAAATGGTATAAGCTCAAGGAAGATGCTATTATCGATAGCGGTAAGGGCCTCGGCGAAGCTCCCTGCCCCGAAAACCTTGATGTGACAACAGGCCAGTATGAAGCTTGGCTTGAAAAGGGTGATGTTATCGGTGCATTCTTCGGTCATGACCATGTCAATAGCTTTGTGGGTAAAACTCAGGAAGGCATTATCCTTGGTTACAACGGCGGCACAGGCTTCAAGACCTACGGCTCAGGTAACACAAGAAGTGTGCGTATCTATGCTTTTGACGAAAGTAATGTCAAAGATTTCACAACCTACTTACGCACCTACGGTGACCTTAACGGTGAAGAGGATAAGGCATATATAACCGATATATTCTCAACCGTACTTTTAACATGGATTATGAGATTCTTCTACAAGATGCTTTTCATAATTCCCTGGTAAAATAAAATGAAATAAAGTAAAAGGACTGTTGCCAAAAGCAACAGTCCTGTTTTAATTGTTGATGAAAAGAATATCAGTCTTCTCTTCCTACAAGCCAGTTGAGGGATACACTGAGAACATCTGCGATTGCAACAAGCTCATAGTCGTTAACGCTTCTTATCTGACCTTCAAGTTTTGATAAGCCTGAAGCGGTAAGCTCAACACCCTTGATCTGGAGCTGAGTGAGCAAGTCAATCTGTTTGATACCTAATTCTTTTCGCTTTGCCTCTATTTTTGCGCCCACAATATTGCGGTCGCCGAGAGGCTGCTTTCTGATACGCATAATTTTCTCACCTTCAATATAATCAGAGCCTTAAACAAAAGGCTCTTTCTATGAATATTTTATCATATGTTTCCCCTTTTTGTCAAGGGAGTTAGATGTATGCTTTACACAATTATATTGCGAAAAACGAACGGTTTTGGTGAATGTTACATATTTTTGTCAATAATTGATTTTCCGCATTACAGAGTGTTTAAAAAATTCTTAAAAAACCTTTTAAAAAATAAAAAATAGTAGTATAATGTGTCTGTTATTATACAGAGGAAAAGATTTTTCCTCTTTTATGAAAGGCGGTGGGTTACAATGGGTAACACAATGCAAGAAAGAAATCTCACAATGCTGGTTGACTATTATGAGCTGTCAATGGCTAACGGATATTTCGCTAACGGAATGGGTGATACAGTAACCTATTTTGATATGTTCTTCAGAAAGGTACCCGATAACGGTGGCTTTGCCATTATGGCAGGTCTTCGTCAGCTTGTGGACTATCTAAAAAATCTCAGATTTACACAGAAGGATATTGAGTACCTCAGAAGAAAGGGTCTTAACGAAGACTTTATTGAATATCTTAAAAACTTCGAATTTAAGTGCGATGTCTGGGCAATTCCCGAGGGAACTCCGATTTTTCCCGGTGAGCCTATTATTACTGTCAAGGGTCCCGTTATTCAGGCACAGCTTATTGAAACTATGGTGTTGCTGACAATCAACCACCAGAGCCTTATTGCAACAAAGGCAAACAGATTAAGACGCGCTGCAGGTGACAGAGTTATTATGGAATTCGGTTCAAGACGCGCTCAGGGCTATGACGGTGCTGTTTACGGTGCCAGAGCTGCATATATCGGCGGCTGCGATGCCACTGCCTGCGCTATTGATGAGAGAGATTTCGGTATTCCTGCCGTTGGTACCATGGCACACTCATGGATTCAGCTTTTCGGTGATGAGCTTGAGGCATTCAGAGCATATGCAAGACAGTACCCCGACAACTGTACTCTTCTTGTTGACACATACAATGTGCTTAAATCAGGCATACCAAATGCAATAAAGGCATTCAATGAAGAGGTGCTTCCCAGAGGCTTCAGACCTAAGGGTATCAGAATAGACAGCGGTGACATCACTTATCTTTCAAGAAAGGCAAGACAGATGCTTGACGAGGCAGGCTTCACCGACTGTAAGATTGTTGCAAGTAACTCACTTGATGAAATTATCATAAAGGATATGATTTTGCAGGGTGCTCAGGTGGATTCCTTCGGAGTTGGCGAAAGACTTATCACAGCGGCTTCCACACCTGTTTTCGGCGGTGTATATAAGATTGTTGCCGTTGAGGAAGACGGTGTACCCGTACCCCGTATAAAACTCAGCGAAAATGTACAGAAGATTACAACGCCCTGCGCAAAGAAGGTTTATCGTCTTTTTGACAATGAAAGCGGCAAGGCAATTGCCGATGTTATCACCCTGCTTGATGAGGGAATTGATGACAGCAAGCCCTATGAACTTTTTGATCCCAATTACACATGGAAGAAGAAAACTGTTGAAAACTACACTGCGAAGCCCTTGCTTGTGAAGATTTTTGATGAGGGCAAGTGCTGCTATGAATGTCCCGATATCAAGGATATCAAGAAGTATTGCACAGAGCAGGTTGACACTCTGTGGGATGAAGTAAAGCGCTTTGAAAACCCCCACAACTACTATGTTGACCTTTCACAGAAGCTCTGGGACGAAAAGCAGAGACTTCTCAGCGAATATTCAAGCAAAACGCATTGAGGTAAGGATATTGAGAATAATTGAGTACACGGTACCCGAAGAATTTGACAGCAAAAAGGTTTATAACTTTTTAAGGGGCTATGTGAAGGTTTCCACAAGGCTTATGCGCTCCCTCAAGCGTATTCCTGACGGCATAATGCTTCAGGGTCAGCAGGGCAGGACTATCGACATAATTCACACCGGGGATAAAATCACACTTAACATCCCCGAAGACGAGACTGCACCTATTCCCATTGAGTACCCCTTGGACATAGTTTATGAGGATGAGGATCTGCTCATAATAAACAAGCCGCCTATGCTTGCTATGCACGAAAGTCACAACCATCAGGGAGATACCCTTGCAAATGCGGTGTCATATTATCTCAGCAGTAAGGGCAAAAGTGCGTCCTTCCGTGCCGTTGGCAGGCTGGACAAAGGAACATCAGGTCTCGTGGTCTGCGCCCTGAACGCCCACTGTGCTGCAAGGCTTTCGGGCAAAATTAAAAAGCAATACCTTGCCATAGCTACGGGCAGGTACGAAAAGGAAGGCATAATTGAAAAGCCGATTTACCGCCCTGACCCCATAAAGACCTACCGCACTGCCGACGACAGAGGCGACTATGCTCTGACCATGTATCAGCCCATAGAAACGGGGGAGAATTACACCCTTCTTCGTGTTGATCTTGCCACGGGCAGAACTCATCAGATAAGAGTGCATTTTGCATATCTCGGCACACCTCTTTACGGCGACACTATGTACGGTAAGCCACACGAAATTATTTCACATCAGGCACTTCACTGCGAAAATCTTACTTTTACTCATCCTATCAGCGGTGAGGAAATAACCCTACAGGCTGATATGCCTGAGGATATGAGAGCGCTTCTTGATAGCCTGAGAAAAGAATAAAACTGCAATATGACAAAACCACCTGTTCTTTATTGAAACAGGTGGTTATAACTTTTTGAGGGGAAGAATTATTTGTTGTTTTTAGCTTCTTTTTTAGCTGCCTTTGCTGCAGCTTTTTCTTCGTTCAGACGCTTCTGCTCTTCCTGCTGTGCCTGAGCGGCGGCTTCAACATTTGCCTTTGCTTCTTCGTATTTAGCTTCAAGCTCATTGAAGTGTTCATAATTTTCTTTTTCTTTTATGATCTTCTGAGCGTCAAGATATACCTTTGCGGCACGTGAGAAGTAAGCGTGCTTATCCATCTCATTCTTTTCGGCCTTCTGGAGCTTTTTCTTTTCTGCCTTGAGAACTTTGATTTGGTCGCTGATTTCCTTAAGTCTGAAGGAATCCTTCTGCTTCTTGGCTTCAGCCTGGTCAAGATAAAGCTGCTTGAATTTTTCTTCGCAGGCATCTTCTGCATTGAAGATTTCCTCAAGTGCGGCGAAGTCAGGCTGTGCAAATTCACTGAAGCTCTTGTAATATTTGCTTATAGCCTTGCGTGAAGAGCGCTTGTTCTGTGCAATTTCAATGGCAAACTTACGAAGCTCTTTTTCTTCGGGGGTGCCATTTGGCATTTCTCTTGCAGTTTTAAGCTCCATAAGAATATCGGACATATCTGAATTGTAAAGACCTTCAAGACCTGCTGCATAAACCTTTTTATAAGCAGCATACTTTGACTTGTAGGGTTCACAGCTGAACTTTTCAAGCTCTGCACAAACCATCTTGGAAATTTCGATTTCTTCGTTGCGGTTGAGAGCGGCCTTATAAGCCTTCTTATCCTTTTTCTTATCTGCCTTAGTGAGAACTACAGCTTCCTGTGTAGCAAGCTCTCTTGCTTCTCTGATGATGTCAATAGCTTCAACAAGAGTTTTATCGTTGGTGATACCGTTGCCGTAGTCTTCAAACATAGCACGGATTCTCAGTACGCGTACAACACCCTTCTGGTCCTTTTCCTTGAGATCATAGAAAAGATAGGGGATCATATTCATAAGTGCACCGAGAGCAGCCATAAGAATAAGTGAACCTACAACCTTTTCAAGAAGGTCAGGCTGACCTGTTGTTACATCAAGAATATCATAGGGCTTTTCATAGCCGTTACCCTCGTAGATTCCGAAGCTTTCATAAACGAAGGGGAGTACGGATGATGTTGCAAGAGTAACAATATTACCGATTGTCTGAACAGTTGAGAACATACCGTCAATACGTTCACCTGTTTTGTACTGATGGAAGTCTCTGATATCGGCCTGAATAGCCGGAGCTGTAATCTGCTCGAAGGCACCGAAGAGCCAGTTGAGATATATACAGGCTGCAAGCCAGAAAATGTTGGTCTTGTTAAGACCCATAGCAAGAATGCAGACTATGTTCATAGTGTTTATGCCTATGAGTACCTTTTTCTTGCCGAAGGCACGGATACAGAAGGGAGCGAGTATCATACCCCACATTGAAGCGTTGCTGATGATGGTCTGGATAATACTCATAGTGCTGCCTTCGCAGACGTGACCGTAGTTATATGTCCAGTTGAGAATATTACCGTAGGAGCCTTCGAGGAAGCCAAGCCAGCCTGCAAGGGCAATAATCCAGAAGTACTTATTCTTTGCAACGGACTTGAAAGCATCGGTGAAGCGTACCTGAATAACACGGGTTTTAGCCTGAATGATTTTTTCCTTGGTATAGCCGAAAACAAGTACGGTAAGACCCATACCTATGATGGCGAATATGGGATAGGTCACTCTGTAAACCCTTATGTCATACATATCGTTGTCTGTAAGGAACTGAGCAACAAGAGGAAGAATTATCTGTGCAATTGAGGGTGCAAGTGAATAAACAACGCTCTTGATTGCGAGAACATCGGTTCTTTCCTGAGTGTTTGGGGAAAGAACGTGGATGAGGTTGTTATAGGCATCGTGGAAGAAGTTGAAGAAGAACTGCAGCAACAGGTTGAAAACAAGCACAATTGCGCACTTTGCAACGTAACCACCGTCATAGCCTAAAATCTCCATTGGCAGAAGATTGTACAAAGCATCATAGGGGAACCACACATAGCTTATGGCAATAAGAGCAGTGGGAATACCCATTGAAATAAGGTAAGGTCTGTATTTACCTGCTTTGTTACGGGTGTTGTCAATCATGTTCGCTCTGATTGCAGTCAGGGGAATGTTTGACAGTGTTGCGATTATGTAGAGAATGTACATATGGGTGGGGGAGACACCGATAGCGCCGCCTACAATCATATTGTTGATGTTTACAACAAGCTGATTACCCATATAGATAAGGAAATAAGCACCGATACCGCCACCTGCATAAGCCGCAATTTCTTTGAAGGTCATATAACGGCCGGGCATAGGAATGTTCCAGTAGGTGCTGAAGTCAGAGATTTTGGATCTGATATTCTGTACCAAAATTTGTTCCTCCTTGTGTTTGTGATTTTTAGGATATCGAACCCCTTTTTACATTTTTTCATTATAACATAAAACGAAGGATAATACTATACTTTAATTGCAATTCGGATTTTTTTAGATAGCTTAAACAGATATGCATATTGTTTTTTAGGCAATATGACAAAAGAATAAGCAGAGGAGTCTCTCCTCTGCTTTAAGATAGCATTATGCTTTTGTTCCTTTTGCTCCTTTTGTGCCGCCGCCGAGCTTTACGCCCTGGAGAACATTTGAATCAAAGGTGTAGGTGATGTTTTCGTTTTCACGCTCTCTTTTGAGTGCGAGGGAAATCATTCTGTCAAGAAGCTCTGAATATTTCACTCCGATAGGCTCCCAGAGATAGAATGAAAGTGAGCCGGGGATGGTGTTGATTTCGTTGAGCCAGATGTTACCTGTTTTTGTGTCCATCATAAAGTCGATTCTTGAAACACCGCCGCAGCCGAGACATTTGAAGGCTTTAACTGCAAGAGTGCGGATAGTATCTCTCTGCTCGTTGGTGATATCAGCAGGAATTTTTCTCTTGAGAGTAGCCATACCCTTGCTGCCTGAGGATTTCACGCCGCCCTTGACACCTTTAGCGCCCTTAGCACTGCCGTCACCGATGTATTTTTCAGTGAAGGTGAGAATTTTATCGCTTGACACGGGTTCTTCACATTCGGAAGCCTCTGCGCTTTCATAGTCGCCTAAAACGGAGCAGTTGATTTCCTTGAGGTTCTGTACTGCAGTTTCAACGAGTACCTTTGTAGCGTACTGGAAAGCAGTTTCAAGTGAATCGTAAAGCTCTGTGCGGTTTTCAGCCTTTGAAATACCGATGGATGAGCCGAGGTTTACAGGCTTGACAATTACGGGATAGCCTATAGCACTTTCAATTTCTTCAATGAGTGCATCTTCATTTTCGTCATACTGATTTGCAGTGTAGCACTTGCAGTCAAGCACGGGGATGCCGTTATCCTTGAGTACGGTTTTCATAACATACTTATCCATGCCTACTGCTGAGGAGAGTACATCACAGCCCACATAGGGGATATTCATCATCTGCAGATAGCCCTGAAGAGTACCGTCTTCAACATTTGTGCCGTGAACTACAGGGAAGGCTATATCGATATAGTCAACATATCCCTTTGAGAGCATCTTCTGGGGGTACTTGATGAGCTTGACCTTATTTTCGTCCCAGACCATAGTAACACGCTGAGATGATTTTATAAGGGAGTTTATATCTGTGTAGCTTTCGATTTTGCCTACATTTTCACCTACATAAAACTCGTTGTTTTTGGTTATGTAGATGGGGATAACATCATACTTGTTTCTGTCTAAATATCCCATAGCCTGAATAGCTGAGATAACAGAAATTTCGTGTTCAACGCTTTTGCCACCGAAAAGCACACCTACTTTGATTTTCATAATATATCACACCTTTTTGAAAGATTAATAGTTGTCGGGAAGGTCATTTTCAAGAAGAACAATCTTCTTTTTGCCCATTGAATTAAGAGCATAAACATGACTGAGAGCTTCGTTGATATCGGAAGCCACATATATTTTACTCTCATCGTAGTTTTTGTCAAGAAGGCCGGCCTTAATAGGTACTGCCTGCTTTTCTCCTACGAGTACAACATAATCACAAACGTCAGCTGCATTATTTCCGAATTCTCTGTTGAGTTCATCCTGCTTTGAGCCAAGCTCAACCATACCCGGAGTGACAAGGATTTTGTAGCCCTCAAAGAGTGAGAGCGCCTCAAGAGCTGCCTTTGTGCCACTTGGATTTGAGTTGTAAGCGTCATCTATGATTGTCATATTGCCTTTATCGCTGAGCTGAAGTCTGTGAGGTACGCCCTCTAACTTCCTTACTGCAGAGCGGAGGTCTTTAAGTTCAATGCCCATTTTATGGCTGACGGCAATAGCGCCTACAATGTTGAGTACATTGTGTCTGCCGATAAGCTTTGTTGAAAATTCCTGAGTTTCGCCGCTCGGAGCTTTGACTGTAAAGGTTGTGCCTCTTTCGGAAACTGAAATATCATAAGCTGAGTAGTCACCGTTTTCAAGACTGTAGGAAATATGATTTCTGTCACCCTTGTGGTCGGCAATGTTTTCATCGTCTCCGTTGAGGAAGAGCATACCGCCCTCGGGCAGTGCATCTGCAAGCTCAAACTTGGTACCCTTGATAGCGTCTAATGTCTTGAAGGATTCAAGATGCTGAGGGCCTATGGATGTGATAATGCCGTGGTGGGGGTGAACAATATCGCAAAGCTCCTTGATATCGCCGACCCATTTTGCACCCATTTCACACACGAAGATTTCGTGTGTGGCCTTAAGTGAGCCGCGGATAGTCTTTACAACGCCCATGGGAGTGTTGTAGCTTTCCGGTGTCATAAGCACATTATATTTTGATTTGAGAAGAGTTGTCAGATAATATTTTACGCTTGTTTTGCCGTAAGAGCCTGTGATGCCGATAATTTTAAGGTCGGGACAAGCCCTCAACATCTTCTTTGCATCGTTTGTGTAATACTGATTTATGCTCAGCTCAACAGGCTTATTGATAAGGTTTGCAAGAAGAATGACTACGGGAGTGAGAGTGTAAATCACTGCCATAGTGAAAAGGGGATAGTTTTCGTGTGAGCTTGTCAAGCCTTTTATCGTAGTGGGCACGAGAGCAATAAGAGTGAGAAGTATGCAGGTGAAAAGCATTCTCTTTACTCTGGGAGTATAAACAAGGGGCTTCTTTGCTTTTTTCGGCTTTTCAATGGGAAGCGACACGAGAAAAAGTACGATGAGAGCCACTGCCTTGAAGGTAGGTGTTGCCGAAATAATAACGGCAATAAGCATAAGCACCGAAATGATAGCGTGGGGCATATGCTTGGCAATATTCTGTCTTATCCATTTTGTGTGAGTGTCAAAACGGTATGAGTTGAGCTGGAAGAAATGCACTGAGTCAATAACCGACATTGCTGACGAAACGAAAAACAGTGCCATACAAACAAAAACTAAAACTGTCGCCATAATAATTTATCCTTTCTGCAACTTACAGGTTGATATTCATAAAGCTTGCAAGTACTCTGCTGTACTGTGCCTGACATTCGAGAAAACTGTAGTGACCTGCACCCTCAAATTTTACAAGACCTGCCTCGGGCATAAGCTTTTCCATAATGAGGGCATCGGAGAGGGGAGTAGCATCGTCGGCAGTACCCCATATAAGCAGTGTGGGAGCCGTAACGTTTGGCATAAGGTGCTGAAGGTCTTCGTTTACCACTTTTACAAGGGTCTGACGCATTATGGGAGAAGCCGCATTGTAGTCTGCCGAGCCGCTTCTTTTTCTCAGGTTTTCGAGAGCGTCGGGGAACATCTTCTGCACGGGTGCAGCGGAGTAAATCTTTTTGCCCATCTTGAAAATGCTCTGCTTGGTTTTTTGTCCCAGTGTTTTCTCGGGCTTCACGCCTGCAGAGTCAACGAGTATAATTTTGTCAATTTCAAAAGGCAACTCTCTCGAACACATTTTTATTATAACTCTGCCACCGAAGCTGTGACCTAAAAGAGTTACCTTTTTGGGATTGTAGCTCTCTAAAAATTTCAGCACGAAGTCAACATAATCGTCAACACACCAGGGTTCTGAGGGCTCCTGACTTTCACCAAAGCCGGGCATATCCATAGCCACAACCTTATACTTTCTTTCAAGTACGCTTATGGTGTGCTGAAACAGTGTGATATTGCTTCCCCAACCGTGAAGAAGCACCACAAGGTCGCCTTCACCGCTTTCGGTGTAGTTTATATTAAGTGAGTTTATTTTTGTCTGCAAAGCTACCCACTTCCTTTCGTAAAGATATAGCCTTCAAAAAATAAGCATAGTAACACATTTTAAATATACATACTAAATCATTATAACATAACAGCCACGGAATTGCTATATAATTTTTTCATTTTTCAGGTTTTTCTTAAAAATTTATTTTCTATGTATTATTTTGCTTCATCTTATGTTAAAATAAAAGAAAGAAACTTAAAAAGAAGGTGAAAATATGACAGATATAATCATTATCGGCGGAGGAATTGCAGGTCTTACATCTGCAGTATATGCTCTGAGAACGGGAAAAAGTGTAATTTTATTTGAGCGAAAGAGCTACGGCGGTCAGATTAGTCAAAGTCACGCCGTCGAAAATTATCCCGGATTTAAAAGCATCAGCGGTGCAGAGCTTTCAATGAATCTCTACGCACAGGCAAAGGATTTCGGTTGCGAGTTCAGAAATGAAACTGTAACTAAAGTTATAGACGGCGAAACAAAAAAAGTTATAACAAACAAAGGCGAATATGATGCAAAGGGAGTTATCTTTGCCCTCGGCGCAGAAGCGAGAAAATCGGGTCTTGAAAATGAAAAAGACCTCATCGGCAGAGGCCTTTCCTACTGCGCAGTCTGTGACGGAAACTTTTTCCGCGGCAGAGAGGTTATGGTTGTGGGCGGCGGCAACACTGCAGTGCAGGATGCGCTTTATCTTGCAGAGATATGCAAAAAGGTTTATCTTGTTCACAGACGTGACACCTTCAGGGCAGAGGATAAACTCATGGAAAAGCTCAGGGAAAAAGAAAACGTTGAGCTTGTAACAGACAGTGTACTGGTTTCGGCAACTGCTGCTCCCATCATTAAAAGCGTAAAGGTAAAAAATGTGAAAACCGATGAAGAAAGAGAAATTGCCGTAAACGGTCTTTTCCTTGCCATCGGCCAGGTGCCTTTAACTAAGGATTTTGCCGATATACTGCCTATTGATGAATATGGTTATGTGTTGGCAGATGAAACTTGCAAGGTAAAAGACGGTGTTTATGTGGCAGGGGACTGCCGTAAAAAGCTAATCCGTCAGCTGACAACTGCAGCGGCTGACGGCACTGTTGCGGCAACGCTGCTGTGTGAAGAGCTGGAAGAATAACTTCGCATTTTTGGTTGCTTTTTGTGCGGCAGCAAAAAAGTAACGCCTGCCCGGCGAGGGCGATAATAAAAAAGATATCAATTATACAAAACAGCAGGCAACCAAAAAAAGTTGCCTGCTTAATTTTTTATATTTTCTATTACGCTCGTCGCGGGACATTCTTTTTCCTTGCGCGGAAAAAGAATCAAAAACGCGCTGATGTTATTTACAGAATTTCTCGGTGAATACCTTCACCGCATCTTCCTTTGTGAAACCGCCGGGTGAGAAAATGAAGTTTGCCGGCACCGTGTTATAACGCTCGCAGAAAGCTTTGATTTCTTCCTTGGTCATAACGATGCCCTTGACATCTGTCAGCTCATCAATAACCTTCTTGAAGGTGTCAAGGTCTGTGCCCATAACACCCATTATGCGCTGTGTCTTTTCACTGCAGTGCTCGGCAGCTCTGTCAATAAAATCACCCATAAAGGCTGTGCAGGCCTTGCCGTGAGGTATGCCGAAGCTTTCAGTTAAAATATAACCTAAGGGGTGGGGGAATGCCGTACCGCAATAAGAGAGAGTTATACCCGCGTACAGTGAGCCGCAATAAAGCTTCTCACGGAGTGTGTCATCGGGCAGAGATTTTGTTTCGTGAAGATAGCAGAGACCTTCCCAGATAAGAGCAATTGCTTTTTCACCGAAGAGAGTGGGGATATCACCGCACTTGACGGACATATAGCCTTCAATAGCGTGAGCCAGTGCGTCGAGAGCTGTTGAAACGGTTACATCATAGGGCATGGTGTGAGTGTAGGTGCTGTCTGCAAAAGAGAGTGCAGGGAAGGTGTCGTCGGGAGCTATGCTTCTTTTTCTGCCCGTTACAGGGTTAGTCAGCACGCTCACTCTGCCCACTTCGCTGCCTGTGCCTGAGGTTGTGCCTACAAGAACAAGAGGTAAAGCTCTGTTTCTTTCGTTTTCGCCGTATTCGAAAATATCTTCCATGCCGAAAGAGGGATTCGTTGCATAAACTGCAACTGCCTTGGCAGCGTCGAGAGGTGACCCGCCGCCGATACCGACGATAAATTCAGCGCCGAAATCTCTTGCAACTGAGGCAGCCTCGTGACAGTGGTCTATTCTGGGGTTAGGACCGATTTTGTCATAGATAACATAGCCGATGTTTTCCTTTTTAAGAGCCTCTTCCATATCGTCAAGTGCGCCTGAAAGTTTGGCGCTTTTACCGCCTGTTACAATAACGCATTTTTTACCGTATTTTTTAAGGACGGCGGAATTATCAAGCATACAGCCCTTGCCGCTGATTACATTAACGGGAATTTTAATATTGAAGTCCATTTTTATCACCTGCTAAAATTTTTTGTCTTATTTTGTTCAATTATAACAAATTTATGGTAATACTGCAAGTTTTATTTCAATACTCTTGAAAAATTTGCGCAGTTGGTATAGAATATAAAAGTTAAAGGTGATATTTACTATATTATGGTATATATATTATATATTTATGGGAGATTTGCCTATGAATAACAAAAAGAAAATTGCTTTGACGGTTGTGGCGGTTATTTGTGTAGCTTTGCTGGCAACTCTTTATTTTTGGAATTATGACAGAGAAAAGAGATATTCCTTCAGCGAAAAAAATACCGTTGCTATGGGTACCATAATCTCTCAGAAGGTCTATGGCGACTACTCGGCGAAGCACATAGAAAAAATCACGGCACTCATAAATGGTTTGGATAACGAAATCTCCTGGCGCAATGAGACTTCCTCGGTGGCAAAGCTCAACAGAGAAAAGACCGTTACCTCAGCTCAGGTTGCCTCAATTGTAAAAAAGAGCCTTGATGTGAGCGAAAGCTGTGACGGCGTTTTTGACATAACCGTTGCTCCCGTTGTTAAGCTCTGGAGTATAGGCGAAGAGGGTGAGAGAATCCCCTCTGAGGCCGAAATTGAAAAAGCACTGACAAATGTTGACTACACAAAAATACAGATAAAGGGCAACAGCATTACTCTCGGTGAGGAAATGGAAATTGACCTTGGTGCCGTTGGCAAGGGTGCAGCCTGCGACAATGTTATGACCTATCTCAAAGCAAGTGATGTCAAGGGTGCTGTTATCAGCGTTGGCGGCAGTATATTGGCATACGGCAGCTATAACAAAAAAGGCGACAGCTGGAAAATTGCTGTCAAGCATCCGAGAAACGACAGTGAATATTTAGGCATACTCTCTCTCGGTGAAGGCTTCGTTTCAACTTCCGGTGACTATGAAAGATATTTCGAGAAAGACGGCAAGCGTTACCACCATATCATCGATGCGGCTACGGGGTACCCTGCCGAAAGCGGACTTGTCAGTGTTACGGTTGTTTGTGACAGCGGACTTCTTTCTGACGCTCTTTCAACAGCCTGTTTTATTCTCGGCTATGAAAAAAGTCTGCCTCTTTTAGAAAAATACGGAGCTTCGGCAATTTTTGTTGACAGTGATATGAAGATTTCCACAGTGGGAGATATTGACTTTGAATATTAATAAGCAGATAAAAAAAGGCATAACCAAGGGTGATATTATCCTTATTGCCTCAGTTGTGCTTCTGAGTGCAGTTCTTTTTGCTTTATCTTTTTTCGGCAGCAGTCAAGACCTGACGGCTGAAATTTATGTGGGCGGTGAAAAGGCACACAGCATATTTCTCAGTGAAGTGACAGAAAGCTATACCGTCAGAGAAAACTACTGTGAGCTGCTTATAGAAAAAGACGGAGTGACCTTTGTCTATTCCGATTGCGGTGACAAACTCTGCGTTAAAAAAGGCAAGCTCACAAAACAAGGTGACACAATGGCGTGCGTACCCGAAAAGGTGGTAGTTATCCTTAAGGGTACGGATAATAAAAATATAGATGCCGTAGTATATTGAGAAGGGTGATAAAATGAAGACAAACAAAATTACTTTTCTCTCTATGTTCGGCGCAGTGGCGCTTGTGCTGTCTTTCCTTGAAAGCACACTTGTGCCGGATATTCCATTTCTGCCCGTGGGGGCAAAGCCGGGACTTTCAAATGTTGTAACTATGTATATTGCAGGCACTTGCGGGCTTACGGGTGCTTTGTATATAACAATGCTCAAGGCGCTTTTTGTTTTTATAACAAGAGGTGCTTCGGGAGCTTTTATGAGCCTTTGCGGAGGTCTTCTCAGCACCCTTGCCGTGAGCCTTCTGATTAAATATGAAGGAAAATTTTTCTCCTTTCTCGGCATAGGTATTACAGGTGCCCTTATGCACAATATGGGTCAGCTCTTGGGCGCTGCAGTTATGTCGGGTACTTTTGCAATTTTTAATTATGCTAAGTATCTGCTGGTATTTTCACTTATCACGGGTGCAGTTACGGGAAGCATGCTAATGCTTCTTATGCCCCGTCTTGAGAAAATCGGCGGACTTAAATATAAAAACTCAGCGACCGATAAGGTCAGCTAAAATAAAGGGGTTGAAAATATGAGTAAAAAGGTTAGCGGTGTGCTTACTGCTGTCAAGCGCGGTCGTGGTGGCGTAAGCGTATCACACAACAAAAACACTGCTGAAAAGCCTGTTGAAAGAATGCCTATACCCGAAAAGGTTGTGCTTTCAATGCAGCAGCATATCGGCGTGCCGTGTACTCCGCTTGTAAAGGTGGGTGATACCGTTGCTGTGGGTCAGAAAATCGGTGACAGTGATAAATATGTGTCTGCACCCATTCACGCAACAGTTTCAGGTACAGTCACAGCTGTGGGTGACATCAAGCTTGCTAACGGTATCATAACAAAGGGTGTCACAATTGAAAGTGACGGCGAAATGAGAGAATATGAGGGCCTCAAGCCTCCTGTTATAACTAATAAGCAGGAGCTTTGTGATGCTGTAAGAGAATCGGGCCTTGTAGGTCTGGGCGGTGCAGGCTTCCCCACACACGTTAAAATGAATCTTCCTGATGGTCTCGACACTCTTATTGTCAATGCAGCTGAATGTGAGCCTTATATTACCGTTGACTACCGTGAGTGTATAGAAAACGCAGAAAATATACTTAAGGGTGTTGAGCTTCTGCGTGATATTCTTGGCTTCCAGCAGGTTATTATTGCTATTGAAGACAACAAGCCCAAGGCATTTGAAATAATGAAGGAAATTGCCGACAGAGACAATGATGCAGATGACAGAATTAAGCTTATGACCCTTCGCTCAAGATATCCTCAGGGTGCTGAAAAGATGATGGTGCTTTCCGCAACAGGCAGAAAGATTCCTCCCGGAAAGCTTCCCTCAGATGTGGGCTGTGTGGTTATAAACGTTGCTTCAGTTGCTTTCATAGGCAGATACGCTGAAACAGGAAAGCCTCTCGTCAGCCGTTCAATCACTGTTGACGGCGGTGCAATAAGAGAACCGAAAAACCTCAGAGTACCTATCGGCACAAGCTTCAGAGATATTGTTGACTATTGCGGCGGCTTTAAAACAGAACCGAAAAAAATCATATCGGGCGGTCCCATGATGGGTATTGCAATCTGTGATATAGATGCTCCCATCTGCAAGCAGAATAATGCACTGCTTGCCTTTGACGAAAAGAATGCTTCACTCAAAACTGAGAGAGACTGTATACGCTGCGGCAAGTGTGTTGACGTTTGTCCCATGAGCCTTATGCCTACGCTTATTGAGCGTCACGCAAGAATCAAAGATGCCGATAAGCTAAAGAAGGCAAACACAATGGTCTGTATGGAATGCGGCTCATGCGCTTATGCGTGTCCCTCAGGCAGACCCCTTGTTCAGTATATGAGACTTGCCAAGCAGGTGCTCAGAGAGGAGAGTGCAAAATAATGGCAAAAAAATTAGTTGTAAGTGCATCACCTCACGTACGCTCAAGAGAAACAACAAGCGGTATTATGCTTGATGTTATAATTGCTCTTATGCCGGCTCTGATTATGAGTATTGTCTATTTCGGTTTAAGAGCCCTTGTACTTACAGTGGTGTGTGTATGCTCATGTGTTATCTTTGAATCGCTTTCAAGAAAGGTAATGAAGCGTCCCAACACAATAGGCGACCTGAGTGCGGTTGTAACAGGTATCATCCTTGCATTCAACCTTCCCGCTTCAATTCCCCTGTGGATGGCAATTATCGGCTGTCTTGTTGCTATTGTGGTTGTAAAGCAGATGTTCGGCGGTATCGGACAGAACTTCGTTAACCCTGCAATGACAGCAAGAATTATCCTTATGACATCCTTCCCCACAGCTATGGCAAAGTGGATTACACCCTTCCAGAGTGCATGGCATCCCGACGCAGTAACAGCTGCAACTCCTATGGCAGTTCTCGCAAATGTTCAGGGAGGCGACGTTTCAGCAGTGAGCGATGCTCTTCCCTCACTTACAGAAATGCTTATCGGCAGTCACGGCGGCTCAATGGGTGAAATATGTTCCCTTGCTCTTATTCTCGGCGGACTTTACCTTATGGCGAGAAAGGTTATTTCACCTGTAATTCCCTTTACATTTATCGGTACTGTTGCAACCGTGATGCTTCTTGCAGGCTCATTCAACCTTGAGTTTGTGGCATATCAGCTTTTAGGCGGCGGTCTTATGCTGGGTGCTTTCTTTATGGCAACTGACTATTCAACCTCACCCATCAACAAAAAGGGCAAGATTATATTCGGTATCGGCTGCGGTCTCATCACTTCTGTTATCAGACTTTTCGGCTCACTTCCCGAAGGTGTGTCCTTCTCAATTATTCTTATGAATATCCTTGTTCCTCATATTGAGAATATGACAACTCCCAAGGCATTCGGTGCCGTAAAAGAGAAAAAAGCAAAAGGGGAGGCTAAGGCATGAAAAAGCTAAACATTAAAGAAATCCTCATCCCTACTGTTGCACTTCTTATTATCTGTCTTGTTGCTACTGCTCTTCTTGCAGGCACAAACTCTGTAACCAAGGAAAAGATTGCACTCAATGCAGTGGAAACCGAAAAAGCGAGCCGTATGCTTGTGCTTCCCGAAGGCAAGGAGTACAGTGAAGTGACAGTTCTTGAAAACGGTCTTACCTATTGTGTGGGTACCGACGAAAACGGTGCTGAAGCAGGCTATGTTTTCACTGCAGGTGCTAAGGGCTACGGCGGTACGGTAAGCGTAATGGTCGGTCTTGATATGAATGGCACAATCACAGGCGTGGAAATTCTTTCACACAGTGAAACACCGGGCCTTGGTGCAAACGCAGTCAAGCCTGAATTCAAAAACCGCTTTATGGGCAAATCCGGTGAGCTTACAGTTGATAAAAACTCAAATGACGGTCAGAATGTTCAGGCTATCACAGCCGCAACAATTACATCAAAGGCTGTAACAAGTGCAGTTAATGCAGTTACTGCCGCTTATGCAGAAATTAAGGGAGGTGCGAAATAATGGCTGAAAAGAAATCCTTAGGCAAAGAGCTGACCAAGGGTATAATAGCTGAGAACCCTGTTCTTCGTCTTGTTCTCGGCACTTGTCCCACTCTTGCAACAACAACCTCCGTTGAAAGTGCAATCGGTATGGGTCTTGCAGCTTCAGTAGTTCTTATCTGCTCAAACGTGGTTATTTCCGCACTTCGTAAGGTTATTCCCGATAAGGTAAGAATCCCCGCTTATATCGTTATTATTGCTTCCTTCGTTACAATAGTGCAGATGGTTGTAAAGGCTTTTCTGCCCTCACTTGACGAACAGCTTGGCGTTTATCTTCCCCTTATAGTTGTTAACTGCATCATCCTCGGCAGAGCAGAGGCGTTTGCAAGCAAGAACCCCGTTTTAGCTTCGGCGGTTGATGGTCTGGGAATGGGTATCGGCTTCACTGCTGCACTATTCCTTATGGGTGCTGTGCGTGAAATTTTCGGTGCAGGCACATTCCTAGGTAACGGTGTTCCCTTCCTTTCAGAGAATCCTATGCTTATCTTCATCCTTCCTCCCGGTGGCTTCTTTGTTTACGGTTTGCTTATGGCTGCTGTTAACAGACTTGCCGAAAAGAAAGGTAAAAAGAGAGCAGAGCTTCGTGGCTGTGAGGCTTGTCCAATGGCTGCAACCTGCGCTATAAATAAGAAGGAGGTGGCTGAGTCATGACAAAAGAACTCGTTGCAATTCTTCTTACTGCTATTCTCACTCAGAACTTCGTTCTTTCTAAGTTCCTTGGCATCTGCCCCTTCCTTGGCGTATCAAAGAAGCTCAACACAGCAGTCGGCATGAGTGCCGCAGTTATCTTTGTTATGGCACTTGCCACTGCAGTAACCTATCCCATAAACAAATTCTTACTTGTTAAGTTAGATCTTGAATACCTTCAGACTATCGTATTCATCCTGGTTATTGCGGCACTTGTTCAGCTTGTTGAAATCATCCTCAAGAAGTATATGCCTGCACTTTATAATGCACTGGGTATATATCTTCCCCTTATTACAACAAACTGTGCAGTTCTCGGTGTAGTTATTCTCAATGTTGACAGCGGCTACAATTTCGCTCAGTCAATGTTCAATTCAGTCGGTGCAGGTCTCGGCTTTATGCTTGCCATGGTTATGTTTGCAGGCGTAAGAGAAAGACTTGACAGCTGTGAGGTGCCCAAGTTTATGCAGGATCTTCCCATCACTCTTGTGGCAGCATCCCTCGTTTCCGTATCCTTCTTAGGCTTTACGGGTATCGTTGAAAACATTTTCGGTTAAGGAGGCAATAAGATGAGTTCAATTATTATAGCAGTAGTTATTGTTGCGGCTATCGGTCTTATTGCAGGCTTAGGTCTTGCAGTTGCCTCTCAGGTTTTTGCCGTACCCGTTGACGAAACAGAAGTAAAGGTCAGAGAGTGTCTTCCCGGCGCTAACTGCGGTGCTTGCGGTTATACCGGTTGTGACGGCTATGCAGGCGCTCTTGCCAAAGGCGAAACAACAGAGTGTAATCTCTGTACCCCCGGCGGTAATGATACAGCTCAGGCAATAGCAGGTATTCTCGGTCTCTCTGCAGGTGAAATAGTACCCCAGGTAGCAGCAGTTATGTGCCAGGGTAATAAAACAAATGTTGAAGAGAAGCTGGAATACAGCGGTGTTAAATCCTGCAAGATAGCAACACAGCTCTTTGGTGGCCCTAAAAACTGTGTTCACGGCTGCATAGGCTTCGGCGACTGTGTTGAGGTTTGTCCTTATGAAGCAATCTTCATCTGTGACGGTGTTGCAAGAATCAACCCTGATAAGTGTAGGGCTTGCAAGAAGTGTATCAAGAGCTGTCCCAGAAATCTTATCGACTTGTTCCCTCTGGATGTTGCCAAGGCTGCAGTGCTTTGCAAAAATCACGAAAAGGGCGCTCAGACAAGAAAGCAGTGCAAGGCAGGCTGTATAGGCTGTATGAAGTGTGTTAAGGCTTGTCCCGAAGGTGCGGTGACAGTTGAAAACTTCTGTGCAAAGGTTGATTACGATAAATGTACCGGCTGCGGCGAATGTCATAAGGTTTGTCCTGTAGGTTGCATAGATATCTTTGAAATCAAAAAGCATTTCTGATGTTACTGATTATATAATTAAAGAGCCATGGTTTAATACTGTGGCTCTTATGTTTTTTAGTTGACGCCATTTTTTTGCTTGTGGGCTGATTTGAGAGGCGTTTTACCATTTTGTGTTATACTTGTCGTCCCAAAAGAGAAAGCTCCCGATTTGTCTCAAAACGGCAAAGAAACGGCAGGGTACATATAAATGACAAAAAAATAACTCCTTCCCGGTTGCCGATGGGAAGGAGTTTAATTCATTTTGCTATTCTTATAAGTCTTATATTTGAGCCGTCGTTATAAACATTATGATCACCGGCATCAACATATGTGTGAACCTTGAAGAGATAGATTCTGCCTGCTTCAAGACCTTTTACCGTGCCTTTGCAAGTGTTGTTGTTCTTAATAACAACATTTTTCTTGAAGGTTTTGCCACCGTCATCGGAAACATAAATTGCATATCCGGTTGCCTTTTCTTCCTTAGTCCAGGTGAGAGTAGCAGTGCCGTCTGCTTTGCCTTCAATAGTTTTTACCGTAACTCTGTTTGTATGAGTTGATGTGGTGTAAGTCTTGCAACGGTCTGAACGGTAAATTTTATCCTCGTGAGTGACATAAGCCTTGAGAGTGAAGCTGTACTTTGTGCCGGGTTCAAGTCCGGTGATAGTAACTTCATTTTCAGTAACATTACCGAGAAGCTTCCATTTGCCATCAACCTTCTGATAAACTGAGTAACCGTCTGCACCCTCATATTTATCCCATGTCAGTGAAACAGTGGTGTTGGTACGATCAGCTATCTTCATATCAGTCATAGGATAGTCGGCGAAGTTTTTATAGGTAATCTGATCGATTTCTCCGGTTGTCTTGTGGCCGCATTCCTTACAGGTAAGCTGGCTTTCACCCTTTTCAGTGAGAGTGGGGTTTTTAATTACCTTTTCATTGTAGGTGTGTGTAAGACAGTCAATGGTAAAGGTAAGGTAATTACTGTTTTTGTAATTGCCTGTTGCGTTGTTGATCGCTCTTACATAAGCACTGAAATAGCCTGCACCAAGATAGCTGGTGCTGATTTTCTGTTTAAGTGAGCTTGTGGTGTAAATCTTTGCATTATCCCAGTCATATTTGCCTGTTTTGGTATTTTTACGGGCAACATAGACTTTGTAGGTGTTTGCATTTGCACCGCCTGAAGTCCAGTTAAGAGTAAGGCTTGATTCAAGATCGTAGGATGTCTTACCTTTTGCAAGGCTGAGTTCAGGTTTGCTTAAGGTTTTATTACCGTAGGTCTTCCAATAGGTGCCGGAAGCTGCGTTGCCTCTCTGCTTTGCTCTTGTAACTCTGTTAGCGGGTACTTCAAAGTAGTAACACCAATAGTATGCAGCATCATAAGCACCGCTTGAGGAGTTTTTGACATTCTTCAGGTACTTATAAATATGGTTGTAGCGGGAGCTCTTGAGCTCGTTTTCGAGGAAGTTAAGCTGACCTTTGACTGAAAGGTAGTTATATCCGTTTTTGCTGCAATAATTTTTAAGGTTAGTCAGACGTGAACCGTTCCACATGCAAAGTCCGCCGGAGAGAAGACCGTTGCTGTCGCGGATGATTACGCCAGGCTTGAAGTTAGATTCCTTTTCGATGTTTGCCATAATGCCGCAGGCTGCTGCGGAGTTGAATCCAAGTTCCTTTGTGAGATACGAGAAAACTTCTGTTTTGTTGCTGGTACTTGCTGCGTTAGCTGAGAGTGGTATAACTGTGATTAGGGTAATAAGAGTCATTACTGTAAGAACAACTTTCATTAAGGCCTTTTTCATATTTATCACCTCTGATATTTTCTTTGTCGAAAAGCGTGGAAAATTGAATGAGCCGGATTATGAGCGTTTCTCGTGTTTACTCATAATACTTTTCGACATTAGCATGTGACAACTTTGATAAAGAAAGAAGGGACATACACTTTGTATTTGCATAGACCTGTTATCGTAACACAATACTCTTTCTTTCTTAATTTTTTAAATACAAATATACGGTTACATGGGTGTTACGCCCGGTCTCTGACCTTGCAGATGCATGTCTTATCGTCGTCAACGAATGCTTAAGGCTTCTTTTTTGGGACGCCTTATTTACTCATTTCATATCGGCAACATCGGGTATTATATCTATTTATGACAAAATTGTCAAGTTTTATGCAATTTTGAAAGGATTTAAGCCGTTTTCTATAATGCAAAAAATGAAATAAAAGGTCGTTTTTTAGGTAAATGTTTATAAAAAATCGTTTTCTGAGCCTTGTATTTAGTGAAAACATACAAAATGGCAAAAAATCCCCATTTTGAGGTTTTTTAGGCTATTCTGCACAAAAGAAAACTCTTAGCATTGTAAAATTTATACAATACTAAGAGCTTTTTTGTAATTTTGGATTAATATGCTTTACCCCAGTAAACTAAATGCTCTGCTTTTTCACCGCAGCATACACATTTATCGGAAATTACTTCCTGATTTAAGGGCATACAACGTGAGCCAACGCCGGTAATTTCCTTGACTTTGTCTTCACATTCTTCACTTCCGCACCACATGGCTTTGATGAAGCCGTCGCCCTTTTCCTCCAGAGCAGCAGTGATTTCATCAAGAGTTGTGCAAGCGTAGGTTCTGTTTTCTCTGTTTTCAAGAGCCTTGTTATAAATGCCGTCTCTTACTTCCTGAAGCTTAGCTGCAACAGTGTCTGCAAGACCTTCAAGTTTAGCAACGCTCTTTTCTCTGTTGTGACGGGTAACGATTACACATTCACCGTTTTCGATGTCACGGGGGCCTACTTCAATACGTACGGGTACGCCCTTCATTTCATATTCTGAATACTTCCAGCCTGCGGAGTTGCTGCTGTCGTCAACCTTAACGCGGATGCCTGCGCTTTCAAGCTCAGCCTTGAGTTCAGCAGCCTTTTCCAGTACGCCGGGCTTATGCTGTGCAACGGGAATGATAACTGCCTGAATAGGTGCCACTGCAGGGGGGAGAACAAGACCGTTGTTGTCGCCGTGTGTCATAATGATAGCACCGATAAGTCTTGTGGTCATGCCCCATGATGTCTGGTGGGGATATTCAAGCTTATTTTCTTTGCTCTGATACTGAATGCCGAATGCCTTTGCAAAGCCGTCACCGAAGTAGTGTGATGTGCCTGCCTGAAGAGCCTTACCGTCGTGCATAAGAGCCTCAATAGCGTAGGTTGAAACTGCACCTGCAAACTTGTCGCTTTCGGTTTTCTTGCCCTTTACAACGGGGATGGCAAGGTACTGCTCACAGAAATCAGCATAAACATTAAGCATCTTTTCTGTTTCGATGATAGCTTCTTCTGCAGTTGCGTGAATTGTGTGACCCTCCTGCCAAAGGAATTCTCTGGAGCGAAGGAAGGGACGTGTTGTTTTTTCCCAACGAACAACGCTTACCCACTGATTATAGAGCTTGGGAAGGTCTCTGTGTGAGTGGATGATGTTTGCATAATGCTCACAGAAGAGCGTTTCTGAGGTGGGGCGTACGCAGAGCTTTTCTTCAAGCTTTTCACTGCCACCGTGTGTTACCCATGCAACCTCGCGAGCAAAGCCTTCAACATGATCCTTTTCCTTCTGAAGGAGACTTTCGGGAATGAACATAGGCATACATACATTTTCGTGACCTGTAGCCTTGAACATACCGTCGAGGATTCTCTGAATATTTTCCCATATTGCATAGCCGTAGGGGCGTATAACCATGCAGCCCTTTACGCTTGTGTATTCAACCAGCTCGGCCTTTTTACAGATATCGGTGTACCACTTGGCGAAATCCACGTCCATGGAGGTGATATCTTCGACCATTTTTTTATCGTTAGCCATAGTTAAAAGTCCTTTCTTAATAGTGCAGAAAAAACATATATATAATAGTATACGAATTTTCGCTTTTTAAGGGATGAAAATCACCTATATATAATAGTATAGGAAATCCCGTTAATTTACATCAACCCACAGCTGAAACTGTGGGCTGAATGAGATTTTTATTTATGCTTTCTTAACTGAAAGAGTTACATCGCTGTCTGCAGCTGAAACTGTCTTTGTAAGGTCAGCTTCGATTGTGCCGCCGATGATGATATCGTCAGCGAGAAGCTCCTCTTTCATATAGTCCTTGTTTTCCTCAAGGCAGGAAATGATGAAGTCGCTGTCTGATGTAAGAGCCATAACAACTCTCTGTTCAACCTCGTAGCCTGCTTCCTTACGGATAAGCTGGCACTGACGGATGATATCACGAAGAGTACCTTCCTTAACGAGCTCGTCTGTGAGAACAACATCAAGAGCGATAACTGTGTCAGCCTGACACTCAGCTGAAACGATACCTTCCTTGGTCTTTGACATAATTGTAAAGATTGCGGGGTCATAAGCTTCTTCGAAGCCATTGACAAGTACTGCTTCGCCTGCCTTAGCCTTAGCTGTGTATTCAGCCATTTCTTCAGCTGTAGCAGCTTCAAGTGCCTGCTTCATCTTGTTTACATTCTGCTTAAGTACTGCACCTGCAACTTTGAAGTTAACCATCAGGTAGTTGTCTTCGAGTACGCCCTTGTCGGTGATATATTCGAGAGACTTGATGTTAAGCTCGTCAAGAATATTCTTTTCGTAAATCTTAATCTGTGCGCTCTTAGCTTCGTCGCAGCAGACAAAGAGCTTTGAAAGAGGCTGACGAACCTTGATCTGATGCTCGTTACGAAGTCTCATAGCAACTGCAATGATTTCACGGGCAAAGGCTGTCTGCTCAATAATGCCGTCATCCTCGAAGCCTTCAAGTACTGTAGGCCAGTCGCTGAGATGAACTGAAAGCTCAACAGAAGGCATTACACGGCGGATAAGATTCTGCCAGATACTTTCTGTCATAAAGGGAGTGATGGGAGCCATAACCTTTACACAAGCTGTCAGAGCGTTGTAAAGTGTCCAGTAAGCGATCATCTTGTCGCTTTCATCGCCTGTCTTCCAGAAACGGCGACGGTTTGTTCTGATATACCAGTTGGAAATATCGTCAACAAAGATTTCGAATTCCTTGATGACGTTATAAGCCTTGTAGTCCTCCATCTGGGCTGTTGCCTTCTTGATGAAGTCGTTTGTTCTGATAACAAGCCACTTGTCTGTTACTGTCATAGCGTTCTTGTCGGGTGTGTAGCCCTCGAAGTTAGGCTTGTCAATCTTTGCATAGGTCTCAAAGAAGGTGTAGATGTTCCAGAATGAGAGGAGCTTTCTTCTTGCCTCGTCACCGAGGTTGAAACCGAAACGAACGTCGTTTGCAACGGGTGCACCTGCATAGAGGTAACGAACGGTATCTGCACCGATGATTTCAGCGGCCTCGTCAAAACGAATCATATAGCCTGTCTTGGAGAATTTCTGTCCGTTTTCCTGGATAACACTTGAGTGGCAAAGTACTCTCTCATAAGGCGCTCTGTCTTCGAGTACAGTACTCATAAACAGAAGTGAGTAGAACCAGAGACGTACCTGCTCGCGCATTTCAACAACCCATTCAGCGGGGAAGTTCTTGCGCCATTCTTCTTTATCGTCAAAGTAACCTGTGGTTGAGAAGGGAACGATACCTGCATCAAGCCAAACGTCACCAACGTCGGTGATACGCTTTGTAGCCTTGCCGCACTTGGGACACTTGATTTCAACTTCGTCAATCCAGGGTCTGTGAAGCTCGGGGAGAGCATCAACCTTAGCCGGGTCAACAGCCATTTCCTTAAGCTCGTCAATTGAGCCGATAACGTGAACATTGCCACAGTCCTCACATACATAGAAGGGGAGGGGCATACCGTAGTAACGCTTACGGGAAATATTCCAGTTGCCCATATTGTTGAGCCAGTCAATCATTCTCTTGCCGTTTGATTCAGGCTCCCACTTAACGCTCAGAGCGTTTCTGATAAGGCGGGGCTTGAGTTCCTCAGTAGCGATGAACCATGAGGGTACAAGACGGTAGATAAGCTCTTCCTTACATCTCCAGCATACGGGGTAGCTGTGTTCATGAGGCTTGATGAGATAGAGCTTGTTTCTCTTTTTGAGTTCCTCAAAAACTTCATCGGCAATTGTCTTGCTGTTTTTGCCTGAGAAGAAGCCGAAGCCCTTGAGGAAGATACCCATATCGTCAACGGGCATAATTTCGGGAAGACCGAGTCTCTTGCCGAGTTCGTTATCTTCTGCACCGCAGCCGGGAGCGATGTGAACAACGCCTGTACCTTCTTCAGCGTCAACATCTTCCCATGCTACGATTTTATGCTCGAAGCCCTGCTGAGCCTCAAGCTCGGGGAAGCAGGTTTCAAATTTTCTGCCAACAAGCTCGTCACCCTTGAACATGCGGAGTACTTCAAGCTTATCGTCGCCGAGATACTTGATAGCATTCTTAGCAAGGATGAGTGTCTGCTCGTCGCTCTTAACCTTAACTTCAACATAGTCGATTTCAGGGTTAACTGCAAGAGCAACGTTTGATGAAAGTGTCCAGGGGGTAGTTGTCCATACAATGATTTTGCTGTCAAGACCTTCAACGGGGAGCTTGAAGAAAACTGAGTTATGTGTAACTGTTTTGTATGAGCCTGTCATTTCATGCTCTGAAAGTGATGTGCCGCAACGGGGACACCAGGGCATAGGCTTATATTCTCTCTTGATCCAACCGTTGTCGTCGCAGGTCTTGAGGAAGTGCCAGATGCTGGTGATGTTCTTATCTGTGTTGGTGTAATAGGAGTTGTCCCACTGCATCCACTGACCAAGGCGCTTTGACTGCTCGGTGATAACGCCTGAGTATTGCTTAACTCTGTCAACGCACTTTCTTGTGAACTTGTCGATACCGTAATCTTCGATATCCTTTTTGCTTTCAAAGCCAAGGTCTTTTTCAACACCAACCTCAACCCACAGACCCTGAGAGTCAAAGCCGTTCTGACAGCGGCAATCGTAGCCGTTCATAGCCTTGTATCTTATAAAAGTATCTTTAAGGGTACGACCCCACGCGTGGTGGATACCCATAGGATTGTTAGCGGTAATAGGGCCGTCAATGAAGCGGAAGCGCTCCTTGCCTTGATTTTTTTCCTTACGCTTTTCATAGCAGTTGTTGTCTTCCCAGAACTTGAGAATGTCATGTTCCATGGCAATAAAACTGTTACTCTTTTCGATTTCTGCCATCGGTGATACCTCCGTGTTTTTTCAGATTAAGTGAGGCACTGACCCCACTTTACATATACCTTATAAGTATACAATAATATTGTTTTTATTTCAAGTGCTTTTTGCTCAAATATTCCTTTGTTTTAGTGCTTTTTTTCTACTTTGCCAAGGTCTTAAGCTGTGATAAAGAAAAAAATTCAACTTTATGCAACAGTACTGTCAAAAATTTCATCTAATATGGCAGAGGTGATTGAAATGAAGAAAGCGGCAGCAATGATTTTAGCGGTAATTTTACTTTTCAGCTTCGGAGCGTGTATGAAAAGCAGTAACATACCTGACGAGAAAGTCCTTGAGGGTGAGATGATGCTCACGGGTAAAATAACAAAGGTCAGCGGAAGTCTTATGCTTTTTGAAAGTGATGACAGCAGCATAAGCAATAAATTTTCCTTCGGCTATTCCGACAGTGTAACAGTGGCAGAAAACGGAGCCTTTGTTGTTGATTTATCTGCAGACTATTTTGAGGGTAAAAAAGTGAGTGTTATATGCAGTGAGCTGGTGCAGGAAACTTATCCTGCAGGGCTTACAGGTGTTAGAATGATAATTATCCGTTAAAAATTAATAAAAAACATCATTAATTCTAATTCGGAAATATAAAACCGTACAGATGTGTCATTATTATTAAGACATATTAAACGGTTTTTGTTTTTTATTTAAACAAAGCTGTAAGGAGGAAAACAATATGAAAAAGAAAGCCATTGCATTAGTTTTAGCAATTGTAATGCTCTTCTCATCAACCACACTCTCAGCTTCAGCTCTTGACTTCAACTCAGCAAGTGAGCCTGCATCAAAGTTTCTCGGTAAGGCTCTCGGCACAGTTTTCACAGGACTTGTAACAGTGCTTAACGCATTTATGGGTGAGAATGACAAATTCGTTGAAGCAGACGAATACTACTATGACAACTTCTATGAGGGCACAGGCGACTTCATTTCAGAAGCCAAGCCCGGCGCAACATGGTCACTTGGTCAGGCAGAGGCAAGCCTTGTACCCGAAGACTGGCAGGATGAAAAGTACGACCTTTACCTTGGCGGCTTTATCAGTGAGCAGAACTTCTTTACAAACGATGTACGCGAAATCCTTGACGATATGAAGGTACGCGTTATTGCTATGGATGATGGTTCAGGCAGAGGCACCTCAGTATTTGCAACTATCGACTCAATCGGTATCGCTAACGGCGATGCAAGAATCATCAGAGCTATGCTCAGCGATTTTGCAAAGGAAAACAATATCAATTCAATCAACATTTTCTCAACACATACCCACTCAGGTATTGACACACAGGGTCTCTGGACTGAAATTTTCCGCAAGTGGCCCAAAAACATTTTCAGTGCTTTCACACGTATCGGTGAAACAGAGCAGGGTACTGACCCCGAATATATGGACTTCCTTTATAACACTGTTTCAGCTGCAATCAAAAAAGCTGTAGGTAATATGGAAGCAGGTATGATGACCTACGCTCAGAAGAATATCGGTGCTGAGTACTTCAACAACAAAAACAGACCCTCAGCAGACGGTCTTGACACATCACTGAGAAGACTTACCTTCTATCCTGCAAACAAATCATCACGCCCCACAATCATTCTTAATATGTCTTCACATCCCGACGTTGTTGGTCTTGCAACAGACAGCGACCCCGTAAAGGGTCACGGCGTATCAGGCGACTATATCTATTACATAGGTCAGGCGCTCAACGGTGCAGGTTATGACTTTATGTTCTTCAACGGCGCAATTGCAGGTATCTATATCGGCAGAGTTGATGTTGAAGATCCCAGACGTGTTGACACAGCAGACAACTACGGTACAGAAATCGGTAAGATGGTTCTCGGTATGACAAAGACAGAAGAAGAAATCAAGGCTGACAAATATCTTATGAGCCTTAACTTCACAGAAGAGCAGACAGCAGGCCACAACTACACTCCCTGGTATGAGGGCTGGGAGCCTGCAAAGGAAGAAACAGTTGAGCCTATTCTCAACCTCAAGCTCAAGACAGTTGAAATCCCCGTAACCAACCCCGTTATCAAGGCTGCAGGTAAGCTCGGTGTTGTTAACTACACCATCAAGTGTTCAGGCAAGCTCTTAAGAAACTACAAGGTTACAACTGAAATTGGCTATATGGAAATCGGCAATAATATGCAGATTGCTTTTGTGCCGGGTGAGTTCTGTGCTGACCTTTGGAACGGCGGCACCTCACTCACAGCAGAAGGCAGCATCAGCGGTGAAGCATTCACAGGCAAAACAGTAACGGAAATCTTCGGTGAAGAAACTGTTGTGTTCGGTCTTGCAAACGACGCTATCGGTTATATCGTACCCGACAATGACTACTGCATGTGCCTCGCATTCGGCCACTATCATGAAACACTTTCACTTGGCGAAAAGACAGCCTCAACTATTATGAGTGCTTTCGAGGAATTGGCAGCAGAGCTTAAATAACAAACAAAAGGAACTGCCCGAGGGCAGTTCCTTTTTAATGCAGTTTCTGCAAGAGGGCGGCGGCTCCACAGCCGAAGCTTTGCTTCGGCGTAGCGACATACGTCGCTCAAAAAATCCCCGCAGGGATTTTTTTGGTGGAGCCGCCCCGCCTTTTTATCTTGCTGAAAATCGTTGCAAATTTCTAAAAAATCTATTATAATTTAATCAGATATTTAATTTAAGGAGAATGATTATGAATTACCAGCTTGATTTTATGGGCAAATCCGTGCTTATCACAGGTGCAGCAAGCGGCATTGGCCTTGAAAGCGCCAAGGCTTTTCTTTCCTGCGGTGCAGATGTTTATATGGCTGACTATAACGGCGAAGCCCTTGCTGAACAGGTTGAAGCTCTCAGCGCTCAGTATCCGGGCAAAGTTTTCTGTATTGTTGCAGACATCACCGCCGAGGAAGGCGTAATAAAAATGGTAGATGCGGTGAAGGAAAACACAGGCAAACTTGATATCCTCGTCAATAATGCGGGCATGTCTCATTCAGCTTACAGCATCAACGAAAAGAGTGAGGACTGGAATAAGGTTATAACTCTCAATCTCACAAGTCAGTTCTTTGTCAGTCAGGCAATTGCCAATGCGTTTATGATTCCCGTAAAGAGCGGTAAAATAGTCAATATGTGTTCTCTTAGCGGCATTATGGGTATTCCCTCTGCTGTGGCATACAGCTCAAGCAAGGGTGGAATTATGCAGATGACCAAGTCTCTTGCTTGTGAGTGGGCGAGATTCGGCATAACTGTAAACAGTGTTTGCCCCGGCTTTGTTGAAACTCCTCTTATCAAGGATAATCTTGAAAATGAAAAATGGATGGCATATATGAATATGCGCACACCTATGCGCCGTCTTGCACAGCCTGAGGACATAGCAGGTTCAGTTCTATTCCTTGCAAGCGATATGGCTCAGTATATCACAGGCACTTCGATTGTCATCGATGGCGGCTTTTCAAGCGGCTCGTAAACCCTCTCTGTCAGAAAACCTAAAGGCTTTCTGACATCTTTATGTGGATTTGACAGAGGGGTCCCACACAAAAAACAAAAACCCACCCTTATGGGTGGGTCTTCATTTTCTCAAATTAGAGAGGCATAACGATTTTGCCTGCGATTTCGTCAGCAACGTTGTCAAGACCAACGAGTCTGAGGAAGTCAAGGAAAAGGTCGATAAAGCTGAGTACCATTGTCTTTACATCCATTTTACATTACCTCCGTTATTATTTGCAGACAAAGCCTTTTTATCTGTCAAAAAAATTATATATCTGCTTTGTAACTTTGTCAATATTAAAGTAAAAATTAGTTCACAAAAAAATTACAATTAATATAAAAAAAGCGCAGACCCCTTAGGGTCTGCGTCTTAAGCTATTTGCAAATAACTTAAATTATGCAACGAATTCGTAGCCTTCTTCTTCAGCAACGTAGCCAAGAATCTTACCGATGATGAGAGTAAGAGCGTCAACGAGAGCCTGGATTGAGAAGCCTTCAGCAAAGATTGTCTTAAGTTCTGCGAACATTGTAATATCCTCCTTTTAAGATTTTGTTAGGTAGAATCGAGTTAATCCTTAGATACCAAGAATTTCGCCGAGTTCTTTCCATTCGCCCTTAACGATAGCAAGAACGAAGTTGATGATCATGTTTACGAGATCTGTGAAGATGATGCCTTCGTATGATACGTTATCAAACATTGTAGAAGTCCTCCTTCTTTAATTTTCCTATCTCTAGGTGTCTTTATTATATATAAATAAAAACCGTTTGTCAATAGAAAATTCATATTTTTTTAAAAGTATGGTCTAATTTTTTTATCTTTTATTTATTTAATGTCAATAATTGTAAAAAAGCAGCAGGAACAATTTAAGTCCTGCTGCTTTCTTTTGCACTCGCCGTGCGGGCGTTACTTTCTTATAAGAAAGTAACCAAAGAATTTTACTTGTTCTGACGATTACTTAAAGTATTTTACTGCACTCTTGAACATCTTGATGTCATAGTCACCAAGAACATTCTTATAAAGTCCGTAACCGATTCTTTCACTGTGACCCATCTTACCGAATACGCGGCCGTCAGGTGAGGTGATACCCTCAATGGCAAACATTGAGTCGTTGGGGTTGAAGTGAATATCATTTGTTGCCTTGCCGTCAAAGTCAACATACTGAGTTGCAATCTGTCCGTTCTTACTGAGCTCAAGAATTGTCTTTTCATCACTGAGGAAACGGCCTTCACCGTGTGAAATAGGCACATTGTAGATATCACCTACATTGGTGTCTGCAAGCCAGGGGCTCATATTTGATGCAATTCTTGTTCTTACAATGCGTGACTGGTGGCGTGCAATTGTGTTGAAGGTGAGAGTAGGCATATCTTCTTCTGAGTCAACAATCTTGCCGTAGGGTACAAGACCAAGCTTGATGAGTGCCTGGAAGCCGTTACAGATACCGCACATAAGACCGTCGCGATTGTAGAGAAGGTCAGTTACCTGCTCCTTGATAGCAGCATTACGGAAGAATGCTGTGATGAACTTACCGCTACCGTCGGGCTCGTCACCGCCTGAGAAACCGCCGGGGATGAAAACCATCTGAGCAGTTTTCAGCTCATTTGCAAAGGCTTCAACGCTTCTCTGAATACCTTCTGCACTCAGGTTGTTGATAACAATAATCTTGCTTTCAGCACCTGCATCGTCCATAGCCTTAGCTGAATCAAATTCGCAGTTTGTGCCGGGGAATACGGGAATAAGAACCTTGGGCTTAGCCACCTTGATAGCGGGAGCCACTCTCTTTGCAGCCTCGTATGAGAAGGTTTCAACCTTTGATTTTGACTGGTCAATATTGCATGAATAAACGCTTTCAAGCTTGTTTTCGTACGCGCCGAGAAGAGCGTCAAGCTTAACTTCTTCGCCGCCCATTGTGATAGCAGCCTTATCTGTGATATAACCGATAAGTTCGCCTTCGTTTACGTCTGCCTCTACTTCAAGAAGGAAGCTGCCGTAAGCATATGAGAATGCCTTTTCTACGCTGATACCCTCAGCAAAGTCGAAGCCGAGACCGTTACCGAAGCACATCTTCATAACTGCTTCTGCTGTGCCGCCGAAGCCGGGAGTGTAGCAGGAAACTGCCTTACCGCTTCTGAGAAGAGCTGTGACCTTATCGAACACACCAAGAAGTGATTCTGTTACAGGCAGGTGGTCTTTGTCAAATTCGGGAGTGAGCTTGATGAGCTTGTTGCCTGCTTTCTTGAATTCGGGAGATACAACATCCTCAACCTTGCCGGTAGTAACTGCAAAGGAAACGAGGGTGGGGGGTACTTCAAGATTTTCGAAGGTCCCGCCCATTGAGCCCTTACCGCCGATAGCAGCAACCTTGAGGTCCTTCTGAGCCTTGAATGCGCCGAGAAGAGCTGCCATAGGCTTGCCCCAACGTTTCGGGTCTTTACCGGGTCTCTCGAAATATTCCTGGAAGGTGAGATAAACATCTTCAAACTTGGCACCTGTTGCAATGAGCTTGCAGACTGATTCAATAACAGCCATATAAGCGCCGTGGAAGGGAGTTTTCTCTGTATAGAAGGGGTTGTAGCCCCATGACATAAATGAGCAATCGTTTGTGTGACCCTTTTCAGTTGAAATAAGCTGAACCATAGCCTGAATGGGAGTGTGCTGATACTTACCACCGAAGGGCATAAGCACTGTGCCTGCACCAATAGTTGAGTCAAATCTTTCACTGAGACCTCTCTTTGAGCAGACATTAAGGTCAGTTGCAAGAGCGTTGAGATTGTCTGCAAAACCACCCTCAATCTTCTTCATGGGACACTGGGGAGCAGCAACCTCAATATCGATGTGCTTTTCAGCACCGTTTGAGTTAAGGAATTCACGGCTGATGTCAACAATAGCCTTGCCGTTCCAATACATTGTAAGTCTCTTTTCAGCCTTAACCTTTGCCACAACAGTAGCGTTGAGGTTTTCCTTCTTAGCAAGAGCAAGGAAGTTATCGATGTTTTCCTTTTCGATAACAACAGCCATTCTTTCCTGGCTTTCACTTATTGCAAGCTCTGTGCCGTCAAGACCCTCATACTTCTTGGGTACTGCGTTAAGGTCAATTTCAAGACCGTCTGCAAGCTCACCTATAGCAACGGATACACCGCCTGCACCGAAGTCATTACAGCGCTTGATCATACGGGTAGCTTCTTTGTTTCTGAAAAGTCTCTGGAGCTTTCTTTCTTCGGGAGCATTACCCTTCTGAACCTCAGCACCGCAGGTCTCAAGGCTTTCCATAGTGTGTGACTTTGATGAGCCTGTAGCACCGCCACATCCGTCACGGCCTGTAGCACCGCCGAGAAGGATAACAACGTCGCCGTCTTCGGGACATTCGCGTCTTACGTTTTCAGCGGGAGCTGCAGCAATAACAGCACCGATTTCCATTCTCTTAGCTGTGTAGCCTTCGTGATAAAGCTCGTCAACAATACCTGTTGCAAGACCAATCTGGTTACCGTAGGATGAATAACCTGCAGCAGCAGTTGTAACAATCTTTCTCTGAGGGAGCTTGCCGGGGATAGTTTCAGCAACGCTCTTTAAGGGGTCGCCTGCACCTGTTACTCGCATAGCGCCGTAAACATAGCTTCTGCCTGATAAGGGGTCGCGGATAGCACCGCCGATACATGTTGCGGCACCGCCGAAGGGCTCGATTTCTGTGGGATGGTTATGAGTTTCGTTTTTGAACAGAAGAAGCCAGGGTTCTTTCTTGCCGTCAACCTCTACCTCAATTTTAACAGTACAAGCGTTGATTTCTTCGCTTTCGTCAAGCTTGTCAAGATAGCCGTTAGCATTAAGATATTTGCCTGCAAGAGTACCGATATCCATAAGGCAGATGGGCTTTGTTCTGCCAAGCTCTTTTCTTGTTTCAATATAGTCGTCATAAGCTCTCTGAAGAAGCTCATCCTCAAACTTTACACTGTCGATAGTTGTGAGGAATGTTGTATGACGGCAGTGGTCTGACCAATAGGTGACAATCATACGGATTTCGGTGATTGTGGGGTTTCTGCCTTCTTTCTTGAAATAGTCCTGACAGAAAGCTATATCGTCATTATCCATAGCAAGAGCATACTTCTTAACAAAGTCTGCAAGACCGTTTTTGTCAAGGTCGATGAAACCGTCGAGAGTTTCAACCTCAGTGGGAATATCATATTTTGTTTTGAGGGTTTCTGCCTCTTCAAGGGAAGCCTCTCTTGATTCAACGGGGTTGATAACGTACTTTTTAATTTCAGCAAGCTCAGCCTCGGTTACATCACCGTAAAGAAGATAAACCTTTGCAGTCTTGACTGTGGGTCTTTCACCCTGGGAGATAATCTGGATACACTGAGCAGCAGAGTCAGCTCTCTGGTCAAACTGACCGGGAAGAGGCTCAACTGCAAACACGGTTGCACCCTCTGCTGAGAGAGCTGTGCTTGTTATATCAAGCTGAGGCTCAGAGAAAACATTTTTAACAGCGTAATCGAAAAGGTCTTTTTCGATGTCTTCAGCATCGTAGCGGTTAATAACACGAAGGTCGGTTACACTTTTGATGCCGAGCAGTGAGTTGATGTCACCTAAAAGAGCTTTTGCTTCATTGGCGAGTTGTTTTTTCTTTTCAACATATATGCGATATACCATTTATTTTGCCTCCTTGGCTTTTTTGCCTATATCGTTTCTGTAGTAAGCGTTGTCGAAGCTTACCTTTTTTACCTTTTCATAAGCACCGCTGATTGCGCAGTTAAGGCAAGCACCTGTGGCAGTTACACCCAGTACTCTGCCGCCGCTTGTTTTAAGAGTAGTGCCGTCAAGAACTGCACCTGCAACATAAACGCTGTCCTTAACATCATCGGGGATGTCGATTGCATAACCCTTTTCATAGCTCTGGGGATAACCCTTGGAAGCCATAATAACACAGCAGGCGTGCTTGTCAGCAAACTTAACCTCAGTCTCGGCAAGGGTACCGTCAGTGGTAGCCTTCATAACTGTGAGCAGGTCACTTTCAAGAAGGGGAAGAACAACCTGAGTCTCGGGGTCGCCGAAACGGCAGTTATATTCAATAACCTTGGGGCCTTTTTCTGTAATCATAAGACCGAAGTAAAGGCAGCCCTTGAAGGTGCGGCCTTCAGCGTTCATAGCGTTTATAGTGGGCAGGAAAATCTTTTCCATACACTCTTTTGCCACTTCGTCAGTGTAATAGGGGTTGGGAGCAACTGTACCCATACCGCCGGTGTTGAGACCTTCGTCATTGTCAAGGGCTCTCTTGTGGTCCATTGATGAAATCATAGGCACAACTGTCTTGCCGTCGGTGAAGGAAAGCACTGAAACCTCGGGGCCGGTGAGGAATTCCTCAATAACGATGTTGTTGCCGCTTGCGCCGAAGATTTTATCTTCCATCATAGATTTAACTGCATCCTTGGCTTCATCTCTTGTCATTGCTATGATAACGCCCTTACCCAGTGCCAGACCGTCAGCCTTGATAACTGTGGGAATGGGAGCTGTTTCAAGATAGTCGAGAGCCTTTTCCATATCGGAGAATACTTCGTACTCTGCCGTGGGAATGCCATATTTCTTCATGAGGTTCTTTGAGAAAACCTTGCTGCCTTCGATTATTGCAGCCTTTGCTTCAGGGCCGAAGCAGGGAATACCCATAGCGCTCAGTCTGTCAACTGCACCGAGAACAAGAGGATCGTCGGGAGCAACAACTGCATAGTCAACGGGATTATTCTTTGCCCATTCGCAGATACCGTCTATGTCTGTTGCACCGATGGCAACACATTCAGCATCAGCGGCAATACCGCCGTTACCGGGCAGAGCATAGATTTTTTCTATTTCTTTATTTTCTTTCAGCTTTTTGATGATGGCGTGTTCGCGTCCGCCACCGCCTACAACCATAATTTTCATATCTCTCACCTCTTAGTCAGCGTAGATAGGATATTTTTCGCAAAGAGCAAGAACACCCTTTGTGATTTCGTCTTTTGAATTTTCAAAGTCAGTAATTGCAAGCTTTATCCACTTTGCAATAAGCACCATATCTTCTTCTTTGAAGCCTCTTGAAGTAACGGCAGCAGTACCTACACGAAGACCGCTTGTAACGAAGGGGCTTTTCGGGTCATTGGGGATTGTGTTTTTGTTAGCTGTGATGTGGACCTCGTCAAGTCTTGCCTCAAGCTCCTTGCCTGAAATGTCATACTTACGAAGGTCGAGAAGCATAAGGTGGTTGTCTGTACCTTTTGAAACGATGTCGATTTCCTCAGCCTTGAGCGCCTCGCAGAAGGCTGCAGCGTTTTTGTGAAGCTGCTTCTGATAAGCCTTGAAATCGTCGCTGAGAGCTTCGCCGAAGGCAACTGCCTTAGCAGCGATGATATGCATTAAGGGGCCACCCTGAGTGCCGGGGAAAACAGCCTTGTCAATCTGCTTTGCAAGCTCTTCTCTGCAAAGGATAAGACCGCCTCTGGGACCTCTGAGGGTCTTGTGAGTTGTTGAAGTAACAACATCTGCATAGGGTACGGGTGAGGGATGGATTCCTGCAGCAACAAGACCGGCAATATGAGCCATATCAACCATAAGATATGCACCAACCTCGTCTGCAATTTCTCTGCAGCGCTTGAAGTCGATAACTCTTGAATAAGCACTTGCACCAACAACGATAAGCTTGGGCTTACATTCGAGAGCAATTTCTCTCATTTTATCGTAGTCAATCATTTCTGTTTCGTCGTCAACACCGTAGGGGACAATGTTCCAGTATTTGCCTGAAATGTTAACGGGTGAGCCGTGTGAGAGGTGACCTCCCTGAGAAAGGTTCATACCCATAACAGTGTCGCCGGTGTTGAGAAGTGCAAAGAAGGCAGCAAGGTTAGCGTTTGCACCTGAGTGCGGCTGCACATTGGCATGCTCAGCGCCGAAGAGCTTCTTAGCTCTTTCTCTTGCAAGGTCTTCAACCTCGTCAACACAGTGGCAGCCGCCATAGTAGCGTTTGCCGGGATAACCCTCTGCGTATTTGTTGGTGAGCACACTACCTGCTGCTAAAAGCACTGCCTTGGAAACGATATTCTCTGAAGCGATAAGCTCAATGAAGGTTTCCTGTCTTGTAAGCTCCTTATCGCAAGCGGCAAAGACTTCACTGTCATATTTTTCGAGTTCGTTAAAGTAGTTAAGCATTTAGTTCTCCTTGTATTTGTATTAGTGGTGGAAAAGACGCATCTTTGTGAATGCCATTACCATATTGTATTTATCTGCACATTCAATAACTGCATCGTCTCTTATGGAACCGCCGGGTTCTGCGATATAGCTTACGCCGCTACGGTATGCTCTTTCAATATTGTCTGAGAAGGGGAAAAATGCGTCTGAGCCAAGAGCGATACCTGAGAAGGTTTTGAGGTGAGCTTCCATTTCTTCCTTTGTGAAAGGCTCGGGCTGTGAGGTGAAGTACTTCTGCCAGTTGCCGTCAGCACATACATCTTCTTCATTCTTGTTGATGTAACCATCGATAACATTATCTCTGTCGGCTCTGCCGAGAGTGGGCAGGAAGGGGAGATTCAGCACTTTATCAGCCTGGCGGAGAAGCCATGTGTCAGCCTTTGTGCCTGCGAGTCTTGTGCAGTGAATTCTTGACTGCTGACCTGCACCAACACCGATAGCCTGACCGTCATAAGCATAGCAAACTGAATTGGACTGTGTATATTTAAGTGTGATGAGAGCAATGATAAGGTCTCTCTTTGCACTTTCGGGAAGCTCCTTATTCTTAGTTACGATGTCACTGAGGAGAGCTTCATTGATTTCAAAGTTGTTTCTGCCCTGCTGGAAGGTGATGCCGTAAACCTGCTTTGTTTCAATTTCAGCGGGTACGTAATCGGGGTCAATTTTAACCACATTGTAGTTGCCGTTTCTCTTTAATTTGAGAATTGCAAGAGCCTCGTCTGTGTAACCGGGAGCGATAACGCCGTCAGAGATTTCACGTTTGATGAGCTTTGCAGTTGTGGCATCGCAAACATCTGAGAGAGCAACCCAGTCACCGAAGGAACACATTCTGTCAGTACCTCTTGCTCTTGCATAAGCGCAGGCAAGGGGGCTTTCGTCAAGACCCTCAACATCATCAACGAAGCAGGCTTTCTTCAGCTTTTCGGGAAGAATTGTGCCTACTGCTGCTGAGGTGGGGCTTACGTGCTTGAAGGATGCCGCACAGGGAAGACCTGTTGCTTCCTTTACTTCCTTAACAAGCTGCCAGGAGTTGAAGGCATCGAGGAAGTTGATATAGCCGGGTCTTCCGCTGAGAATTTCAATAGGAAGCTCGGAGCCGTCATGCATATAAATTTTTGAAGGTTTCTGGTTGGGGTTACAACCGTATTTAAGTTCAAACTCTTTCATTGTTATCCTCCGATTTATTATTTATTCTTGTTTACTACTCTTGTTTCGCTTTCGCCGCTTTCGATATCTATGTATCTGACGAAAAGTGAAACCTTATTGTCTTCGTTAAGGTTTTCCCAGATAAGGTCTGTGAGCTCGTCGATAGAAACATCGGGAAGCTCGAGAGTCTTGGGTTCACCTTCAAATGAGGGCAGGGGATTTGCATCGTGATCATAGGTGTGAATGAACTTTGCTCTGCCGCAAAGGGGATTTGAGTAAGCATAGGTAAATCTTTCGCAGGAGCTGTCGTCACCCTCAGCACTTTTGAGAATTGACATAGCGTAGTTCATGCCTTCCTTTTCAAGACGGATGATACCTGAAATTCTGGGAGTGAAGTTAGGCTTGTCGTCTTCAAATTCTCTTGTGCGAAGAGCCTGCTCAAAGGTCATCTGCTTATCCATAAGCTCATAGATAGTGTCGGTCTGGTCACCGTTTGTCACGATGGTCTTGTTGCCGAGAACTCTTACGGGATAGTAGATGATAAG
>JAZTYQ010000085.1:0-13546 GCA_045637065.1 Acutalibacteraceae bacterium
CTGCACAGAATAGATGAAGTTATTATACTGCTTTTATAATGATTTTTCAATAGATTTCTGCAGAAAATATAATTTTATACTAAAAATTTATTATTAAAACTATAGCATATTTTAATTTTACAGTTGTCTTTTATCTTACAAAGTGCTATAATATGTTTATTATAAATAATGAACGGAGATTATATGAAAACATTATATATAACCGACCTTGACGGCACCTTCCTGAACAGCAAAGCAGAAATATCACACCGTTCAGCTGAAATTGTAAATAAGCTCACTCATTCGGGGGTACTATTCAGTGTTGCTACTGCAAGAACATATGCAACAGTAACGGAGATGTTTAAAGGCATATTACTCCCCTGCCCACTTGTGCTTATGAACGGAGTTACTATTTATGACCCGTGTAAAAATAAGATATTACACAGCAATCCTATCCCTGAAAATCTTGCAGAAAAAATAATAAGCGTATTCAGAAAACACTGTGTAGAACCAATGCTATATTTTCAGAATGAAGAAGTTCTTGATATTTATTATTGTGACATTGCAAATGATTATCAGCGTGATTATGTGAGTCAACGCATAAACTGCAAAACGAAGCGGTTTATAAAAAGTGAGAAGCCTGTTGAAATAACCGGCAAAAGCCTTGTGTATATTGTTTCACTTGATTACCGAGAAAAGTTGCAGGATATTTATGATGAAATATCTGATATTCCCGGCGCACGGGCAATGTTTTATAAAGATACATATACCGACTGCTATTTTTTAGAGATTATTTCATCCGCTGTTTCCAAGGCAACGGGAACAAAGCAAATTAAAGAAATGCTTTGTATTGATAAGATTGTTGCTTTCGGTGATAATCTCAATGATATTCCTTTATTTGAGGTTGCCGACGAGTGTTATGCTGTCAGGAACGCCGAAGATGAGCTTAAATCTATAGCAACGGGTATTATCGGTTCAAATGACGAAGATGCCGTAGCTGAGTTTATACTCAACAGATATAATGAAGAAATAAATTAATCGGAGGATCGAATATATATGAAAAAAATAGATTTACGTGTAAAGAAAACCTATCAGCAGTTACTTGATGCCTTTCTTGTGCTTATGTCCGAGAAATCCTTTGAAGAGCTTTCTGTATCTGAAATATGTGATAAGGCACAGGTGCACAGAGCAACTTTTTACAAGCATTTCAAGGATAAAAACGAATTTCTCAATTTCTGCTTTGAAAGCTATTTATCCCAAATTGGCTTCAAGGCAAGCGAGAACTATGCCTCTCCCGAAAATATCAAGGAATCCTTTATGAGCTTTATTGTTCAGATTTTTGAATATATCAAAGCAAACAAGGCGGTTTTTGAAATAATATGTTCAGATGAATTTGTCTATTCTCTTGGTACTTCCTTTGCAAAGGCTGTCAACAGATTCATTTATGAGAAAACCCTGCTGATTCTCCCCGACACCTCAGAGGCTAAGGCTGAAATATTTGCCAGCTTCTATTCTGACGCATTTATTGGTGTGATTAAGTGGTATGCAATTAACGGTTCGAATGAAAACCTGGACGAGATATATTCCTTTCTCGAAGCAAGAGTGGACGAGCTTTGCCTGACCTATACACAGCATATTTTCAAAAAATAAAAAGCCCGCTTGGGCTTTTTTTATTTATCGTAATCATCAAGAAAATTATATTTATCATCACCCTTGTGATAGCCGATAACTGTTTCAAGGTTAACGTTGTGTACACTCTTAAAAATATTCATATCAATATACGGACTTATCTGTCTGAAGCGTGAAATCAGTTCCTTCATTTCTTTTCGCTTTGACATCAGTTCCCGATCTGACTGTTGTTCATTCTTAGCTGTGAAGCTGCATGCGCATTGCAAAAATTCAAGTTCATTATACCGTACCCATGCTCTGATGTCAGCTTCTTTCACCATATAAAGGGGTCTTATAAGCTCCATGCCGGGGAAATTTGTGCTGTGAAGCTTGGGCATCATTGTTTTAATTTCGGCACCGTACAACATGCTCAGAAGAATTGTTTCAACCACATCATCAAAGTGGTGACCGAGGGCTATCTTGTTACAGCCAAGCTTCTGTGCATTTTTATAAAGATGGCCTCTTCTCATTCGTGCGCACATATAACAGGGTGAATTTTCAATATCCACAACATAGTCAAAAATTCTTGCATCAAAAATTTGAATCGGCACATCGAGCAGCTTGGCATTATCTATAATCCGCTGTCTGTTTTCGGGCGAATAACCCGGGTCAAGCACAAGATATTTTGCCTCAAAGGGAAAGTCACTGTGCTTTTGAAGATGCTGAATACATTTAGCAAGGAGCATTGAATCTTTGCCGCCCGATATACAAACGGCAATACAATCCCCCGGCTTGATCATTTCATATTCGTTTATGCCGGCGATGAATTTTTTCCAAATATCTTTGCGGTACTTTTTGTAGATACTGCGTTCAACATCAATGTGTTTTTCCATAAAAAATCTCCTGAAAAAGCAGGTGGCAAAGACCACCTGCTTTTATGTTTTCAGTTGTCTTAATTTTTGATTTTGAATATTGCTTTTAAAATGCCTCTGAGCGCCTTAGGACTTCTTACAACAACAACTTTCATAAAATACCTCCAAGCTATCTCTGACAAGATGTTATGCCCAAAATTACAAGCATTACAGCAAGGATAAACAGCATTATTTTAACAGGAAAGCAAAGTGCCAACAATATTCCTGCTCCGAAAGCCGTGAAGACGAGACCTTTTGGACACCCTCTGTGGTGGGTCATGCTATCATCCCCGTAACAGATAATTAAGCCGTTATTCAGCTCAATATCATTATACGGAAAAAATAAATTTTTGTGATAAATAAGTCAGATATTCCACTTTTTAAAGTCCTTTGTTTCATTAAACATAGAAACATAACTTTCGTGTCTGCTTTTGCTAATTACACCTTCACCTACAAGCTCACAAATTTTGCAGCCTTTATCGCCTAAGTGGTTGCAGCCGTTAAAGCGGCACTCCCCTATTTTTTCAGAGAACTCTTTGAAATAATACTGCAAGTCATCAGCAAAAATAACATTGTCAGCAGTGAAGTCGATGCTCGAAAAACCTGCCGTATCAATAACCATACCTTCGCCGACGTGAAAAATTTCAGCCTGACGGGTTGTATGTCTGCCTCTGCCGAGCTTGTCGCTTATTTCACCTGTTTCAAGATTCAGTTCACCGTTGAGGGCATTTATAAGGGTTGATTTGCCTACACCTGAATTACCTGTGAAAGCGCAGATACACCCCTTGAGTTCATTCCTGATTTCCTCAAGATTTCTGTGGTCCTGAAGGGAAAAGGTGTATACTCTGTAGCCTGCACTGCGGTAAATATCGGCTAATTCCTCATCGTAGTGCAGGTCGGTTTTTGTTATGACAATAACCGGTTCAATATTGTTTTTCTCGGCAAGAACCGTCATTTTATCAATAATAAGAGTATTTGGCTTCGGCTTTACCGATGAAACAACAATAATCAGCTTATCGATATTTGCAACAGGCGGTCTTATAAGTGCATTTTTTCTCGGAGATATTTCGTCAATAGTGTTATCTTTGTCATTCACTACCGTAACGGTTACACGGTCGCCTGCCAAGGGAGAAATTTTCTTCGAGCGGAACTTACCTTTAGCCTTACACTCAAAAACACCATCTTCGGTCTCAACATAGTAAAATCCGCCGATTCCTTTGAGAATAATTCCTTCTTTAATCATAAGCTATTAGCCTTCGTCAAATTCAGGTTCGTCGAACTCGTCTGATGTACCAGCATCCTGAGAAGGTTCCTGAGCGGAGGGTTCGGTTGAAGGTTCTGTTGTTACCTGAGGCTCAGTTGTTGTGGGTTCTGTTGTTGTCTGAGGCTCTGAGGTCGAAGGCTCAGTTGTGGGACGCTTAGTTGTTGAGGGCTTTGTTGTCTTTTCTGTTGTTTCATCATCAGTTGTTTCATCTGTAGTTTCTTCCTCGGTAGTTTCCTCGGGAAGCTTACCTGTGCTTACAAAAACTGCAACACTTGTGCCGGGTTTAACCTGTTCGCCAATGTACTGATGACCGATAATTCTGCCTGCAGGCTCAGCACTGGGACGGTATTCGGTGCCTGCAGTGTCAAGAACAAGACCGACCTCACTGAGCTTTTCTTTAGCCTGGGCGATTGTCAGACCCACAAGATTAGGAACATCAACTGGCTCAACCTCTTCATTTGTAGCAACATATACAGTAATAACAGAGCCTGATTCTACCTTTTCATTGCGCGCAGGAGAAGTTCTTACAACAGTACCGGGTTCTTCGTCACTGTATTCTTTAGCTGTGACTACCTCAAAGCCTTTACTCTTGAGTATGTTAATTGCTGATGATGACTCATAACCGTAAACATCAGGAACAGCGGTTTTTGAAACAGAACCTGAAATATAAACTGTTATGGCAGAACCCTTCTTAATTTTACCGTCTGAGGGTTCCTGACGGATTATTGTGCCTGAAGGTTCATCACTGTCTTCGTCGATAATGGGATTGAAAGCATATTCAGAATACTGAGCATTACTCATGACGTCATTATAGAAATCAAGGCCTATAAGATTAGGTACATCCAGCTTATCGGCGGCAGGCACAAACAGCACAACAAGAGCAATTGCAAAAACTATAAGTGCTGCAAGAACACCGGAGAGTACGGCAATTGTCTTTGTTTTTCCTTTATCCTCAAAATCAAGCTCGTCATCATATTCGTTGTCATCAACAGGCTCGATGGTTTCAGGCTCTTTATGAGGAATATAGGTTTCGGTGGGTGCATGCTCAATATCAACGGGAGCCTTGCGTGTAACGCTTTCGTCCTTATAGCTATAACCGAAAGTGACGGAAGGATTATTTTTATATGCAATAATGTCGTCAATCATTTCACTTGCAGACTGATATCTTGCAAACTGATTTTTCTGCATAGCCTTAATGATAATCTCCTCAAGACCTAAGGGAATTGCAGGATTGATTTCGCGGGGGCTTACAGGGTCATTCTGAAGCTGCATAAGAGCAACGGACACAGCATTGTCTGATTGGAAAGGAAGATTGCCGGTGAGCATTTCATAAAGAATAACACCTGCAGAATAAAGGTCGGTTCTCGAATCGGTTATGCTGCCCTTAGCCTGTTCGGGACTGATATAATGAACAGAGCCGATTGCACCGTCTGTCATTGTTCTTGTGGCGTTTTCACTTATTCTGGCAATACCGAAGTCTGTAACTTTGATAGTACCGTCAGAAATAAGAAGTATATTCTGAGGTTTAATATCACGGTGAACAATACCTTTATCGTGAGCGTGCTTGAGAGCGCGAAGAAGCTGAGTGATAAAGTAAATACCTTCTCTCGGATTAATTACACCCTGCTGTGTTATATATTCCTTGAGGGTAATACCTTCAATATGCTCCATTACAATATACTGTATTGCATCTCCGAAGCTAACATCATATACTTTTACAATATTGGGATGAGATAAAACAGCAATAGCCTTGGATTCATTTCTGAACCTGCGTTTGAAATCTTCGTTTGCAAGATATTCCTGCTTAAGAATTTTAACTGCAACTATTCTGTGATCAATATTATCAAACGCCTTATAAACAACAGCCATGCCGCCAACGCCGATGACTTCCATAATTTCATATCTGCCGTCCAGACGCTTACCTACATAATTTTCCATCAAATATCACCTTACCCTTTCATTACAACAACCGTAATGTTGTCATGTCCGCCGTTACTGTTTGCCCTGTCTATGTATTTCTGACAAACACAGTCAAAATCACTGTTTTTATAAATTTCAAGTATTTCATCGTCACTTACAAGACCGCTTAGTCCGTCTGAGCAAAGCACGAGTGCTTCATCTTCGTTGAGTGAAGTGAAATCAAAATCAATGTCAATATTTTCTTCAACTCCAAGCGCTCTTGTTATAATATTCTTTTTGGGATAGTTTTCAAACTCTTCCTGAGTGAGCTGACCGTTGTCAAGCATTTCCTGAGCAAGAGAGTGATCCTTCGTTATACGGCTGATTGCTCCGCCGCTGATTTTATATACACGGCTGTCACCCACATGTGCTATACACGCATTGCCTTCTTTTATAATAGCGGCGGCAATGGTAGTACCCATGCCCTTCAGCTCATCATCGGTAAAGCTTCTGTCATAAACAATAACATTAGCCGTTGTAATAGTTGAAAGGAACATATTTTCAAACGAATATGCAGGCATAAGCTTGTTATAGCACTTTTTGATTTTATCGCCGACGAGGCTCAGCACAAGACTGCTTGCAATATGACCGCCTCTTGCTCCTCCCATACCGTCACAGACAATTGCCCACGCAGTACCGTCATCGAACATACCGTGGTCGTAACAGTCCTCATTGGCTGACCGTACCCTGCCGATATCTGTAGCACCGACTATCTGCATAAAATCACTCCTTTACTTAGGTCCTTCGCCTCTTCTGAGCTGACCGCACGAGGCATTAATATCGCTACCGAGTGTTCTTCTTACAGTAACATTGATACCATATTTTTCAAGAATTTTTATAAACTCGGCAATTCTGTTATCACTGCTTTTTTTATAGTCTCTTTCCTTCACCGAGTTAACGGGAATAAGGTTAACATGGCAAAGCATTCCCTTGAGCTTCTTACCAAGCTCCATAGCGCACTCGTCACTGTCATTAACACCGCTTATCATAGCGTACTCGAAAGAAATTCTCCTTGAGGTTGCCTTAGTGTAATCGCGGCAGGCTTTCAAGAGGGTGTCAATGTTCCACTTTGAATTAACAGGCATCGTCTGATTTCTTATTTCGTCATTGGGAGCGTGCAAAGAAATGGAAAGAGTTAATTGAAGCTTCTTTTCCATGAGCTCATATATACCGCTGACAACACCACATGTGGAAAGTGAGATATTTCTCATTGAAATATTAAGTCCGTTTTCATCGCTTATCATTGTAAGAAATCTCATTACATTGTCAAAATTATCAAGCGGCTCCCCCACTCCCATCATAACTATGTGAGAGATACGGATGTCCAGGTCTTTCTGAGCGGTGTAAATCTGAGAGAGAATTTCCGACGCAGTGAGGTTTCTCACAAATCCGGCTATACCGGAAGCACAGAATTTACAACCCATTTTACAGCCCACCTGACTTGACACACAAATGGTGTAGCCGTATTTATATTTCATAACCACACTTTCAATGAGTTCACCGTCATGGAGCCTGAAAAGATATTTAACTGTATTATCATACACTGAAACTAACTTTTTTTCAATAGTACAAGTATAAATGTCATAATTTTTTTCAAGTTTTGCACGAAAATCCTTTGAAATGTTTGTCATTTCATCAAAGCTGACAGCACCGTGCTTATGCAGCCAGGAATAAATCTGACCGGCTTTGAAGTTTTTTTCGCCCATAGCAACAATTTCTTCCTTAAGTTCAGAAAGATTCATTGATTTAATGTCTGTCATTTTTTAGTCCTCTCTTTTAAAAGCTGCTATAAAGAATCCGTCACTATCATTTTTATGTGGCATCAGGGTTTTCATACATTCGTCATCTTGAGAGAAAACACCCACTGCCTTGAAGTTTTTGCTTACATCAAGGAATTTTCTGCATACATCTTCATTTTCTGCTTTTGATAAGGTGCAGGTAGAGTATATAAGTCTGCCGCCTGATTTAACATAGCGTGAAGCGTTATTTATTATTGCAAGTTGAATTTCGGGCAAGGAAGCAAGGTCTTCCTCTTTTTTATATTTAATTTCGGGTTTTCGTCTTATTATACCAAGACCTGAACAGGGCACATCACACAACACTCTGTCAGCAAGTCCCAGGCTCTCATTATAAACAGAGGCATCCCCCGTTTTTCCCTCAATGGATTTGAGTCCAAGCCTTTTTGCGCCCTTAAGAATGAGGGAAACTCTGTTATCATAAATATCAAAGCAAAGCACTCTGCCCTTGTCATTCATCATTTCACACACTGTATAAGCCTTGCCGCCGGGAGCGGAGCAGAGGTCAAATACAGTGTCACCCTCGGCTGCTCCGAGAGCTTTTGCACAAAGCTGAGAAGCCATATCCTGAACATGGAAAAGACCTTCCTTAAAGGCTTTAATTTTCTCAATATCATTGCCTTTTAAATTGATTTTCAATGTGTTTTCGTTATATGTTTTTTCGACTGAAACGCCTTCATTTTTTAATTTATCAATAAGTTCAATGTCTGTTGTTTTAGTGGTATTGACCCTGATATAGGTGTCGGCACTGCCGAGAGATGCTTCAAGAAGCTGAAGAGTGTCCTCCTCACCGTACTCTGCCGTCCATTTTTCAGCAAGCCATAAGGGGCAGGAAAATTTTACACTTAGATATTCAGCTGAGTTTTCATTTTCGGGCAAAACCAGACCATTTGCAGATACCTTACGCAGTACAGCATTAATCAGCCCTGACGCATAGGAAGCACCGTTTTTCTTTGAAAGCTTGATACTTTCATTTACGGCGGCACTGTCAGGGACCTTATCCATAAATAGAATCTGATAAGCACCTGAACGCATAATTGTCAGCACCTCGGGCTTGAGCTTTTTAAGAGGCTTCGTAAGATAAAGAGAAAGATTATAGTCAATTGTAAGCTGTCTTTCAATTACACCGTAAAACAAATTAGACACACAAGACTTATCTCTTGTGTCAAGGTCTGATTTTGACAGCACTGCATCAAGGGCGAGGTTTGAAAATGCCCCGTCCTTTTCGGTTTTCAGCAGTGCCTGAAAGGCAATTTGTCTTGGATTTGCCATATAAAACTTCCTTTGATTATCTTCTTCTGTTTGTTCTGAGAATAAGTCTTATAAGGGACATTATTGAAACGAGCAGTGAAGCCACATAAGTCATTGCAGCTGCAAAAAGCACTTTCTTCGCCTTAGGCACTTCATCTTCAAAAAGCATTTCAGTGCCTTCAATAACCTTTATTGCTCTTGTGCTTGCATTGAACTCAATAGGCAGAGTAACAAGCTGAAAAACAACTACAGCAGCAAAAAGGATAATGCCCACATCAACAAGGAATCCGAAACCGAGGGCATATCCGAAGATTGCAAGAAGCACACCGAATGAAGAGCCGAAGTTTGCAACAGGCAGAACTGCATTGCGCACCTTTATGGGAACATAATTTTCAGCGTGCTGTGCAGCATGTCCGGCTTCGTGGCAGGCAATACCCACCGCCGCAACAGATGTGCCTGCATATACCTCAGGGGAAAGCCTGATAACATTGCTTCTCGGGTCATAGTGGTCTGAAAGCTTGCCTTGCGTCTGTTCAATTCTGACATTTCTTATTCCGTAATGCTGAAGCACATTGTTGGCAGCCTGAGCGCCTGTAAGTCTTTTTTTATTGCCTATTTTTGCCATAGTGGCATAGGTTTTCTTGACATTAACCTGAGCAATAAGTGAAATAATAATTGCAGGAACAACTAATATCAAATAATAATAATCATACCAGATCATTTTGTCACCTTCTTTTTATTTGCCTAATACAGTGCCTTCAGCAAGGCTATAACCGTTAAGGAATACCTTTGCATCCATCCTTTTTTTGCCTTCAAGCTGCACCGTTTTAAGCTCTATACAGTTATTGTCTCCGCAGCAGACTATAATTTTGCCATTTGCATCAACAACTTCACCGGGAATATTATGCCCCTTTTTATCAGATAAAACCGAAGAGTGAAGCTTCAAAGTTTTTCCGCCGAGTACCGTTGACGCTCCCGGCCAGGAATAAAGTCCGCGGATTTTATTGTGAATTTCAAAAGCACTTTTGCTCCAGTCCACTGCACTCATATCCTTTGAAAGAAGTCCTACATGAGTTGCTTCATCTTCATTCTGAGGCACGGGCGTAGCTTTGCCTTTTTCAATAAGGTCAATGGTTTCCATCAGCACCTCAGCACCGAGAGGGGCAAGAATTTCATACATTCTTTCAGTGGTATCGTTTATATCTATAGGACAGGTTTTAATTCCCAAAATATCGCCCGTGTCAATGCCGCTGTCCATTTGCTGAACCGTTACACCTGTTTCGCTGTCACCATTGAGCACTGCATAGTGAATGGGTGAAGCACCTCTGTATTTCGGTAGAATTGAAGCGTGAACATTTATGCATCCGTACTTGGGATATGAAAGAAAATCGTCAGGCAAAATCTTACCGTAAGCCACAACCACAACAAGATCAGGCTTGATTTCACAGAGAATTTCAACACCTTTGCCATTACGAAGAGAGGTAGGCTGATAAACAGTATAGCCGTGCTTGAGGGCTTCAACCTTAACATCGGGAGGTGTAAGCTCCTGCTTTCTTCCTACGGGCTTGTCAGGCTGACAGAATACGCCTACAATTTCGTGTTTTGACTCGGCAAGTGCTTTGAGGCAGTCCACAGAAAAGTCGGGAGTACCCATAAAAGCTATACGCATAATTTACTCGTCCTTTCCTTGCTTTCTTTCACCAAGAAGCTCCTCGGCGGTGATTTCCTTAATTTCTCTGTCTTTATAAACAATACCGTCAAGGTGATCAATTTCGTGGCAGAAGCATCTTGCCTTAAGCTCAGTGCCTTCATATAATCTCCATTGACCCTTACGGTTCTGCGCTCTGAGCTTGACATAATTGGGGCGCTTTACAATACCGTATCTGCCGGGGAGAGACAGACAGCCTTCGCTGCCCTCCTGCTCACCGCTTGTTTCAATGATTTCGGGATTGATCAGTTCAATAAGTCCGTCACCCACATCTATAACAATAGCACGTCTGAGTACACCAACCTGAACGGCGGCAAGACCAACGCCGTCCGCCTTAATCATAGTGTCTTTCATATCATCAAGAAGCTGCCAGAGCTTCTCATCAAATTTTACAACGGGTCTGCTTGTTTTCCTCAGGACCTCATCGCCTAATGTAACAATTTTTCTGATAGCCATAAATTACCTCCTAAATAAGGCTTTCGGGATTTATATCAATAACTGCAGTGATGTCTGAATATATTTTATTTTTGCCGAAGGAAATGAGCAATTCTGACATCATACTGCGTAATCTTTTTGAGTTTTTGCATTTAACTATAAGTCTGTATCTGAATTTATTATTCACCTTTGAAAGTCTTGGTGGCATTGGTCCGAGAACAATAACCTTTTCGCCCTTGTAATCATTATCAACCTTATCCTTAAGTTCAGTTAAAAATTGCTTTGAGGCATTGAGTGTTTTTACCTCGTCCTCACCTGTGAAGCAAACAGAACATATATCGCAATAAGGCGGATAAACCATAGCCTTTCTTATAATGATTTCATTTTTGAAGAAGCTGTCATAATCCTGAGACTGTGCAAGCTTTATTACATGATTTTCAGGGGTAAGCGTCTGAATAACAGCCGTACCTTTATTTTTTCCTCTGCCGCTTCTTCCCACCACCTGAGTGAGCAGATCAAAGGTTCTTTCCTGACTTCTGAAATCGTCATTATTCAGCTGCTGGTCAGCATTGATAACGCCAACGAGAGTTACATTTTCAAAATTCAGCCCTTTAGCGACCATCTGTGTGCCGAGCATTATATCATACTTACCTTCACCGAAATCAATAAGATTTTTTTCAAAGGAGTGGCGTGTTGAGTTTGTGTCAGCATCCATCCTCAGCACCCTTGCTTCGGGAAGGAGAGCTTCAAGCTCAGTTTCAATTCTCTGCGTACCGTAGCCTGCATAGCGTACATCTTCCTTGCCGCATTCGGGACAAACCTTAGTCATGGGTACTGAATATCCGCAGTAATGGCACATAAGTCTGTTGTTAGCACTGTGATAGGTCAGTGAAATGCTGCAGGAAGGACAGTTGACAACACTGCCGCAGCTGTCGCAGGCAACAAATGTGTTAAAGCCGCGTCTGTTAATAAGAAGAATGGATTGTTTTTTATCACTAAGATTTTTTTCAAGTCTTTCAAGAAGCTCCGACGAAAGATTATATCTGTTGCCTCTTTGTCTTTCCTGCTTCATGTCAACAGTGCTGACTTCGGGCAAAACAGCATCGCCGTAACGCTCAGTGAGAGTTTCAAGTGAATACTTACCCTTCACTGCATAGGAGTAGCTCTCTACACTGGGAGTAGCCGATGATAGCAGCAGTAAAGCACTATGCTTGTGAGCGCGGAATTTGGCAACATCTCTTGTGTGATATCTTGGCGAAGATTCGGATTTATAGGTGTGCTCCTGCTCTTCGTCGATGATTATAAGTCCCAAATCGCGAACGGGCGCAAAAACAGCACTTCGAGTACCGATAACGAGGTCTGCTTCACCTCGTTTGATACGCATATATGCGTCAAGTCGCTCGCCCACGGAGAGTGAGGAGTGTATAACTTCTAAAGCTACGGACCAAACATTTTGGGAGTCTTTTGACTGGGATGCTAACAGCGAAGATTCGCTTTATCTTCCGGCAACCGGAAAAACAACTTGGTTGGTTACAATTCCCGAAGGAGCCGCAAGCTTCTATTTCATCAAAATCAACTACTATAATTGCTCAACGTCCGAGAGCAGCGTAAGTACAATAGAGAGAAAGCTCTACATTAACGGTAGCATTCCCTTCTCGGAGGCAGGCCACCTCAATCTTACTAAGTATTGGGGCCTCGATAACCTCGTAGGTGTTTCCGCACCCGTTAGCACGAACGAGCCCGATGGATACTACGTAGAGTACGAGGTAATCAAGGACGATGATACCAACAAGTCCGGTTACTTCAAGTACGTTCACGAGGTCAAGGACGGTATGAAGACCGTTACCACCTACAGAATCAAGCAGGATATCAACAACAACTCCATGGCTCCCGATATCGTTCAGAGCCCTTCTTGGAATACTTACTATTGCCAGGACTCCACCGGATATACCGATGGATACTTTGCATTCTATTTCGAGGCGGGAATTGAATACACCATCACTCTCGAGGCAGAGAGAGAGCCCATGGTAGTAAAGAATATTTCCCTCGTTCCCGCTGAGAGCGGCGCAAAAGCAGTTAAGTCTTACGATGAGGTTAAGAAGGAATACGCTGAAAAGGGTTACACCGCTCCCTCTTACAAGGATGACGACGATCGTAAGATCATCACCCTTGAGGCAGAGTTCCCGGACTTCGTTTCGGACTCCTCCGTTTACGCAACCAACGATAACACCTCGGCACAGACGTATCCTATCTCCTCTAATTCTCAGCTTTACAACGTAATAGGTGAGAACAGCTACCGCACGGTAGGTCAGTGGGCTGCGTACAAGTTTAAGGTTTCCGAGAACGGACTTTACAAGATTTCTATGCGTTATATGCAGAACGCACTCGAGGGTATGTTCATATGTCGTACCATAAAGCTTTCCGGCGGAGATTACGGAACTGTTCCGCAGATTCCCTTCCAGGAGGCTGCTGAGATTCAGTTCAATTACGATAAGAAATGGCAGTCCGATTATATCCAGGATGGAAACGGAACCGAGTTTGAGTTCTATTTCGAGGCAGGAGAAGAGTACACCATTTACCTTGAGTGCTCTCTTGGTTCGCTTCGCGATCTCATAAAGAGAGTAGAGAACTCCCT
>JAZTYQ010000086.1:0-8351 GCA_045637065.1 Acutalibacteraceae bacterium
TGGGACGTTCATGGGCAATCACCGAGCTTATCGGACCTCTTCACAAAAACAAGATTACACGTGCAATCATCAAGCCCATTATCGACACAAGCCACGACCTTGCATGTCCCAGCCCTCAGCCTGCACGTTGGGCACCCGATATTATCTGCCCCGAAATGACAAAAGAGCAGATTCACGAAATCATCGAAGCATTTGCCAAGACAGCCAAGCTCTGTAAGGAAGCAGGCGTTGACGGTGTTGAGGTTCACGCTGTTCACGAAGGCTATCTGCTTGACCAGTTTGCAATCGAATTTTTCAATAAGCGTACTGACGAGTACGGCGGCAGCTTTGAAAACCGCTACCGTTTTGCAGCTGAAGTTGTTAAGGCTATCAAGGAAAGCTGCGGTCAGGACTACCCCGTATCACTTCGTTACTCAGTTGAGTCAAAGATGAAAGGCTTCCGCGAAGGCGCAATGCCCGGCGAAGACTACGAAGAAGTCGGCCGTAACATGGCTGAAAGTGAAAGAGCTGCAAAGTACCTTCAGGATGCAGGCTACGATATGCTCAATGCCGATAACGGTACATATGACTCATGGTACTGGGCACATCCCCCCATGTATATGCCCCAGAACTGCAACCTTGACGACGTTGCACATATTAAAAAGTTTGTTGACATCCCCGTTGTCTGCGCAGGCCGTATGGAACCCGACATCGGTGCCGAAGCTATTGCTGAAGGCAAGATTGACGGTGTAGGTGTTGCCCGTCAGTTCCTTGCAGACGGAGCATGGATCACAAAAATTATCGAAGACCGTCTTGAAGACATCAAGCCCTGCATCTGCTGCCACAGCGGTTGCTTCAACTTCTCATCATCTAAGGGTCACTACAACACTCAGGATCTTCCCGATACAATGGGTCTTGCACGTTGCGCAATCAACCCCCTTACAATGCAGAGCAAGAAATACAAAATCGTTCCCGCTAAGAAGCAGAAGAAGGTTGCTGTTGTCGGCGGCGGTATCGGCGGTATGGAAGCTGCTATCCTCCTTGCTAAGCGCGGCCACAAGGTTACTATCTATGAAAAGAGTGATAAGCTCGGCGGTGTATTTATTGCGGCAGCTGCTCCCTCATTCAAGGAGAAGGACAGAGACCTTATCAAGTGGTATATCCGTGAAGTTTCAAAGCTTCCCATCGAAGTTAAGATGAACACTGAGGTTAAGGATATCAACGCTCTTGGCGCTGACGAAATTATCGTTGCAACAGGCTCAACGGCAAAGAGAATCCCCATCAAGGGTGCAGACACGGCTATCGAGGCTGTTGACTATCTTCTCGGCAACAAGGAAGTGGGCGAAAATGTTGCTATCATCGGCGGCGGTCTCACAGGCTGCGAAATTGCATATGACCTCTTCCTTCAGGGCAAGAAGCCTGTTATTATCGAAATGCAGGATGACCTTATCACAACTAAGGGCGTTTGTCTTGCAAACACATCCTTCCTTCGTGACTGCTTCAAGGCTAACAAGGTACCCGTACATCTCGAAACAGGTGTTCAGGAAATTGTTGACGGCGGCGTAATGGTTAAGGATAAGGACGGCAAGGTCTTTAAGATTGATGCTGATTCAGTTATCATGTCAGTAGGTTATAACCCTGCTCCCATTGCTGAAAAGTCAAAGAACGTTCACATTATCGGTGACGCTAAGGCTGTAGGCAACCTCAGAACAGTTATCTGGGGCGCTTGGGATGTAGCTATGAAAATCTAACAACTTACGAAAGGAGTAATCCCCATGGAATATAAAATGATTCTCACACCTGAAGAAGAAGCCATACTTAACGGCGCTCAGGGTGAAACAATGGCAAAGGTTATCAAAACCCTCATTCTCTACGGTGAAACCTTCGGCGCAAAGCGCTTCGTTGAAGTTACTGCTCCCGGCCACCTTGTAACAAGCTTCGGTATTTCAGTTCTCAGCCCTGTTTTCAATATCACTCAGGAGCTTATCGATGCAGGTCTCAAGGCAAAGGCTCCCTTCACTGTTGACCCCAGACCCATTGACTATGCAAACGTAAAGTGCAACCCTATTGAGAAGCTCATCTTCTCAAAGATTCTTTACGGTGAGCAGGCAAGATATGAGGCTCAGCTCAGAAAGCTCGGCCTTAAAGACAAAAACGCTTTCACCTGCGCTTGCTATCTCGACGATGTAGGCAACACTCCAAAGAAGGGCGATATCCTTTCATGGGCTGAATCTTCAGCTGTTGTTTATGCTAACTCAGTTATCGGCGCAAGATGTAACCGTAACTCAGGTATCATCGAGCTCTTCGGTATGGTTCTTGGCAAGGTACCCGAATTTGACCTTCTCACAGACGAAGGCAGAAAGGCTAAGTGGATTATCGAAGTTAAGACAAGCGAAAAGCCCGAGGCTCAGATTCTCGGCTCAGCTATCGGTCTTAAGGTAATGGAAGACGTACCCTTCATCAGAGGCCTTGATAAGTTCATCGGCACAGAGCTTGACGACGCAACCAAGTCATACCTCAAGGATATGGGTGCTGCAACAGCTTCAAACGGTGCTGTAGGTCTTTATCACGTTGAAAACCTCACTCCCGAAGCAACCGAATTCGGCGAAAAAATTATCAATGAAGCTGCTAAGGTTTATGTTATCGACGATGCAGAGCTTGAAAGAGTTAAGGCTTCCTATCCGGTTATGTGGAAGGATCCCAACGGCAAGCCTGACCGTTGCTTCATCGGTTGTCCTCACCTGACATTTGCTCAGCTCGGCGAATGGACCGCTAAGTTTGAAGCAGAGCTTAAGAAGCAGGGCAAGTCAAAGGTTGGCATGAACACAATTATGACAACTGCTCCCGACACACTTGAAGCATTCAAGGCGGGCGACAAGGAAAACTACAATAAGCTCGTTGCTATGGGTATTCACCTGACATCTATCTGTCCGCTTATGTATATGAACAATCCTCTCTGCGGCAAGAAGAATGTTATCACAAACTCAAACAAGCTTCGTACATACACAACTTCAAGATACTACACAGATGCTGAAATCTGTGAAATCGCAGTAAAGGGGGAAATCTGAGTTATGGCAAAAGAATTTAAGGGTCGCCCCGTTATCGCAGGCGAATGCACAGTAGAAGCAGTTGTTTCCCGTCAGGGCTTCAACACACTCGCATCATTCCAGAAGAGCGCTCTTGCAAGAAAGAAGGAGACTATCGTTTCTGACCAGAACAACTCCGACCTTTTCGGCAAAAACATCACAGGTAAGGCTCTCTGTCTTCCCAAGACCATCGGTTCAACCACCGGCGGTATGGTTATCTACACAGCAACAGCTCTCAACATTCATCCCAGAGCTATGCTTTTCTCAGAGCCTATCGACTCTCTTGCAGCTGCAGGCGTTATCCTTGCTGACGTTTGGACAAACGATTCTATCACAGCTGTTGACAACCTCGGACAGGAATTCCTCGACTATGTTCAGGACGGTATGAAGGTTGAAATCAAGATGGACGGCACTGTTATTGTTGGCTAATTCAATTATGAATTAGGAATTATGAATTATGAACTGCGGGCGTACTCTGCCGAAAAGGTGAGTATCTGCCCGCAGTTTTTATTTTGTTTTTTTACTTATCATTATAACTGTAAATCTTATAACCGAGCTCACTGCCATTATCAGCGCTGCACCAATGGCAAACCAAAGAGAAAAGACCATGTCCATTACTTCTTCTCCGTCTCCGAATATTATGGCTGAAATCACAATAAGAGTGCCAAAAAATGGGAAGCTCCACTTGATTTTATCTCCTATTAATCCGACCAGAAAAGCATTTATCATAGAAGCAAGCACCATAAATTCTGCAGCGTCCCAACCTTTATGCATTTGCCAGAGAGTAGGTATAACAAAGAAAATAAGCACCTGAAAACAGCAAAGAATCATAAACAGCCATTTGCTTTTATTTTGTTTCTTTATTTCTTCATCCTTTTCCATAATAACACTGACTATAGTTTCGTCGGTTTTGCTTATAATTTCAGGCACTGTTATTATTTCCCGCATACCGTCTGCCTCTTGTTCTGCCACTTCAGCAATATATCTTTCACCCATAAGCAGTTCATTGACCGAAACACCAAGAGCTTTTGACAGTGGCATAAGCAGTGACACTTCCGGCACTCCTCTGCCTGTTTCCCAGCGTGATATGGCTTTATCGGTGCAGTTTATTTTTTCAGCTAATTCTTTTTGTGTCATATTCCGGGAAATCCTCAGTTCTTTTATGAAAGCACCTATTTTGTTTGTATCCATTTTATCACTCCTTACATTGCTATTTTATATCCGGCAACGACGAAAAGCAACCTATGCAGCATAGAGTTGAGCATCTATACCCCAAAAAAGCGTAAATTCTTCAAAAATAAGATATAACAACCTCTTTTTCGCACCTTACAGTTACAAATTGCCTGGTTCCGTTACAGTTAGAACTACTGAGAATGAAATGAAGCTGGCCCTTCATTGTTTTGCGGGAGCAAAAAAAGGCAATCCCGAAGGATTGCCTTGATTAATATTATGTTTTACGCGTCAGCACAGCATTTGTATTGTGTCTGTGTTGCAAGCGAAACAATAAAGCAGACCAGCTTGATAAGGAATGCGAACACGTCTTCACCGTGGCAGATGCAGTCACACTCTGCTTCTTCAGGCAGGGCAGGTTCTCTCAGAGCGAGGTGAAGGGTGCTTTCCTTCTGGATGTTGTAATCGGATAAGGTTTTTCCTTCTTCAAGCTCCTTGCCTGCAAAAATCAGTTTTTGCTTATCAGGTGCTATGCCCTCTTTTTCCTGAATCTTTACTTTGATTGCATCAATGGAATCGTTAGGCTCAACCTCAAGAGTTATGGTTTTGTCGGTGAGGGTCTTAACAAAAATCTGCATAGCCGAGGCTGAAAAAGCAAACATTGAAAAGAGCATTACCACTGTTAAAAGAATTGCGATGGTTTTTTTCATGCTAAATTCCTCCTGTGTTGGCATATAATGGATTTTATATTTTCGCCAAAATTTCTTTGTCCTCGCTACAAAAAGCAACCGAAAACGCGCTGATGCTTTAGATTGACTTCAGCAGTGCGGGCAGCTTGCCGAGTGCAGGAATAATGCCTGCCAGGATTTTGCCAAGTCCCTTTCCTGCGCCGTCGCCGTTGAGAATGAGAAGCAGGCCGTTAGCCATATCCTCTGAGAATACGCCCATACTCATTGTGATGAAATTCTTGATGGGGATTTCAAGAGCCATAGCCTTTATCATACCGCCATTGGGATCATCGGGCTTGAATGCCATGTCCATAATCTTGTTAATAAGATTGTTGATTCTGCCGCCCCACTTTGTGTGCTTTGCATCGCCCAGAGAGTTTGCAAAGGTGAGCTTCATTGTGGTGTCAAGCTGTCTTACGGGAATAGCGTGACCTAAAATTGCCTCGAATTCACTGTCGGGAATAGCCTGAACATCAACTGAATAATAGCTGGGAGCGCTCTGACGGTAGTCGGGTACCACTGCATCAACTGTTGACTGAACAGTAACTGTAGCTGAAAGTTTTATGTCGCGTGAAGAAGCACCTACAAGGATGTCAAATTCACCGCTTTCAACGTGCCAGTCGTTGATGTTTACATTATAATATGCGAATGCTCTCTTTGAAAGCTCAATTGTGATTTCCTTTTCTTCGCCTGCCTTGAGGAAGACCTTATTGAAAGCGCGAAGTTCTTTTGCGGGACGGTAGATTGTGCTTTCCTTATCGCCTACATAAACCTGTGAAATTTCAGCACCGTCAACACTGCCCACATTCTTGATTTTATATGTAAGAGTGAGAGTGTCGGTATCCTTTATGCTGTCTGCACTGGGCTTAAGGTCGCTGTATTCAAAATTGGTGTATGAAAGACCGAAGCCGAAGGGGAAGAGAACGTCCTTCTTAGCTGAATCGTAATATCTGTAACCGATGTAAATTCCTTCGGTATGCTCTGCAAGAAGCTCGGTACCGGGATAGTATTTAGCGCAGGCTACATCTTCAAGTGAGAGGGGATAGGTCTCAGCAAGCTTACCTGAGGGGTTAACCTTACCTGTGAGGATTTCAGCAATAGCAGTACCGCTTGCCTGACCGCCGAGATAGCCGTTAAGAACAGCCTTTACATTATTGATCCAGGGCATTGTTACGGGTGAACCGCCTGAAAGTACAACAACAACATTTTCGTTGACCTTAGCTATTTCTTCAACAAGGTTATTGTGTGACTTGGGAAGATTCATATGCTTTCTGTCATAGCCCTCTGATTCGTATTCTTCGGTAAGACCGATGAAGAGAAGAACGATATCGGCATCAGCAGCAACCTTGCGTGCGTCTGCAACCATAACCTCGGAGATAACGTCTTTTTTCTTGTCGTAGCCGGGAGCATAGCTTGCCTTTACGCCACAAGCCTCAAGGCCTTCAAAAGCATCTGTAAGTCTGGGCGGATTAAGAATTGAGCTGCCTGCACCCTGATAACGGGGAGCACGAGCCATTTCACCGATAACTGCAATTTTCTTGTCGGCAGCAAGAGGAAGAATACCGCCTTCATTCTTGAGAAGAACCATACTCTGTGATGCAATTTTAGCTGCAAGGTCATTGTGAGCATCCTTGTCGTAGGTGTAGCCGTCCTTGAGAGATGCCTTTGATTTAAGCATAAGTGAAAGCATAGCATCTGCGCGCTTGTCAACAACAGCCTCGTCAAGAGTACCGTTTTTAACTGCGGAGACAACCTTTTCATCGTTGTAGCCGCCTGATGAGGGCATTTCCAGCTCGTTGCCGTTAAGCATACCCTGTACTCTGTCGTTTGCTGCACCCCAGTCAGTTACAACTATACCTTCAAAGCCCCACTCGTCGCGGAGAATTTCTTCCTGAAGGTGTTTGTTTTCTGAGCAGTAGGTACCGTTGAGCTTGTTGTAAGCATTCATTACCGTCCAGGGCTGGGCCTTCTTGACAGCAATTTCAAATGCGGGGAGATAAATGTCACGAAGAGTTCGCTCATCTACAACGCTGTCAACAGCCATTCTGCGAGTTTCCTGAGAATTAGTTGCAAAGTGCTTGATTGATGTGCCTATGCCAAGGGACTGTACGCCGTTAATCCAGCCGGCAGCAATTTCACCTGCAAGCAGGGGATCTTCTGAGAAGTATTCGAAGTTTCTGCCGCAAAGGGGAGAGCGCTTCATATTTACGCCGGGGCCGAGGATAACGCTTACCTTTTCCTGAAGGCACTCTTCGCCCAAAGCAACACCCATTTCATAGATGAGTTCGGGGTCCCATGAGCAGGCTGTGGTTGCCGCTGTGGGGAATGCTGTTGTGGGTACTGAGTCGCTCAGATTAGCCTGAGTGCCCTCGGGGTTTTTCTTTCTCAGACCGTGAGGGCCGTCGGTAACCATAAGTTCGGGAATGTCAAGCTGAGGCACAGCCTTCAGGTTCCAGAAATCCTTACCTGAGCAGATGCCCACTTTCTCTTCAAGAGAGAGCTTGCTGAGTAATTCTTGATTTTTGAGTTCTGCCATATTTCTTTCTCCTTTTCTATGACTAATTTTCATATACAATATAAATAGTACCAAAAAAATTATAAAACTTCAATAGTTATTTTCCATTTTTATCAATATTTAAAGAGGTTTTCAATAAAATTCCTTTTGGTGCGCGAGGCATTCTGCCTTTCACGGCAGCATATATCACCGCAGACTATAACAGTGTCTTCGCCTATAACCTCAATATCTTTCCAGCAGATTTTTATATCCTCGTCTCTGCCCATAAGTCCGAAGCAGCGGCCTCTGCCCCAGATAATTATTGCGCTCAGGCAGCCTGAGCAGGTATCGATTTCCACATCGGAGACGAAGCCCAGACGGCATCCGTTTTTAGCTGAGATGACCTCTTTGTTGCGAAGGTCGGTTATGCAGCAGTTCATTATATCACCCCGTAATAATTATGAATTATGAATTATGAATTATGAATTATAATGCACCGCAGGTCGATTCATTTATAATCGCATCCTTGCAGGAGGTTTGTTTTTTCAGATAACAGATAATATTGAATAGTTAACAGATAACAAATGTTTTGGGGTTAGCAGGGAGGCGACAACCACTCGGCGGAATAGATTTTTATCCTTGTTGAAACTCACCCGCAATTCCGAATTCCGCACTCCGAATTTGTTTCGTCACCTTGCACATCTTTTTCTGCTCTTTTTTGTGGAAAAAATCAAATTTTGCAGAGGCGGCACTAAAAAAATAAAATCTTTAAAGGAAAAGAATAAAAAGCACTTGACTTTTTTGCAAAAATATTGTAATTTTATTAGGTAAATGACTGCGCGTGTTTGAAACCGAGACAGCCATTATTACGGAAAACGCGTTCGGGTAAGAACG
>JAZTYQ010000087.1:0-32699 GCA_045637065.1 Acutalibacteraceae bacterium
ACTATACAAAAAAGGTCTTTTCAAGGGAGGGAGAAACATTTTTATAATTAATAAAAATTAACTGTCGAAATAAATCGTAACAAGTGTCAGTTAAAATAATTTACAATGAAACTGTTGACCTTTATTGCCTGTTTGTAGTAAAATGGGCAAAGAGATATTAATCTCCAACAAAGAAAAGGAGTAACAATTATGGCTAACAGATTTGTACTTAACGAAACATCTTATCACGGCAAGGGGGCAATTGCTGAAATTGCAACTGAAATCAAGGCAAGAGGCTTTAAAAAGGCTTTTGTTTGTTCAGACCCTGACCTTATCAGGTTTGAGGTTACAAAGAAGGTAACCGATATTCTCGATGCAGCAGAAATCCCCTATGAAATCTATTCGAACATCAAGCCCAACCCCACAATTGAAAATGTTCAGACAGGTGTTGAGGCATTCAAGGCAAGCGGTGCTGACTGTATTGTAGCAATCGGCGGCGGCTCATCAATGGACACTGCAAAGGCAATCGGTATCATCATCACTAATCCCGAATTTGCTGATGTACGTTCACTTGAGGGTGTAGCTCCCACAAAGAATCCCTGTGTACCTATTATCGCAGTGCCCACTACAGCAGGTACCGCAGCAGAGGTAACTATCAACTATGTTATCACCGATGCTGAAAAGGACAGAAAGATGGTTTGTGTTGACGTGCATGACATTCCCGTTGTTGCAGTTGTTGACCCCGATATGATGGCTTCAATGCCCAAGGGACTTACAGCAGCTACAGGCATGGATGCTCTCACTCACGCTATTGAAGGTTATATCACAAAGGGCGCATGGGAAATGAGCGATATGTTCCACATCAAGGCTATTGAAATTATTGCAAAGAGCCTTCGTGGTGCAGTTGAAAACACAGCAGAGGGCAGAGAAGGTATGGCTCTTGGCCAGTATATAGCAGGTATGGGCTTCTCAAATGTAGGTCTTGGTATCGTACACTCAATGGCACATCCTCTCGGTGCGCTCTATGACACACCTCACGGCGTAGCAAATGCTATCATTCTTCCCTCAGTTATGGAATATAACGCTCCCGCAACGGGTGAAAAGTATAGAGATATTGCTAAGGCTATGGGCGTTGAGGGCACAGATGCAATGAGCCTCGAGGATGCAAGAAAGGCTGCTATCGATGCAGTTAAGAAGCTTTCAGCAGATGTTGGTATTCCTGCTGACCTTAAGGAAATTGTTAAGGCAGAGGATATCGACTTCCTTTCACAGTCTGCATTTGATGATGCTTGCCGTCCCGGTAACCCCAGAGACACAAGCGTTGAAGAAATCAAAGAACTTTATCTCAGCCTTATGTAATTAAAGGAGTAATAATTATGGCAAAAATTCTTATCAGCCCTGGCAAATATGTTCAGGGTGCAGGCGAAATGAAAAAACTCTATGACTATGCTAAAGGGTACGGCAAAAAGGCTCTTGTGCTTATCACACAGTCAGGTTATAAGAGAATAGGTGAAACTGTTGAAAGCAGCTTTGCAGGTCAGGATTTTGAACTTGTGTTTGACTACTTCAACGGCGAATGCTCAAAGAATGAAATCAACCGTCTTATTAAAATTGTTGAGGAAAAGGGCTGCGACCTGGTAATCGGTATCGGTGGCGGTAAGATTCTCGACACATCAAAGGCAGTGGCATATTATTGCAAAACTCCCGTGCTTATCTGCCCCACAATTGCATCAACTGATGCTCCCTGCAGCGCACTTTCAGTTATTTATACTGACGATGGTGTTTTTGAAGAGTACCTTTTCCTTCCCGCTAACCCCAATATGGTGCTTATGGATACAGACATCATTGCTGCTTCACCTGCTCGCCTCACAGTTTCTGGTATGGGCGATGCACTTGCTACATATTTTGAGGCGAGAGCCGTTATGGCTAAAGATGCAGGTACCTGCGCTGGTGGCAAGGTAACATGTGCAGCTATGGCACTTGCAAAACTTTGCTTTGACACACTTATGGCTGAGGGCGTAAAGGCTAAGCTTGCTCTTGAAGCAGGGGCTTGCACTGAGGCTGTTGAAAAGGTTATTGAGGCAAACACACTTCTCAGCGGTATCGGTTTTGAAAGCGGCGGTCTTGCAGGCGCACACGCAATTCACAACGGTCTTACAGTTCTTCCCGAATGTCATCATATGTATCACGGTGAAAAGGTTGCCTTCGGTACTCTTACTCAGCTTGTGCTTGAAAATGTTGACGGCGATGAGCTTGAAAGCATTGTAGGCTTCTGCATTGAGCTTGGACTTCCCGTAACCTTCAAGGAGCTGGGTATCACAGAGGTTACTGATGAAAAGCTTATGGCGGTTGCTACCGCAGCTTGTGCAGAGGGTGACACACTTCACAATATGCCTTTTGAAGTAACTCCCGAAAAGGTTTGTGCAGCTCTCAAGGCAGCAGACGCTTATGGCAGATATTTTTTAGGTGAATAAGATTGCATAATTAAAGGGGCTGCGCGTGCAGCCCCTTATCTTTTTTTATTATGTGTTATTTCAATTGCAGAGAATATCAGTCTCCATATATCTTACGCCCATGTCATAGAGCATCTTTGCGTCTTCCAAGGTGTTTACAGTCCAGAGAGAAACGCCTAAGCCCTCGCTCAGAGCAAGTTCAATGCTTTCTTTGGTGTTTTTCTCAAAGCTGGCTGACAGCCACATGTTGTCGCACAGTGACTTTGCTTCGGTGATAATTTCGGGTGTTATTTCATCTGTCAGGTACCACAGCTCAATAGTGGGTTCAAGCTCATAAACGGTGCGAAGATGCTCCATATCAAAGGAGATAACGATTGCCTTTTCAGTAAGACCCTTGTCTTTTATTGCGGCAACAACATCTTCCAGCATATCGCAGCTTTCTTCTTTTATCTCAATCTGGGGTCTTGTGTCGGTACCAACGAAAACATCAAGATATTCCTCAAGGGTAGGTATGCGCATATCCTTATATTTCCAGAGGTTTGCGCCCCACATATAGCTGAAGGTTTTAAGCTCCTCCAGGGTATAGTCTTTCACTTTGCCGTACTGGCAGAATCTGCCGTCAACTTCTTGGTTATGTATAACCACCCACTTGTTGTCCTTGGTCAGGCGAATGTCACACTCGGCGGAGTAGAAACCGTGGTTAACAGCTTCCTCAAAAGAGGGGAGTGAGTTTTCGGGGGCAAGAGCATGAACGCCTCTGTGTGCTGTGAGATAAACAGGGTCTTCTGCTGAGCCTATGCCGTTTTCTGAAAGGGAAACAAGCTCCTTTGGCTGATTAAACAGCACGATGATCGGATGAGTGGGGGACAGGACACAGAAATAAATGGGCACGAGAACGATAGTGATAAATTTGTTGAGAAGTTTGAGCATAGTGCAGCCGCCTTTCATATTTTCTGTGGGGTATTATAGCATTTGTTTGCATTTAAGACAAGGGGCAAATATATCATATCGGCAAAGCAGATATATCATTATAGCTTTTGGTGTGTGGTTGATTTATAAGCTATTACCCAAAAGTTGCAGAACATGAGCCTGTGCAAGCGCTGCTTGACATCTGCAAGTAGTCTGTGCTTGCATTTTGGGGCGAAATAAGTTATCATATAGACTGAAGAAAGGAGTGCTGACATATGACACTCGGTGAAAGATTACAGCAATTAAGAAAAGAAAAACAAATGTCCCAGGAAGAACTGGGAAATCTGCTTCTTGTCAGCAGACATACGGTAAGTCTGTGGGAAAACAACCAGACTACCCCCACCGTTGACAATCTTATAAGATTGAAGGAAATTTTCGGCGTGAGCATTGACTCTATTTTAACATATGAAGAAACTAAAGTCGCAGAATCGGATCATCTACACCAGTCTGAAACATCTACAGAAGATAATTATGAGCCGTTTTTAGAAAGACACTGTTTTTCTTTAGACAAAAAAGAACTGAAATATATCTATAAAATATTCACCTTGCCCTTACTTAAAAAGCTGGTGCTATGGGTGTTTTTGCTTTTCTTCTCAATATTTGTTACCTTTAGCGACACATCCGAGGAACAGAATTCTTATTTTGTGTTTCTTCTTGCTTTTATATTTTTCTGTGTTAACCTTGCAAGGTATATTCATGGATTGTTTGCAACTAAAAAGAATGCTGAACTGGTATGTAGCAGAAAATATACCTACGAAGTATTTCAAGATTATATTCTTGCAAGAGTTTTAAATTCGGATGATGAAATTAAAACTCAGAAGGTATATTTCAATGAGTTTGAAAAGTGTTGGGAAACACCGTTTTGCTATTTCCTTGAACTAAAAGACAGAAACAGCTTTATAATAAAAAAATCTTCTCTCGGAGAAACTTCCCGTCTCGGTTACTTCTGTCAAAATCTCAAATCTCATAAAACTGATTTAAGCAGCGCAAAAATCACTTTGCTGAAAACAGTGGGAAATGTTTTGTTTGTCGGTTGCTTTATAAGTCTTTTTATAGCAATAACAATTTCACTGGATATGGCTTCTGAGAATGCTGAAACAATTTATGACAGTATGGAAGCTTTCAAAAATTTCCATTATTTCCTTCCTATACCTTTGCTTTCAATTATTGCAGGAATTCTTCTTAATAAAAATAAGATACGAAACAAAAGAAATATTATCTGCGGTGTGATTATAGGGTTAATAATGCTCGTTTACGGTTTGTTTCCGACTTTTTTCGGGAATATAGGTAACAGTCTCGATTCCATGGAGGCTCAACTTGGCTTTGAATTTCCGCAAACAGTCGGAATGAATTATCATCAAACAACCGATATTTCCGGTGGCAAGCAAACTGTTATAACACTCAGTTTTGTAGAATCTGTGGCCAATGATTTTGAAGAGTTTATGAAAGATGACCGCAGATGGGAAAAGGGAAGTAATGACATTTTCACCAAAATCATTCCTGAGGATTCGGTTAATTTCCCTGCTGATTTTTTTCTGCTTTATAATAAAGAAACATCTGAATTCGGAAAAGTTCCCGAAAATGACGGTCAATACCAATTTATATACATTGCATACAGTTCTGAAATGAATGTAGCATATGTGTATGAATATCAATGTGTTGTTGAGTAATTTGATATAAATTATATTACAAAACCCTCTCTGTAGCTTAAATTGCAGAGAGGGTTTTCTGTTTAATTTTTCTTGCGCCTTTTTATCAGATACCTCATCCATGAAATAAAGCCCATAACTATCAGGCACGGGATGCCGAAGGCAAGACCGTGTGCCAGCATAAAGCCTGGATAATCGTCGGTGAAGAACCATATCAGTGTAACAAAAACAGGGAAAAACCATTTGTAGCTACCTTTGATGAAGCCTGCAAGAATATAATTTATAAAGGAGCCGATGAGCAGAATATATATCGGGTCAAATCTGAAATATGATGTTCCGAATTCAATATCGAAGCTGAGATCAAAGGGAAGATAGGAGGGAATAAGAAACAGTAAAATCTCTGCGCAGCACAAAGCAAAAACATATATAGCCGAGCGGTTGCTGCTGCTGACCTCCTGCTCCTTATCCTTGAGTATCTCCACAATGGTTTCGTCAGTGGAGGATATGATTTCTTCGATTATGCTACCCTGTGGCTCTTCGGGGACGGTGGGTGCAACAACAAAGCTGAACCTTTCACCTAAAAGTATCTCATTTATTGAAACTCCGAATACTCCCGACAAGGAAAGCAGCATATCCGCATCGGGGAGGCCTTTGCCCGTTTCCCATCTGGAAATCGCCTTGTCTGTACAGTTTAATCTCTGCGCCAATTCAGCTTGGGTGAGATGGTTTTCTTTTCGTAATGCTTTTATGAATTCGCCGGTTTTCTGTGTGTTCATATAATCACCTCGCTTAAGGTTTTCCGTTTTTCTGCCTTGATTATAGCACGAAAAGCCGTGAAAGTCACCCTATGATTCATAGAGTGGCTTTATATTTTGTCAGACATACAGAGAATACTTGATATTTTGAAAAAATAGTGTTATAATAATTCCAATATAGCAAACGAAATGCTTGATATTTAAGACGAAAAGAGGAAACAGCTATGTTTAAAAAAATCTGGTGTATTTATTTTACCGTTGTTAAAAAGGTTTTACTTTTTGTGATTGCGGGTCTTATGTGCCTGAGTTCATTTACTCCGCCTGCCACTGAAACTCCCGAGGTTATGAACAAAGATACGGGCGACTATTTTCTTCCCGATTACGGAAGTACCTTAATTTCTTCACACAGAAGCGGCAAAGGCGCCGCTCCCGAAAACACACTTATGGCAGTAAAGTCAAATCTTATTTATTCGCAGGATGATTCTGCAATAATTGAAATGGATGTTCAGTTGACGAAAGACGATGTTGTTGTACTTTATCACAGTCTCTTCCTTGACGAACTCAGTGACAGCGCTGAGTATTTCGGCAAAAAGAATACTCCCGTTTTTATGAAAACCTATGAAGAACTCCGTGGCCTTAATATGGGTGAAAACTTTGAAATGAAGGTTGAAACAGAAACAGAAACAGGAACGGAAACAAAAAAAGAATATCCTTACAGAGGTCTCAGAGGAAAGGATATCCCTGATGACATCAGAATGACGGCGCTTAAAGATGTTTTTGAGTGTGTTGAAACAGAAGCACCCGGAAAATACAGATATATTATTGAGGTTAAATATCCTCATCCCTGGGCGCCGAAGATAGTTGACGGTATTTATGAGCTTATGAATGAATATGACCTCGGCGACCGTGTTATAGTTGCAAGTTTCTGGCCCGATGTTTCATATTATATAGACAAGCATTATGAGGGCAAAATCAGCAGATCATCAAACCCATTTGAAATTGTTGATTTCTACGGCAAATATACAAGAAACGAAGACCTCAGCGGTGAAAAAATAAAGTTTGACTGTTTGCAGATGCCTTATTATTGGGATGACGGTATATTGCTTATTGCAAACTTAGGTAAAACCGACTTTATAGATTATGCTCATAAGTACGGGATTTCAGTGCAGTATTGGACGGTAAACAGCCCTGAGGATGCAAAGCATCTCGCAGGTGCAGGCGCAGACCTTCTTATGACAGACTATCCCGACAGAATACGAGAAGCTTTATACGGTGAATAAGATATGAAAGCTCCTGACGGCTGTCGGGAGCTTTTTTATAAGACTTATTATTGACAAACACAGCAAAACTTGCTAAAATATACCGAACTAAAAATCACGGCAGGGTACACTGCCGACAAAAGAACGGAGAATGTAAAATGGCTTATTTTTATAAGAAGGAAGGGGAAATCTTTATCCCCGAAAAAATCAATCCTGACCTTGTAAAGCTGGCAAATGCTATTGTTAAAACCTGCAAGCTTTCATTCAGACTGCAGATGAAGAGTACCGCTATCAACAATGCTATGAAGAGCGGCAAAAAGGAGCAGATGCTGAATATCATGCAGAAGTGCTTTAATGTCAACAAGAAGGCTTATGACCAGGATATGGCTCTCACAGGCGTCACTGTCTGCGAGGTTGAGGACAGCTTCTTTGAAGACAAGGATGTTGAGTTTTTTGCCTCTCAGCTCAAGGTACTTTATGATTTTGCAGTGATCAACACCGTTATCGAATCAAACCTTATGAGCGCTCTGAGCGCCAGCTGCGATAAGGTCCTCGGCACTCCCATAAACAAAATTAAGTTCTTCACAAATCAGGATGTTATCCTTGAAATTGATGAAGACGAGGAAGAAATCGAAGAATAATTGAGCAAAAGATAACACAGAGGAACAGGTGTCCTCTGTGCTTTTTGTTTAATAGTAAAGGCTGTCAAAGTCGTACATATCTCTGACATTGTCTTCTCTTGTGTGAATTGTGATAAGGGTGCTTGCCACAATTGCCTGAGGCGCAATGTGATAATATGTGCCTTCATAGAAGCTGCACTGTGCAGTTGCAGGATGTACGTGACCGATAGTCACAAGTCCCACACAGCCACTTTCTGTGAGAACATCGTCAAGAGCCTTGTTTTTGGGAATTTGATTGCTTTTGATTGCAGGCAGCACCTCGGGGAAGCCGAATTTATAAGCCTTGCCTTTTTTTGCTGCGTTGTCGAAGTTGGGGGTGTTTTCGTGCATCATAACGCTGATGGTGACACTGCTATTTTCTGCCTTTTTACTTGCAATTTCCTCTTTGCACCAGTTGACCTGATCCTCGTGAATGTAGCCGTAGGTGTGATCGGGGTCTTCGTTGTCATAGTCCATACTGTCAAGGAAAATCAGTGAGTGGGCGGTTTTGTCCTCGTCAACAATATCAACGCTGTACTGTGCGCCACCTGAAATTTCAGGTTCATCTGAGATCAGGCAGTGTTCATACTGCAGAAGATATGCGGTTATGTCCTCACTTGTGCCGTAGCTTTGGTTGTCATTGTTGCCCGGAACATAAGCCCAGTATTGGTCAGCTTCTTCAAAAAATTCTGCTACGGTGCGAAGGACATAAGCTTTGTTGAATTTGCCGTCATTGCCGTCGTCAATCATATCGCCTGAGATGAAAACAAGGTCAGGTTTATACTTGTTCACAAGGTTTTTGATTTTGTTCATAAGGCTCAGGTCGCAGAAGGTGATGCCTGTTGTGAAGTGGGTGTCGCTGACCTGAAGAACGGTGAAGTCACCATTTTCATCTGCATAAAGATCGGGCAGCTCTTTTTGTACTGTGTGGGTTTTACTGTAACCGAGAATAGAGCCTTTTCTGTCAAGTTCGTCTGCCAGTTCTCCACCTGACATAACGGTTGTCAGGGCAGTGATAAAGGCAATTAGTACCGTGAAAAAACTTTTCATTGAGTAGTCCTCCTTTGTGTTATTTTCGACGCTTGGGTTGAGACAGTTTAAGTTTAGCAGAGGCTTGGTGAAAAATCAATGACTAATACACTTTTCGTCAATTTGACCAAATATCCGCCTGTTTTTTCTATAACCCCATTTCCTGAAAGTGTGATATAATGTCTTTATCAAACAAAAAAGGAGACTGTTATGAACACTTACACAAAAAAAGAGCGTAACATGTACCTTGTCGGTCTTATGGGTCAGAATATGATCTATAACATTATAGGCACAGGTATGGCTTTCTACTTCCAAAGCGTTATCTTCCTTCCTGCAATGGCTATCAGTATCATTATGGGCGTTGCAAGAGTTTGGGACGCAATTAATGACCCGATGATGGGTACTATCGTTGACCGCACAAGAACAAAGTGGGGCAAATGCCGTCCTTATCTTTTCTTTGTGCCTGGCATAATTATGGTAACGACAATACTTACCTTCGTAAACGGTCAGTATTCAGGCGCTAACTCAACCACAACTAATGCAATCATTATCGGTTGGGCAGGTATATCCTACATACTCTGGGGTATGACCTACACAGCAGGTGATATTCCTATCTGGGGCATCACTGCACTTATGACAGAGAGCGAAAAAGACCGTTCAAAGCTCCTTGGTTATGCGCGTATCGTAGGTGGTATCGGCGCAGGCGTTATTATGCTTTCAATCATTCCCATATCACAGACTGTCGGTGCTAAGCTTACAGAAAACGGTATGACACAGGCAAAGGGTCTGCAATACGGCTTTATTATCGTTACCGTTGTTCTCACTGTTGTGGGTACCATTACTTTCCAGTGTGCAGCTTATGCCAAGGAAAGAGTTAAGCAGCCCTCAGACGAGGCTAAGGGCTTTATCGACAATGTTAAGATTATGTGGGGCTGTATGCCTTTCAGAAGACTTCTCATTTCAGGTGTTATCAAGGCTCCTATGCAGATTTTAGGTCTTGTTGCCATGACACTTCTTTCATACTACTTCGGTGACAACGGCGGTGACGGTCAGGACTATATGCTTTATATGATGCTTCTCGGCGGCCCTATGTTCATCGGTCAGTTCGGTGCTATGGCAGTTGTACCCAAGATGTGTGAAAAACTTGAAAAACGTAAGGTTTATAACGTTACAAGTATCGTAGGCGCAATTCCCTTCGTTCTTCTCTTTATTGTTTATCTCATTGACGGCACAGGTCTTTATAAGTGGCACTGGATTGCAATTATGGCTGTACTCTTTGCAGTTGCAGGCGCAGGCGTAGGTGCTTCCTCGGTTATTCAGTCAATTATGATTGCAGACTGTGTTGACTATGACGAACACCGTACAGGTTACCGTCCCGACGGTGTATTCTTCTCAGGTCAGAGCTTCATCACAAAGCTCGGCGCAGGTGTATCTTCATTTATTCAGGGTATTGTATTTGCAGCAGTAGGCTTCAGCGGAGATGCAGTTGCAGCTTGTAACGAAGCACTTGCAGCTTCACCAAAAGAGGATTTCCTCTTTGCAACCGCTCCCGAGTTTGAACCCTACCGCTTCGGTATGTTCTTCCTTATTACAATTCCGGCGGCAATTACATGCTTCATCTCAGTTATCCCCATGAGAAAGTATGAAATCACAAACGAAAGCCACAGAAAGCTTCTTGAAGAACTCAACGCCAAGAGAAACGCTGTAGCGGAGTAATTAACTTAAAATAATATGCGAAGGCGCTTCCTTGTGAGGTGCCTTCGTAACTTTTATGGGCATACATCTTGAAAAGTCTTATTTTTTCTGCTAAACTGTAAGGGTTATTATTGGAATGGGTGATTTTATGGAAAATATCATTTATCAGGCAAAGCTCGCAACTGTGGAGCTGATTGAAAAAGCAAATCTCAAAGCGGGGGATTTGCTTGTAGTCGGCTGCTCCTCAAGTGAGATAGTCGGCAGTGAAATAGGACACGGTTCCTCCCTCGAAGCGGCAGAAGCAGTTTTTGAAGGCATTTACGGCGTACTGAAAGAAAAAGGCATATATCTTGCGGCTCAGTGCTGCGAGCATCTCAACAGAGCAATCATAATCGAAAAGGAATACGCCGAAAAACACTGCCTTGAAATTGTAAATGTTGTGCCTCAGCCCAAAGCCGGCGGCAGCTTTGCAACAACCTGCTATAAAAACTTTGTGTCCCCCGTAGCAGTTGAATTTGTCAAAGCCGATGGGGGAATGGATATAGGTCTTACCTTTATAGGAATGCACCTGAAGCATGTTGCAGTACCGCTGAGACTGAGCATAAATAAAATCGGCTCTGCAAATGTTACTTTTGCAAGAACGAGACCTAAGTGTATAGGTGGTATCAGAGCCATATATGACGATAATCTTATGTGAGGCTTGAAAAGATGAAGCTTTTTTGTTATACTTAAATAACTACTGAAAAGAAGGTGAAAATATGCCTATTAAAATAGATGACAGACTTCCTGCAAGGGGAATGCTTGAGCAGGAAAATATATTTGTTATGACGGAATCCCGTGCTAAAAGTCAGGATATCCGTCCCCTTAAGATACTTATTCTCAATCTTATGCCAACTAAGATAGTAACAGAAACTCAGCTTCTCAGACTTATGAGTAACACGCCACTTCAGGTGGATGTTGAGTTTTTACAGATGGCAACACATCATTCCAAAAATACTTCGCAGAGCCATCTGAACAAGTTTTATTATACCTTCGATATGATAAAGCACAGAAAGTATGACGGTATGATTATAACAGGTGCGCCCGTTGAGCTTATGGAGTTTGAAGAGGTTGACTACTGGGATGAGCTTTGTGAGATTTTTGAGTGGACAAAAACCAATGTTTATTCCACTTTCCACATATGCTGGGGTGCTCAGGCAGGCCTTTATTACCACCACGGTATACCCAAGCATAAGCTTCCCGAAAAGATGTTCGGAGTTTTCCCTCATAAGCCCCTGGACCTTTATCATCCCATTATGAGAGGCTTTGACGAAACTTACTTTGTACCTCACTCAAGACACACCGATATAGACTTCAACGATGTTGCTCTTTGTAAGGATTTACAGATATTATCCTATTCAGAGCAGGCAGGCATTCACCTTGTGTCTGACCTTGAATGCCGTAACTTCTATGCAACGGGTCACAGTGAATATGATGCCGACACTCTTGCAAAGGAATATTTTCGTGACAAGGAAAGAGGGCTTGACATCAAGGTGCCTTATAATTACTTCCCTGATGACGACCCCACAAAGAAACCGATTATTACCTGGCGCAATGTGGGTACGCTTATGTTCACCAACTGGCTGAACTATTTCGTTTATCAGAGAACGCCTTATGATATAAATGATATTTAATAAAATAATGCGGTCGTGGATTTTTCCATGACCGCATCTTTTGTTTTTATTCTACCTTTGCTCTTTCTTTAAGCTCTGCAATAATCTCTGACATCTTCTTATCGTTCATATTATAGAAGAACATAGGCACTATGCAAAGCAGGCAGCTTATAAGTGAGGTGACAATAAGAACATTGAATATGGGTGTTCTTATGCTTTCTTCATAAAGCACGCTGTAATCGTTGCCAAGACCGAGACGCTCATAGAACCAGGGGTTTATAAGTGCTGTTGCCATAGATGCTGCAGTTACAAGCATACCGCTGAATTGAGTGATGAAGCCTTCAAGGCGCTTGCCGGTTTTCCACTGCTGATAATCGAAAACGTCGGCAGTAATTGAGGTGGTGATAACACCGTCGCCGCCAACGGCAAGGGTTGCAAGATAAAGACAGGCAAGGAAAATAACAGGGCTGTCTGAAGTAAAGAACATAAGCACACAGAAAATGCTTCTCATAATATTGAATGCAAGCAGGCAGTTTCTTTTGCCTATTTTCTTTGCAAGCAGGGGAGCCAAAAGCATACCGGGTACTGAAGCAGTGCCGATAACAGCATTCATAATTCCCAGGGCAGTGTCACTTTTTATAGCATAGACACAGTACCAGGCGAGTATGCTGCCGATGCCGTATTTCATACAGCCAAGGACATTATAGAAGGTGATGAGCCAGAAATATCTGTTGTTTTTCATCTGCCTGATACCGTCGATAAATTTAACCTTGGCAACATAATCCTTGGGAACGATAATTTTTTCTTCCGTACCCTTGAAGGTTATCATAGCAAGAAGCACGCCGATTATTGAGAAAATAGGGAAAAGCACTCTGTATGCAGCAAAGCCTGTCATACCGCCGCTGAAAAGACCTGCAAGAATTGGGAGAAGAATGTTGACTATTGAAGGTCCGAGGCTGTAAATAAACTGGCTTACGGAGAGCAGGGAAGTTCTTTCCTGAGAGTTGGGCGTAAGCACCTGAGCAAGAGATGTGAATGCCAGTGCATAAAGCGACTGGAAAATCATCAGACAGAAATAAATCACACAGAGAGTTATACATTTAAGAGTGTAATTTATATCCGTGGGTACGAATGCCATTGCGGTGAGAAGTATGGCTGCAGGCAGGCCCGTATAAAGAAGATAGGGGCGGAATTTGCCGTATTTTGTATTGGTGTTGTCAATGAGCATGCTGATAAAGGGTGTTTTAATAAGATTCAGAATGTTCATTATAAGAGACATAAGGGCAAGGTCCATAGGTGCTATGCCGTAAGCAGAACCTAAAAGCAGACAGTTGGCAGACAGACCAACATATCCGAAAAGAGCATTGATAGTGTTGACACCTATGCCACCCACAGAGTAGGAAACAAATTCCTTATATGAAATGTATTTGCTCTCGGCGGGTGTGTGCCAGTGGCCGGTTATTTCGTCTTTTACGGTTTGAAGTGAAAACTTAGCCATTTTTTAATTCCTCACTTTTTATATTAAAGTAAATCTTTATCGGGGAAATAGCCCGGAATAGGTTTGAGCTTGAAGGCGTTGAGCTTATTGAGATAATCGATGCGTGCTTTTGTTTTTTCATCTTCGCATACACCTGTGCGGATATATTTATCAAGCACTGCATAGGTGAAGCCTAACTTGTCTTCGTCTGTTGAACCGCACAGACCGTCTGAGGGTACCTTGTCAACGAGATTGATGGGTAAGCCGAGATGCTTGCCGATTTCTTTTACCTCCTGCACTGTCAGGCCTGCGAGGGGACTGAAATCGCCAGCAGCATCGCCGTAGCGTGTTGAGTAGCCGACCCAGTCTTCAGAGAGGTTGCAGGTGTTGGCAACTCTGCCGTTAAGGCTCTGTGAGAAAGCATAGACCGTTGTCATACGAAGGCGTGGGGCAAGGTTGATTTTAGTCTGCTCACTTATTTCTATTCCGCTGTCAATAAGTGACTGTACCGTAGCATCGTAGCCTTCTTTGATATTGCAGATGTAATGTTTAATGCCAAGGTGATTTACAAGCTGGAGTGCATCGTCAATATCGCTTTGCACACCGTTGGGCATAAGTATGCCGTAAACCCTGTCTTTGCCGAGTGCCTCTACACACAGTGCAGCTACAATGCTTGAATCCTTGCCGCCTGATATGCCGAGAACTGCATTACAGCCCTTGCCGTTAACCTCAAACCAGTCTTTAATCCACTGAATGACCTCAGCGGTAACTTTTTCTCTATTAAACATAGGAAATCCCTCCGAAATAATATTCTATCTTTCATTATAGCATAATATTTCCAAGATATAAAGCCCTTTTTTAAATGTAACCGCAGATTAGAGAAAATGACAGGATTAGCGGTTGATTTTATTGTATCGCTTTAACATAGAGATGCAATATATTTGTTATTATATGATGTTGACAAATATGTTAAATAAGAATATAATATTAACAAGACAAGTGTCTATGAAAGGAGAGTAATTATGAAAGGTACAATTAAAAAGAGTTTGGCATTGATTCTGTCACTTATTATTGCTGTTTCCGTTGCAACAGTACCTGCCTCAGCGGTGAATGTGTATGAAGAAAACTACTACAACGGTCTCGTAGAAATTTATGATTTCGGCAACGCAGAAGACAAAAACTTCTTTCAAAAAATTGCAGATCTCTTCCATTGGTACATAGCAAGAATATTTGTATATTTTGAGGCGGACTGCCCTATTTGCGGTGAGCACTTTGCTGTGCCGACTTTAGCCGATTCTGCCGAGAGTTACTACAACAGTGCAATCAATGGTCTTAAGGCTTACAAAGATAAAGTTACTATTGAAAAAAAGCGAACTGTGAATATTGAAATGATTGATGTTCCTGCCCAGGTTATTCAATCAATTCTCACCCCCATAGCTGAAAGTATATCCGGCACAACAAAAACAACCTACATTTTTGAAAACGGCGTTGATACCGAAGGCAGAAAAATCACTGATGTCATTCAGCCTCTTGGCAGAAATGCAGAATTAACAAAAGAGGGAGTATATTCCTCGGTTGCATTTTCAAATGCATATGCAGAAAAAGTCACTGCAATAACCTTAAATCTCATCAGTGAAACCTCAATTTTTGACGGAACGGTTATACATAATCCCATATTCAATTCAAGCGTGATTGAGCCCGTGAACCCGGGTATACTTGAGCTCGGACCTGTCAACATAATTCAGGCGGAACTAACATATCCCGAAACTTCAGCAAGCATTATTTTTGATGATGAGGGAAATGCAAAAACCATCAAAATCAGCATACCTGTTGATGCCACTTTCACAGGTAAGGCAGCTATGATAGCTTTCAATGCAAGCTGTCACGCTGAAATAACAGAGGAATATAATGTTACTTATGCGTAAATTAAATCGTAAGATTTAAAATAAAAAGGAGAAAAAGGAGAACCAAATTATGAAAAACAAAAAAATGACAATCGCAGCAAGCCTGATGCTTGTAATCGCTCTGCTTTTCAGCAGCTTTTCAGTAGCTGCTGCTGAGGGTGATATTGTCTCCCCGACCTTCGGAACGGCAAGTGGGGCTGTTTCAACAACGGCTGCACCTGAAACCGACGAAACCTCAACTGAACCCACTACAACTCCCTCTGAGGACGTAACAGCTACAACAGCACCCTCAGATGAGGAAACCACAACCGACGACAGCTACTATGACGACAGCGACTATGAAACCGACGAGGAAAAAGAAGCCTATGATGACGGCTACTGGGACGGTTATTGGGACGGCTATGAAGACGCTGAGGATGAATATAAAGACAAGGACTATAATGACGCTTATGATGATGGCTATTATGATGGCGAATGGGATGGCTATGAGCAGGGCTATTACGAAGGCTACTACGATGCTATTCAGGATATGGAAGACAAGGACGTCATAACTATCTTTGACAGATGGGATGCGTTTATTGAGGATCTTAGAGACAGAATCGAAATGTTCTTGTATGAAATCAGAGATTTCTTTGAAAGAATTTTCAAAACAGGTGACTATGCTCCGAATACACCTCTTGACCCGGATGCCGATTTCATTCCCGACGGCAATCAGACAACTCTTGCAGGTGACGAAGAAGCTCAGGCACTCTGCGATGAGTTCAATGCTCTTATCTACAATTTCAGAGAAGTAGTACCTGAGCCTGTTGCAATAACCAAGATTGTAGATGTGGGTATTACGGTCCGTGATGTTCCTTCCGTTATGGAGAATACTGTTAACGGAATTATTGAGAATTTCCTCATTGACGATTCCACAACCAATTATTATGTAGCAGGCGATTATGCCTATGAGGTTCAGCCCACAGAGCTTTATCCTGCAGGACTTGCTGAGGCAACAAAAACAGTAAATGCCGACGGTACAACAGACTATAGATTTGTAGTTATCGAAGAAGCAGCTTATTATGACGGTGATTATACCACAGGTGTAAAGTATATTGATGGTGAACTTTATTACGGAATGGACCTTCAGCACGATTATGTTGCCGATACTCTTTATGTTGAGGTGGCTGACCTTGATCCCATAACAATCAAATCAGCTGAAATTGTTTATCCCGGTGCAACAATCACTGCAAAAACAGATGCAAATGGCAGACTTATCGAATATGATGTCAACATGCCTGTCGCAGGCAAAGGTACCGCAAAGGTTGCCGGAATTACTTTGTCAGCAAGTCTTGAAGGCTACAGAAACGAAGGTTTCAAAATGGAATACGCTGCATAATCACATCGATTGAAAACAGCGCATAACCTGATTAACATATTGAATAAAACTTTAAGCGGCGGGATAAAACCTGCCGCTTGTTTATTTTTCCTCGCGTACCGCCTTGACACCTCTTTTGCGTTTTGATATGATAATTGCATAAATTCAGGAGGCGATATTATGAAATTCGATGTTAAGATAAAAAAGCTCAGAGCCAACGCGCAGCTGCCCACCTACGGCAGTGATTTTGCGGCAGGTGCCGATATCTATGCAGCTCTTGATGAGGCTGTGACAATTGCGCCCGGTGAAACAAAATTTATACCCACGGGTCTGGCATTCCAGATTCCCGTGGGCTATGCAGGTTTTATGTACGCGCGCAGCGGTCTTGCATCAAAGAGAGGTCTTGCTCCCGCCAATAAGGTTGGCGTTATTGATGCAGATTACCGCGGCGAGGTTATGGTTGCACTCCACAACCACGGCACCGAAGCACAGTGTGTCGAGCCGGGGGAGAGAATATCACAGATGATAATTGCTCCCTTTGTTACTGCAAATTATATTTTCAGTGATGAGCTTGACGACACCCTTCGAGGCGAAGGCGGCTTCGGTTCAACGGGTCGCAAATAATTATTTAAGCATTCCGTGATATCTTCCCATCCAATAGGGGAGAGTGTATGTAGTTGAGCCTTCCATACTGTTAGGTGAATGGTGGTCTTCAAGAACATAGGTTGAGTTGTTGAATTTATGAACAGCTCTTTCATCGGGAGCCGCAACTCTCCATTTGAGTCTTGCACCGCTGAGGATAATGCCTATAACCTTGATAATCTCGTTGTCGCTTGAATGGAACCAGGGCATTCTTACGCTCGGGTCATAGCTGAGAACTCTTGTGCCGTCAATACCGCAGTCTTCTTCGAGGTCAAGCTCTCTTACATCGTCACGGTTTTTGTTTGTGGCTGAATACTTTCTCATATCAATGGGATGTCTTGACAGTGACCAGGATGCTGTTTCGATAAGGCTGTTGCCGTAGTAGTCTGTCTTTTCCTCATTGGGATAAGCGAGCTGATAGATATAGTACCACAAGGGATTTTCGCTAAGGCTCATTGAGTAGAACCACTGGTCAATGGACTCTCTGTAGTAGGAGAGAAGCTCCTCGTCATCTTCCATCTGGAAGAGAATATAGAAGGCGAGCATTGCCATTTCTTCATCGGAGTAGTTGAGAATCATACGGTAGATAACCTTGATGATGCCTGTTTCCATAAAGGGTCTGATGATGAAGGAAATAATGGGGGAGGCGCTTGCTGCATATTCGAGAATAGCCATCTTGTAGCGATCCCAATACTGTGTCATAACCTCAGCATATTCATATGCAGGGTCAAGAGCTGCCATTCGGTATTCGTCTTCCCATTTCTTATCGCCCGTTACATAGGCTGCAAGCTTGAATGCGCTGAGAACGACTGCTGCCTGAAGTGCGCCGCCGCCAACATTCTGTCCGTTGTGAAGATAAGCTCTGTTATATTTACCCCATGTAGTCGGCTGACCTGTAGCCTCTGTAAGACAGTAGCTGTTGTCAACTAAGTGCTGAGCAAACTTCTCAACAGTAGTTGTGATAAGCTCTTTCATTTCGGGGTCTTCTGCACCTAAAATATCATAGGCAATCTTATAGATGAAGAGGTGGCCGATAACCTCGTCTGAGCTTGTGTCGCCCTTATAGACAACATCTGTCAGGTCATAGCCTGAGCCGATAAGGTCATCCCAAAGACGCTGAGGAATTTCAACACTTGCGTCGGTGACTTTGCCTCTGTAGTTTTCGCCGTGAAGGAGATATTCGTTGTCGTCAGGACTCTTTGTAGATACTGCCGTAGCGGTGCCGTCACCGTTGTGTACCCAGTGAACATTACCGCCAACATCGTTACCCTCTTGCTTGAGTGAATATGTTCTTGCGATGAATCCGTCAAGCAGGCGGGTTCTTTTTTCATATTCCACATCTGTTACAAGTGAGGGGTCAGACCAGGATGAAGGATTGTAGAGGCTCAGGTTTTTCTCGTCCATAATATATGAGCGCACGCCGAAGCACATATACCTTGTGTTCATTTTCTTGAAAGCGTCTGCAGGGCTTTCGCCGGGGATGTTCTGTGAGTAGTCACCGCCTACGGTGAGAGCTTCACTTGTGTAGTATTTGCCAAGGTCAAGGTCGGCAACATTGCCGTTTCTCTGGGCTCTTACATAGCCTTCTGTTGTGCCTGAGCGCATTGAAACATATGTAAGGAAAAGCACTGCTTCTGTTGAGAGGTAAGCCGTCTTTTTAGCTTCTTCAATTTCCTCGGGTGTTGCAGTGGGGTCATCACGAAGCACAGCATAGCGCATAAGCTCGCCTGCGCCGTACATTGAAGTCCACAGACCGTCATTGTCTGATTCATTGGGAATCCACTGACTGCCGTTATAATATGAGTTTGATACCATACCGCGGCGTGCAACATACTTCTGTGAGTTTTCGCTCATTATTGCAGCCTTGTCAGTACCGCTGATTTCTGTCAGCTCAATGTGGGTGTAGCCATCTGCCATAACAGTCCAGATGCCGTTACCGCCGTCTGAGAAGATAGCAATAACATTTTCACTGTCGTTAGTGTAAAAATATCTGTCGCCCATGAAGCGCTGCTCTTTGTCACGCTCATTGGTTGCATTGCTGTGTGTGCGAAGAACACCGTAGGCTGTGATTTCCCACTTTGCGCCGTCGGCAGTTACTGCAGTTTTTGCTTCGGCGTACTTGCTTTCTTCTTTCACAAAAGCAGGCACATCGGCAGAGTCCTTGCCGTAGCGGGTGACGATTTTCTGAAGTGCGTCGCCTTCTGCTTCGGCACCGAGAGCATAATCGTGCTTTTTTTTGTTGGTTTTTGTGAGCTTAGTTGAGGTCTCGGTTACTTTCAGCTCTGCTTTTGAAAAGCTACCGTCTGAAAGAGTGGCAGTTACTGTTGCCGTGCCTTCACCCAGGGCTGTAACTCTGCCCCATTTGTCAACTTTTGCCACATTTTCGTCAGAGGTTGTCCAGGTGAGAACTCTGTCTGTGACGCTGCCATCAAACACGGCTTCAACAGTTCTGCTGTCACCGATGTTCATTTCCCAGTCTTTTGGAACAACAATTCTGACTTTGATAATGTCTTTGCCGAAGGTTGCTGCTGCAGGCATACAAAGGGAAAAGACAATAAGAATGCTGAGCATGAGTGAAATGATTTTTTTCATATAAATCCTCCTTACAGGTCGAGCCTGTTTATTTTTCATAAAATATATTAACATCTTAAAGGGAAACTTGCAACAGTTTGTTGTTAATAATAATAGATTTTAAGAAAAATTATCCTGTTTTTTGTGTATGGTAGATAATATGCTTTTTAATATTAATAATTAATTAACAAAATTCACAAGAATTTAGTTTTAAAAATCAAATTAGTTAACAAAAAAGAGTTACAAGATGATATAATAGTGTAAATGTAATTTGGGCATTGAAGCCATAATTACGAAAGTTCATATTAAGGAGAAAAAATTATGTTAAACTCACCCGAAAACAAAAACTGTTTTGAGTATCTCAGAGACAGTACAGCAATCTATGACGACTTCTATATGATGCAGCATTTTGATGAGAAGTATATGCGCTCGGAAATGCTCAGAGATATTGACTGTCTTGCAGCTTATTTCCAGAAAGAACTCGGCCTTAAGAGAGGCGATGTTTACACAATCTTTATGCCCACTACAGTTCAGAGTATCGTAGCTTTCTATGCTCTCAATAAAATCGGCGTAATCACAAGCTTTGTTCATCCCCTTATGGCTACAGAATTCCTCAAGGAGCAGCTGGAGCTCGTTCACTCAAAGGGTGTTATGGTTCTTGACCTTCTTGCAAAAGACCATATCGGTACCATCAACGACAGCGGTCTTCCCTGCATCGTCTGCAACAGCTCAGACTATTCAGGCGGTATCAAGGGCTTCGGATGTAAGGTAGGCGAGGGTCTCATCAAGAAGATTTTCCCCAAATACAACAGAGCTACATACTATAAGGATGCTATCAAGATGCATCGCGGCGCTGAGGCCGTTATCAATAATGCAGATGATGTCTGCGCATACCTCAACGGTGGCGGTACAACCGGTAAGAGCAAGACAATCAAGCTCACAAACAGAGCTATCAACGAGCTTACATGGCGTGTTTCCGATATTGACGAAATTCACGATCCCGGTAACGAGTGTGAAGTTATCGTGCTTCCCATGTTCCACTGCTTCGGTCTTTGCATCGGTATCCACATGGCAATGTGCAACAGTGCAAGAATTATTCCCATGATGCAGTTTGACGCTAAAATCTTCACAAAGCTTATGCGTAAAAATAAGGTTGTCGGCTTCGGCGGTATTCCTCTTATGTTTGAAAAGCTTATGAAGGACAAGCACTTTGACGGTCCCCACCTTAAGAATATCAGACTTATGTTCTGTGGCGGTGACGATATTTCAGAGTCATTCATTGAGAAGTATAACTCATACTTTGAAAAGTGGGGTGCAACAGGTCGTCTTCGTCAGGGCTACGGTCTTACAGAAATTGCCTCAGTTTGCTGTACCAACACAAACACTGACTTCAGACGCGGTTCAATCGGTAAGGCTATCCGTGGCGTAGAGGTTGAAATCTGGGACGATGACCACAAGAGACTTCCCAACGGTGAAATCGGTGAATTTGCTATTTCAGGTCCCACAATCATGCAGGGCTACTATATGGAAGGCGAAGCAGAGGACTACGGTCTTTACACCGACGAAAACGGCAAGAAGTGGGTTCTTTCAGGTGACCTCGGTTATATGGATGATGACGGATACTTCTATTTCTCAGGCAGAAAGAAGAGACTTATCATTATCTCAGGTTATAATGTATATCCCACAGATATGGAAAGAGTTGTGGGCGATCTTCCCTTCATCAGAGAATGCTGTGCAGTTCAGGGTTGGGAAAACGAAAGAAGTATGGTAAGACTTTACGCTACTCTTAAGGAAAAGGGCGATGAAGAAGCTTACAAGCAGCAGATTCGCGAAACACTTGAAGCAAACTTCTCCAAGTTCTATGTACCCAGAGATATTATCTTCATGGACGCTCTTCCCGAAACTCCCCTTATGAAGGTTGACTTTATGAAGCTTACAGCTGCAGATCCTGAAAAGGCAAGAGCTGAAAGAAAAATTAAAGACTAATTAAATAATATTTAAAACACATTAACTCCATTTGTTATTTACAAGTGGAGTTTAATGTGATATAATAGGTCTGTTATCCGATGCTTTTGTCGGTAAGGAAATAAACAAATAAGCCGTTCGCAGTGACGGTGAAAAAGGAGATTCTGACTTATGGTTAGCATCAATGATATGATGTGTAAGGGCTGCGGCTATTGCATTAAGTTCTGCCCTAAGCACATTCTCGAAATGGGTAAGGAAAGATCTGAAAAAGGTCACTTCTATCCTGTAATGACAAACAAAGACGCTTGCATAAACTGCGCTATCTGCGCACTTATGTGTCCTGAGGGAGCAATTGAAGTTTCCTCAGATAAAGCCTGAGAAAGGAGGAGCATATAAATGGAAAAGAGATTTATGAAGGGCTGTGAAGCTATTGCAGAGGCTGCAGTACGCGGCGGTTGCCGTTTCTTCGCAGGTTATCCCATTACTCCTCAGAATGAAATTCCCGAATACCTTTCATGGAGACTTCCTGAAGTAGGCGGTGCATTTGTTCAGGGTGAAAGTGAAGTTGCATCAATCAATATGGTTTACGGTGCAGCAGCAACAGGTAAGAGAGCCCTTACAAGCTCCTCAGGCCCCGGTATCAGCCTTAAGGCTGAAGGTATTTCATACCTTGCATCAGCTCAGCTCCCCGCAGTTATTGTTAATATTTCAAGAGGTGGTCCCGGTCTTGGCTCAATTCAGCCTGCACAGTCTGACTATCTTCAGTCAACAAAGGCTCTTGGCCACGGCGGTTTCAGAGCTATGGTTTTTGCTCCCGCAACACTTCAGGAGGCAGTTGACCTCACTTACAATGCATGGGACTATGCTGAAAGATACAGAAATCCTGTTCTGATTCTTATGGACGGTTGCCTCGGTGCTATTATGGAAGAGGTTGAGCTTCCCGAAATGAAGGAAACCACCTTTGAAAACACAGAGGAATGGTGTCTTGCAAGAGTTGACGGCAGAACAGATTCACATATGATTACTCCCATTCTTCCCGAGCCTGCACTTGAGCTTCTCAATAAGGGTAAGGCAATGCAGTACAAAATGTGGGAAATGCTTGACACCAAGGTTGAAGAGTTTATGCTTGACGATGCTGAGTACGTAGTAGTAGCATACGGTATTGCAGCAAGAGTTGCGAAGGAAGCTATCCTCACTCTTCGTGAAGAAGGCTATAAGGTTGGTATGGTGCGTCCTATCACACTTTATCCCTTCCCCAAGGCAAGCCTTGATAATCTCGATTACAGCAAGGTCAAGGGCGTAATCGACATCGAAATGACAATTCCCGCGCAGATGCGTGAAGATGTTGAGCTTCAGGTCAAGGGTCGCTGCCCCGTACATGAGTATGGCAGAAGCGGCGGTATGCTCCTTGATGATGAAGGCGTTTATAATGCAATTGCAGAAATCGTAAAGGGAGGAGAATAATCATGGCAGAGTATAAAAGACCGGCATCACTTATGCCTATGGCAACAGGCTATTGCCCCGGCTGTATGCACGCTCTCGCAACAAGACTTGTTGCAGATGTAATTGACGAATTGCAGCAGGCAGACAACGCTATCAACGTTGTATCAGTTGGTTGTTCAGCCCTTAACCTTTACTCCTGGAGAGGTGACGTTATCGGTTCAGCACACGGCAGAGCTCCCGCAGTTGCAACAGGTATCAAGCGTTGTCTTCCCGACAGACTTGTTTTCACCTATCAGGGTGACGGTGACCTTGCTGCCATCGGTCTTGCTGAAATTATGTCCGCAGCCAACAGAGGTGAAAACTTCACAGTTATTTTTGCTAATAACCAGACCTACGGTATGACCGGTGGTCAGATGGCTCCCACAACACTTATCGGTCAGAAGACAACAACAACACGCTTCGGCAGAGACGCTCTTACAACAGGCTATCCTCTCAAGATGTGTGAGCTTATTTCCGTGTTGGAGGCTCCCGTGTTTGTTGCAAGATATGCTCTTAACTCAGTTAAGGGTGTTCAGGATGCTAAGAAGGGTATCAAAAAGGCTTTTGAAATGCAGATGGCAGGTAAGGGCTTCACATTTATCGAGCTTCTTACAAACTGTCCCACAAACTGGGGCATGAATCCTCTTGATACACTTGATTATATGAACACAAACACAATACCTTACTTCAAGCCCGGCATTTATAAGGATAAGGAGGCTGAAGCATAATGAAAAAGTCATTTGTTTTCTCAGGTTCAGGCGGACAGGGTATCATGAGCGCAGGCATCATGCTCGCTCACACTGCAATTGATATGTCAAAGCACAGCACATATCTTCCCGAGTACGGCCCCGAACAGCGTGGCGGCAGTGCAAAATGTACTGTTATCATCAGCGATGACAATATCGTTTCACCTCTTACCAAGAAGTGCGACACTCTCATTTGTATGAATGAGCAGGCTTACAGAAAATTCTCAAAGGATGTCAAGGAAGGCGGTCTTCTCGTTCTCAACTCAAGCAGAATTGTTAATGAAGAAGTCAGAGATGATGTTAAGGTTCTCAGCGTACCTGTTGACGATATTGCACTTGAACTCGGTAATGTAAAGGTTGCTAACATTGTTCTTCTCGGTGCACTCATCGGTGCAACAGACATCGTAAGCAAGGAAGCTTTCGTAGCAAGCCTTGAAGAAAAATTCAAGACCAAGAAGCCCGAAATTCTTGAGCTTAATATGAAGGCTCTTGAAAGAGGCATTGAGCTTGGCAAAAATGCATAAATAATAAAATAATATTATAAAGGAGATATCACTATGTCAAAGTATTCATTCGACACAAAATTCAGCGTACTTATGAAGGATCCTCAGGTTATGGAAATCGTTGAAGATCTCTGCCCTGAAATCGTTAACCACCCCATGAAGAGCCTTGCTCTCAGCCTTGGCTTCACACCTAACATGGGTATGGCTGTTCTTTCAAAGATGTATTCAAAGGAAAAGATCGAGGAATTCAGAGTAAGACTTGAAGCTATCGAATAATCCTTAAGCAAAAAAACATATCCACCTGTTCCTCTTCGGTTCAGGTGGAGTTTTTTATGATGCAGTTTTTTTATGCTTCATCCCGGGTATTTGCCAGTGCGAACTGCTTAGGCGTTATGCCGTACTCTGCCGTAAAGGCACGGTAAAAGCCTGCATAGTCACTGAATCCGCAATGAAGGGCAGCAGTGGTAGGTTTTATTCCGCTTGAAAGCATCTGTTTGGCGTTAATAAGTCTTTTCAATGTGATATATCTGTTTACAGATATGCCTACAACATCCGTAAAAGAGTGGGAAAGATAATATTTACTGAGGAAAAACTCATCTGCTATGGTGGCAAGCGAGATTTTTTCACAGTAGTGACTGTTAATATAATCAAGAATTTTACTTATAATAGGGGAGATAGCCTTAGTGTTGTCTTCTCTTTTTTCTCTTGTCATTGTAAGTCTGTTAAGCTCAACTAAAAACCGAACAAGGATAGCCTGTGAAGCAAGATCGGCACCGTAGTTGTTTTCTTTGATTTCGTTTATGAGTTCACCGAGCTTCGTAGCAATATATTTCTGCTGACTTGGCGAAAGACGTAATAAATTAGTATGATTCGGTGCTGTATTGTCAAAACAGCGTGTGAGACTGGTATTATTTGACTGAAGGTGTGAGAGATAGTTTTTGTTTATCCACAAAACAATTCTCTCATAGGAGCGTTGATCAGGGCCGATTCGAGGCTGATGAAGCTCAAGAGGATTTATGAGAAGCAAGTCGCCCTCCTTAAGAAGATAGCTCTTGCCTTCAACGGAATATTCCACATTTCCGCCTATGAAAAAATAGACCTCATAGAAGTCATGTTGATGTACGGGTACGCCTTCAAACTTGGCATCACGGTAGTGGAAAATCTCAAAAGTATTGCTCGACATGCTTTGTCTGGGGTCAAAAACCTGCATAGAATCACCTCTTTAATATCATAGAGCAATATTAGCAATAAGTCAAGCAATTTGTGCAATTTCTATTGTATTTTATATGAGGTATAATATATATAATATCATAATGGGATTATAGGGTTAAATCCCTCTCTTATATGAAAAGAAAGGACTTTTATTATGACAGAGTTTATGACGAAAGACTTTCTTCTTGACACTGATGTGGCAAAGGAGCTTTATCACGGCTTTGCAGAAAATCTGCCCATAATTGACTATCACTGCCATGTCAGCCCCAAGGAGATTTATGAAGACCTGCAAAGTGAAAATATCACTCAGCTCTGGCTTTACGGCGATCATTACAAGTGGCGTCTTATGAGAAGCAACGGCGTGAGTGAAGATTATATCACAGGCAAAAACACAAGCGACAAGGATAAATTTTTAAAGTTTGCCGAAACTTTACCCAAGGCAATAGGCAACCCTATGTATCACTGGTGTCACTTTGAGCTTAAAAGATATTTCGGCTATGAGGGTGTTTTAAATGGGGACACTGCCGAAGAGGTATGGAACATCACCTGCGAAAAACTCAAGAACAAGGATATGAGTGTCAGAGGTATTATAAAAAAGAGCAATGTTGCTTTTATAGGCACAACCGATGATCCGGCAGATACTCTCGAGTACCACAAAAAATTAGCTGAAGATGAGAGCTTCAAAACAGTTGTGGCTCCCTCATTCAGACCTGACAAGGCATTCGCCCTCAATGCAGATTTCTATCCGGAATATATTAAAACTCTCAGTGCTGCTGCAGGATTTGAGATAGACGGTATCGACTCCCTCAAGGAAGCGCTTTACAGACGGATGAAGCACTTTGACCTTCACGGCTGCAAGGCAAGCGACCACGGTATTAACTATCCCGTGTATGAGAAAATGTCAAAGGCTGAAATGAACAGCGCTGTTCAGAGAGCTATAAACGGAGAAAAAGTCAGCGAAAAAGAGCTTGAAGCCGTACAGACGGAAATGATTCTTTTCTGCGCTGAAAGATACGGCGAGCTGGGTTGGGCTATGCAGATACATTATAACTGTATGAGAAACCCCAACTCCGCTATGTTTAAGAAACTCGGACCTGACACAGGCTTTGATGTTATCGGCCCTCACAACGGCTCAGCGGCACTTGCAAAGCTTCTTGACGAAATGTATGCAGGCGGTAAGATGCCGAAAATTATTCTCTATTCACTTGATGCAGGGGATAACGCTTTTATCGATACACTCATAGGCGCTTTCCAGAGAGAAGGCTACCCGGGTACAATACAGCATGGTAGTGCATGGTGGTTCAACGACACTAAAAACGGTATGCGCGAGCAGATGATAAGCCTTGCTTCTCTAAGCTTATTAGGCAACTTTGTGGGTATGCTCACAGACTCAAGAAGTTTTCTCAGCTACACAAGACACGAATATTTCCGCCGTATACTTTGCCAACTTATCGGTCAGTGGGTGGAAAGTGGAGAGTATCCCTGTGATATGAAAGCTCTCTCGGAAATTGTGCAGAACATATCATTCTATAATGCAAAAAGATTTTTCAATTTGGAGGTATAAAATATGAAAATGTCTTTCAGATGGTACGGTCAGGATGATCCCGTATCCCTTCGTTACATCAGTCAGATTCCCAATATGCACTCTGTTGTTTCGGCAGTGTACGATGTAAAACCCGGTCAGGTGTGGCCTGAGGAAAGCATTAAGAGAGTTAAGGACGAATGTGAAAAGAACGGACTTGTTTTCGACGTTGTTGAGTCAATTCCCGTTCCTGAGGATATTAAGCTCGGCACTGAAAAGGCTGATGAACTTATTGAGGTTTACTGCGAAAATATCCGCCGTTGTGCTAAATACGGCGTTAAGTGTGTAACTTATAACTTTATGCCCGTTTTCGACTGGACAAGAACTCAGCTCGATAAGGAAGCTCCCGACGGCTCAACAAGCCTTGTAATGTATTGGGAGCAGATGCAGGGTCTTGACCCTCTCACAGACGATATCGACCTTCCCGGTTGGGATGCGAGCTATACCAAAGACGAAATCAAAGAGCTTTTCAGAAAGTATGCTGAGGTTGGTGAAGAAGGCCTTTGGGCAAACCTTGAGAAATTCCTCAAGAAGGTTATTCCCGTTGCTGAGGAATGTGGAGTAAGAATGGCTATTCATCCCGACGATCCCCCATATCCTATTTTCGGACTTCCCAGAATTATCACTAACGAAGAAAATCTTGACCGTTTCCTTAAGATTGTTGATTCACCTGCCAACTCACTTTGCCTCTGCACAGGCTCACTTGGTTGCGCTTCTTTCAATGACATCCCCAAAATGGTCAGAAAATACAGCGCTATGGACAGAATTGCTTTTATGCATATCCGTAACGTACTCAATATGGAAGACGGCTCCTTTGAGGAAAGCGGTCATCTTTCAAAGTGCGGAAGCATTGATATGTACGAAGTTGTTAAAGCACTTACAGATACAGGCTTTGACGGTTATGTACGCCCTGACCACGGCAGAATGATATGGGGTGAAACCGGCCGTCCCGGTTACGGACTTTATGACAGAGCCCTCGGTGCTGCATACATCAACGGTCTATTTGAAGCTTGTGAAAAAGCAAATAAATAAGGAGAATTTAATATGAACAAAAACGTTTTCGGCACTGACCTTACAGGTAAGGTTGCAGTAGTAACGGGTGCAGGCGGTGTGCTTTGCTCAAGTTTTGCAAAAACACTTGCAGCAGCAGGCGCTAAGGTTGCCCTTCTTGATATCAACGAAGAAGCTGCAAAGGCTTTCGCTGACGAAATCGTAGCAGATGGCGGTGTTGCTAAGGCTTACAAGTGCAACGTACTCGATAAAGACAGCTGTAACGCTGTGGCTGAGGCAGTAAAGGCAGATTTAGGCCTTTGCGATATTCTTCTCAACGGTGCAGGCGGTAACAACCCCAGAGCAACCACCGACAAGGAATATTATTTCAGCGGTGACATTGACGAAGACTGCAAAAACTTCTTCAACCTTGATTCAGACGGTGTATCATTTGTGTTTAACCTCAACATTTTAGGTACACTCATTCCCACTCAGGCATTTGCAAAGCAGATGCTCGGCAGAGAGGGTTGCAATATTATCAATGTTTCATCAATGAATGCATTTACTCCTCTTACAAAAATTCCCGCATATTCAGGTGCTAAGGCTGCAGTTTCAAACTTCACAAAGTGGCTTGCAGTTCACTTCTCAAAAGAGGGAATCAGAGTTAATGCTATCGCTCCCGGCTTTTTCTCAACAAAGCAGAATGCCGCACTTCTCTGGAATGAAGACGGTTCACCCACACCCAGAACAGACAAAATTCTTGCTGCTACTCCTATGGGTCGTTTTGGTGAAGCTCACGAGCTTGACGGCGCACTTCTTTTCCTTATCAACAACGATGCTGCAGGATTTATCACAGGTGTTGTGCTTCCCGTTGACGGCGGCTTCTCATCATACAGCGGTGTATAAGAGATAATGGCAACGCGTTTTTGATTCTTTTTCTGCATCGCCACCGAGACGCCGCCTGAGGCGGATGAAGCGAGGTGAGGATGGCGAAGCGGTCAAAATTGCTCGGCGCACCAAGCCGATAAGCAATTTTGGGAACCGCAAGAGGAATAGGAAAAAGAATGCCTGCCCGGCGAGGGCGAATAAAAATCTTATTTGGAGATGAAATAAAAATGGATATGTTCAAGACTATTTATGAATTAGGCATCATCCCGGTTGTGGCTATTGACGATGCCGATAAGGCAGTGCCTCTTGCTAAGGCGCTGAGTGAAGGCGGACTTCCCGCTGCTGAAATCACTTTCAGAACAGCTGCTGCCGAAGGATCAATCAGAAGAATTACTGCAGAATGCCCCGATGTACTCGTTGGTGCAGGTACAGTGCTGACAAAAGAGCAGGCTGACAGAGCAGTTGCAGCCGGTGCAAAGTTTATTGTTACTCCCGGCTTTAACCCTGAAATGGTAGCATATATCAAGTCTCTCGGCATTCCCATGATGCCCGGTGCAGCTACTCCCGGTGAAATGGAGCAGGCTATGAGCATGGGACTTACAAACATCAAGTTCTTCCCTGCCGAAGCAAACGGCGGTGTAGCTAAGCTAAAGGCTCTTGCAGGCCCCTATCAGGCAGCTAAATGGATGCCTACAGGCGGCGTAAATGCAAAAAATCTCAACGATTACCTTTCATTTGACCGCATTATTGCTTGTGGCGGTACATGGCTTGCAACAGGCGCTGATATTGCTGAAGGCAACTGGGAGGGCATTACAAATAAGTGCAAGGAAGCAGTTAAGACAATGCTTGGCTTCAAGCTTGGCGGTGTAGTTATTTATGATGAAAGTGCAAAGGGCGAAGCAAAAACATTGTGCAATCTCTTCGGCTTCAAATATGAAGAAAAGGACTGCTGTGTATCAGCAGGTGACATCAGCTTTATGAAAGACGAAAGCGGTGCTAAGGGATGCATCATTATCAACACTCTCTGCGGTAACAGAGCTATGGCTTATCTTCAGAGAATGGGTGCAGAAATTGATCCCGATATTTGGTACGACAAGAAGGGCAACGTAAGTTGCTTCGGCCTTAAAAACACTATTGCAGGTTTTGAAATCTGCATTGAAACAAAGTAAATTATTTTTGTGAGGTATATAAAAATGGCAAAAAGAATTGTAACATTCGGCGAAATTATGCTTCGTCTTGCTCCCGAAGGCTATCTTCGTTTCTTCCAGAACGATACGATGCAGGCTACCTTCGGCGGCGGTGAGGCAAATGTGGCAGTGTCGCTTGCAAACTACGGTATGGACGCTTCATTTGTAACAAAGCTTCCTGCTCACGCAATCGGTCAGGGCGCTGTCAATTCACTTCGTGCCCTCGGTGTTGATACAAAGGACATCGTACGTGGCGGCGACAGAGTAGGCATCTACTTCCTTGAAAAAGGCGCGTCCCAGAGAGGCTCAGTGTGTATCTATGACAGAGCATATTCAGCTATTCAGCAAGCAAAGAGAGAAGACTTTGGCTGGGATAAGATCTTCGACGGTGCTGACTGGTTCCACTTCACAGGCATCACTCCTGCTCTGGGCGAAAACCTTGTTGAAATCTGCATTGATGCTTGTAAGGCTGCCAAGGCTAAGGGTGTAAAGATTTCCTGCGACCTTAACTACAGAGGCAAGCTCTGGACAAGAGCCGAGGCTCGTGCAGCTATGACAAAGCTCTGTGAATATGTTGATGTGTGCATTTCAAACGAAGAGGATGCCAAGGATGTATTCGGCATTGAAGCTGAAAACAGCGATATTTACGGCGGTAAGCTTGACAAGGAAGGCTATAAGAGCGTTGCAAAACAGCTTATGGATACCTTCAATTTTGAAAAGGTTGCTATTACTCTTCGTTCATCAATCTCAGCCAGCGACAACGATTGGGCAGGTATGCTCTATGACGGCGAGAACTATTGCTTCTCAAAGGAATATCACCTTCATATCGTTGACCGTGTAGGCGGTGGTGACAGCTTCGGCGGCGGACTTATCTATTCACTTCTCAGCGGTAAGGATTCACAGAGTGCTATCGAATTTGCAGTTGCTGCTTCAGCTCTTAAGCACTCAATTGAAGGCGACTACAACCGTGTAACTGTAGCTGAGGTTGAAAAGCTGGCAGGCGGCGACGCAAGCGGCAGAGTACAGAGATAAATCATCAGCGTGTTTTTGATTCTTTTTCCACGCGAGGAAAAAGAATGCCTGCCCGGCGAGGGCAAAAAAAGAAAACAAGCAGGCAGGTGAGTGCTTGCCTGCTGAGATAAAATTTAAAATTTTAAGGAGAACAAAACAATGAGTAAGACTAACACAATCAGACCCTTTGGCTGGCAGGATAAACTCGGCTATGCTATGGGCGATATGGGTTGCGGATTTTCATTCCAGCTTGTATCATCATTTATGCAGCTTTTCTATCTGCAGTACATCGGTATTTCCCCCAACGACTATGCTATCATTATCCTCATCTCAAAGGCATTTGACGCTGTCAACGACGTAGTTATCGGTAACCTTGTTGACACAAAGAGACTCGGCAAAAAGAGTAAGTATATGCCCTGGATTATAGCAGGCGCACTTATCATGGTTGTATTTAACGCAATGATTTTTGCACCCGTTACATCACTTCCTTATGCAGGTAAGTATGCTTGGTGCCTTATTTCCTATTGCTTATGGTCAATTGCTTACACAATGGTTAACGTACCTTACGGCTCACTTCACAGCGTAATTACAGATGACCCTCAGCAGAGAACCTCACTTTCAACCTTCAGAAGCATCGGTGCAGCTCTTCCTGCAATGGTTATCATGATTATCCTTCCCGGTATCGTTTACAACAAGGTTGAAAACCCTGTAACAGGCATCACTGAAGATGTTCTCAAGGGTGAAACACTTCTCCCCGTTGCTCTTGTTATGTCAGTTGTTGCTTTTGCAACTCTCTGGGGTACCACAAAGCTCGTTAAGGAAAGAGTTCAGCGTAATGATGACGGTCAGAATTCAACAGGTATGAAGGCTTTCTTCTCAGCTTTCAAATCATTCTTCACAAACAGAGCTATGGTTGGTGCTACAGTTGCCACAGTTGCTTCGGTTGCACTTTTCAACTCAACAATGTCACTTAACAATATGGTTTTCCAGTATTTCTTCAAGGATGCTGATAAGGTAGGTATTGCTATGATAGGCTCATATGCACCTATGGTTATCTTTATGGCATTCATCGGAAAGCTCACC
>JAZTYQ010000088.1:0-4171 GCA_045637065.1 Acutalibacteraceae bacterium
GATTTTTATGCTTAAAATAACGCTTCTGATTATTTCAACAAGTCTTATAAAAAAGTGGGATTTACCACTTGCTATGTCGGGATTTATTTCCTCACCCGTAAGGCTTGTGAGCTTGCCTGTATTCTTATTATAGGACACAAACTGAGGATAGCTTTCATCTGAGTGTACATTCACATAGCTTTCGCTTGTAACGAGATATGTAAGCAGCTTATGGCAGTCTGTGTTATATGGAACACCTACGTGCTTGTTATATTTGATAAACCATGTGTTTTCGGGGAATGCGCAGGTTGAAGCATCGACTATGCCGTCGGTGGAAACATGATTATGGCTCTTGTCAGAGCATACGGTACCCTTTGCCGCATAATCTTTGCCGAAGCTTTCACCGTAGGGTGCAGTTGTTGCCCAGAGACTCTGGTTAGCTGTTTCAATAAGACAGTCGGACTGTGCTGTTGCCTTATTTGTATAAGGGCCGCCCACATAGCCGTAGGAAGCAAGAACATAGATTTCTACTCCGTCATCAATTGCTCCCTGCATAATTTCAGCAGCTCTTGCCTGAACATTGTTGTGATAGTTATCAATAACTGCCTCGAAGGTTTTGTTTATCTTACCTGCAAAGAAAATTTCCTTTGCTTCATCATAATAGCTGTCGGGAACAAGTGACCAGAAGCCCGGCAGAGTACCGAAGGAAATGCACATAAGCTCATCGTAAACTCTGTCGTTGAGTTCAGCAAGTGATTCATCAATAAAACTATCTACCCACTTTGTTATAGCAGGAGTTATTTCTGTGAAAGACGCAATTGCCGACATAAGAATCTGCATAGCAAGGTCATCTCTCTGCATTGAGAAAAGGTAAGCCATAAGCACATCTACATTTACGTCAATATTTCTGTGGAAAACCTCACCTACTGCATCGAGACCCTGGATAGCCGTCATAGCGTAGATAACCTTGTTTACACTTCCTGTGCCGTATTTGTAAAGATATGAGTTTGTAACGGTACCGCCCATACTGCAAGGAATGAGTGTAACCTTGTCACTGCCCTTTTCTTTCTTGACATTTTCGATATATGCGTTAAGGTCATCGGCATGCTTCATAGGGTCAAGACGCCAGTCATAGTTGAAAAAGTAAACATTTTCACCGCCGATATCGTCAATAAGGCACTTTACTATACCGATTTCATCTTCGGTTTCTTCACCGTTTTTAAACACATCGGGATAATTATCAACACTCTTCGGGAAAATCGAGGTCTTGATTTCCTTTATGCTTTCACCCTTTTCATTGCAGGCTACCTCTGCGAAAAGGTCTTCATATACATCATAGATAATCTCATCGCCTAATTTCTGCCAGTTGCCATTTACAAGGAAACCTAAAAGAGGCTTGATGTTATCCATAACAAGGCTTGTTATTTTGTCACCTGAGGGGGGATAAACCTGCTCACCATTTGTGTTCGTGAGAGGAAATGAGTTCATACCGCTGACAACAACTACGGGAGTAATATCTTCCTTGGCTGATGCAAATGAAACAGTAGCGAAAATGAGCAAAACTGTGAGAACAAGGGAAACTGCTTTTCTGAATGTGTTTTTCATAAAATTCTCTCCTTTATTTCTTTTCAAGCTTGGCGTAATTTGCCATGAGCTTTTTAGTTCCTGCTTTCTGGAATGCTATTTCAAGCATTGAATCGTTGCCCATCGGCTTTGAGGAAAGTATTACACCCTCGCCGAAAACCTTATGAACAACCGTGTCGCCAACACTGAAGGTGACCTTCGGTGCCTCTGCCTTGGGTGTTTGTGACTGCTGCTTGATTTTTGAAAGGTAGCCTGTGCCCATATAACGGGAATAGCCCTGTGAACGCTCGAAATCTGCGTCGGCTCTTGTCTGACCGGTGTAATTATTCATCTGTGAGGTGTCTCGTCTGCCCGTACGCTCAATGAGTGCTTCGGGGACTTCGACCAAAAATCTTGAGGGCAGATTTCTTGAGGTGCTGCCGAAAAGCATACGAAGGTTAGCGTGTGAAATATAAAGGTTACGCTTGGCTCTCGTGATACCTACATAGGCAAGTCGTCTTTCCTCTTCTATATCGTCAGTGCTGTACATACTCTGTATGCCGGGGAAAATTCCCTCCTCCATACCGGGAAGGAAAACAACGGGGAATTCAAGTCCCTTAGCCGAGTGAATTGTCATAAGCACTACGGCATCGGTCTGTGCATTATAGTTGTCGATATCTGTCATAAGTGCAACTTCTTCAAGGAAGCCGGACAGTGTACCCTCCTCATTTTCCTGCTCATAGGTTTTAAGGTTGGAGATAAGCTCGTAGATATTTTCCTCTCTCTCCTCACCCTTTTCCTTATCGAGACGAAGGTGACCGAGGTACTGAGTTTTGTGGATAATCTGAGTAAACAGCTCATCAAGGGGTACCTTATCAAGGCTCTCACGGATTTCGTCTATCATATCGCAGAAGGCAATGAGCTTCTTTGCGCTTCTTCTCAGGGCATCAAACTCTTCAGCCTGTCTGAAAACCTCAAACATGCTTATGCCAAGACCTGTGGATATCTCTGCCGCCTTGTTGAGAGTTGCCTCGCCTATACCTCTTTTTGGTACATTGACAATTCTGCGAAGTCTTATGTTGTCGCTGGGGTTATTTACAACTGTCAGATATGCAATTGCATCCCTGATTTCCTGTCTTTCATAGAAACGGTGACCACCGATAATACGGTAGGGAATACCTGCCCTTACAAGCACCTTTTCAATGAAGTTTGACTGTGCATTCATTCTGTAAAGCACAGCGTGGTCGCTGAAGGTGAATTTGCCCGAAGCCACATTTTCTTCTATTGTTTCGGCAATAAACTTAGCCTCGTCGCTTTCATCATAGGCAGTGTTGACAACTACCTTATCTCCGCCGGGGTTAGATGTCCACAGGCTCTTGCCCTTACGCTTGCGGTTGTTTGAGATAACCTCATTTGCCACATCAAGAATAGTCTGTGTTGAACGGTAGTTCTGCTCAAGGCGGATAATCTGACTTTCCGCATAGCGATGCTCAAATGAAAGTATATTCTCAATTGTGGCACCTCTGAAGCGGTAAATACTCTGGTCGTCGTCACCAACAACACAGATGTTTCTGTGTGCGCCTGCAAGCAGCTCAGTCAGTCGGTACTGAGCATGGTTGGTATCCTGATATTCATCAACCATAATATATCTGAACTTTTTCTGATAGTACTCACGGACATCGCTGTATTTTTCAAGGAGATTGACTGTGTTGACAATAATATCGTCAAAGTCCATGGCGTCAGCCTTTTTAAGCTCACTCTGATACATCTTATAGCAGGAGGCTATTTTCTGCATGCGTGCATCCTTTTCGCCAAGAGCCTTTTTCTCATACTCTTCGGGAGAGATGAGATTATCTTTTGCCTTGCTTATTTCGCTGATGATTGCCTTATATGAAATTGTGTTGTCGGAAATATTCAGCTGTCTCTGACACTCCTTGATAAGACGCTTTGAATCGTCTGTGTCATAAATTGTGAAGTGCTTTGTATAGCCTAAAACCTCACCGTCACGGCGCAGTATTCTTACACATGATGAGTGGAAGGTGGAAGCCCATATATCCTTGGCTTCTTCACCGAGCATTTTTTCAAGACGCTCCTTAAGCTCGTTTGCAGCCTTATTTGTAAAGGTGATTGCAAGAATCTGCCATGGGCGCGCAGGGTCAACACTGAGCAAATCCTCAATGTCAAAGAGTACACTTTCATCACCGTCGAGATATGCTCTCATGCTGCGAAGGTCTCTCACCGAAGGCTCAAATGCACATTCCTTGCTGTTGTAAGCATCGCCGTATTTGACTATATTTGCAATTCTGTTAACTATAACCGTTGTCTTTCCGCTGCCTGCGCCTGCAAGAATAAGCACAGGACCCTTAACCTGAAAGATAGCCTTTCTCTGCATATCGTTCATCTTGGAAAATTCTTTTTCAATTATTCTTTTTCTAAGTTCAAAAAATTCATTAGTCGCCATTTTTTACCTCTATGCATTAAACATATTTATTCATCCTAATTCTACATTATATCACTACAAAAAACAACACCAAAAACAAAAATATATAATTTATTTTACCTTGACTAAACTTAAAAAGAGAGTTACAATGAACAAAATCATAAAGATTTAAAGAGGAGAAAAATTATG
>JAZTYQ010000089.1:0-23369 GCA_045637065.1 Acutalibacteraceae bacterium
ATTTTTTCCTCCAATATTTCATTGAATTTTTAAAAAATCTACTCTAATATAATATCCCATTTGGAATAAATTTGCAACCTTTTTATCAAGATTTTTTTGCCTTGGAACAACTTTTGTCATTCTATACAAAATAGCCAAAAAACGCCGTATAAACTATGCAATACTTACCAAAATCAAAGACTGTTCTGCTCGTCGAGGCTGAGATAAAAGCTGGGAATGAACTCTGCAAGAAACACATTGACCTCGGGAATATCCATTTTTTCAATAGCTGCCCTCGTGCTGTCAAGAGCTTTTCCGAATTCATTGTTGCCTGCATTCTTTTCTTCTATGCACTTTATCAGTGCAGAAAGTTTATCTGCCGCCTTTACAAGCTTCCATAAATATTCATCTTCCTCTCTCGGAAAGAAGGCACTCTCATAGTACGCCCTCATATCCTCAGGCAGCATTGAAAGAAGCTTCTCCCCTGCCATATCCTCAACCTTACGGAAGGCTTCACGCATATCATCGCTGTGATATTTCACGGGGGTAGGCATATCTCCGGTTATTATCTCAGTCATATCGTGATAAAGACCCAGGAAAGCCGCTCTTTCCGCATTGAGGTTACCGCCGAAGCGTACATTTTTTATCACTGCAAGAGCATGGGCAATAACTGCCACATCACTGCTGTGTTCGCTTATATTTTCTTCACTTACATTTCTCATAAGCGCCCAACGGTTGATATATTTCATTCTTGAGTGCATTGCAAAAAAATGTTTCATATTATTTACTCTCCTTGATTTTTGTTGTGTCCTGTGTTGTGGGTACTACCTTCTTTGAGATAACATAGTCATCACTGACACCTGCCGCAATAGCAAATGGGTCCGGTGCAGTGCCGTCCCAGACATAAAGATATGCCACACCCGTCTGCTTACCATACCATGTTTTATAGGGATGGATAATGTAAAAAAGACCCTTTTCGATATACTCTATACCCTTGGCACCGTTTGATGCAAACCAGCCGTAAATTCCCGTGTTTTCGTGACGAAGACCGTCCTGATAAAGAGTCAGCACCTTTTGTATATCTTCTTTCTCCTGACCGATAAGAGCTTTCTTTTGAGGCTTGATGTCACCGTCAACTATAAACAGATTATAGTCGGGGAATTTATCCTCTTTAAGGGTTGTATATACATTGAGCAGCCACAGATTAAGCTCAGGGAAATAGGTCATGGTCTGAACACCGTAATTGGTGTTGCCCGTATATACAAAATATTTACCCTGATGCTTTGCGGGGCCGCTGTGATGCACCTTACTTTCATCAAGGGGCTTGGCATATTCCTCCCACCAGGAGGAGACATCATATTGCACAAGCACCTGATAGTCATTATCTGTTCTTTCAGTCTGAGGTGTTGTGCCGCAGGAAATTGTGAGGTAATGTCCCTTGCCCGAAGAAAATGAAGGGCCGAAGCAAAGGGCATCGGTACCCGAAACGCCGTAGCGTCTTGAATAGGTTTTGCCGCCATTTTTTACTTTGGCAGAGAAATCCTTCCACACCTCAGGGAGATGCACAGTGCGTACAAGACCGCTTTTTTCGCAGTCAAGTCCCTTTTCATTCAGATTTTCAACATCGATAATTGCCACATAAAGAGCCTTTTTACCCACGGGATTGAGCGAGGCATAAACCTTGCCGTCCTTCTCGTTATAAGCCACGTCGCCCAGATGGCCCTCAAAGCCCGTCAGTGTGCCAACGGCGTTGCCCTCAAGGTCACACTTGACAAAGGTGTTGGTGTAGGAATAGTAAGCGTAGCCATTCTGCTTATCAATGGCCATACCCTGGCAGTGCTTGATGTCCCACGAACCGCCCGTAGCGAGGGATAAGGGATAGTAGTCGATAACCGAAAAGCCCTCAAACTCTATAGCAGGTGCCGTAGTTGTCAGCTCAGTTGTGGTAACTTGTGTTGTAGTAGGCTCAGTTGTAGTTACAGTAGTTGCGGGTTCAGTTGTACGCGCTTCGGTAACAGTAACTGTTGTTGCCGCCACAAAGGGTGAAAGCACTCCCTCACTGCCGAAAAGGCTAAGACTTATATAACAAAAGGAAGTCAGGGCAAGCAGGCACAAAAAGCCGATTCCAATATTCTGAAGTATTTTTTTCATTGTGAACAACTCCAAAAACAAAGTCGCAGACAGGAAACCTGCACTGCGACTACTGTTATCTCAGATTAAATCAGATAATGTCGCCTTCCATACCGGGTACGCATGAAGCAGCATTACTTTCGTCTGTATCGATATGCATAGCAAGAGCATATGTAGGATTAACTCTTACAACAACATCACCGAAAACAAGGCTTCTGCCGTCAGTTTCAACCTTAACTGAAACCACCTGCTTGTCAACAAGGTTATACTTTTCAGCATCTTCAGGAGTCATATGGATGTGACGCTTTGCAATAATAACGCCGTCTTCGAGTTCAACCTCACCCTTGGGGCCTACAAGCTTGCAGCCGTTGCTGCCCTTAAGGTCGCCTGATTCACGGATGGGAGCCTTTACGCCGATTGAACGTGCATCGCCTGCGCTGAGCTCAACCTGAGTTTCGGGACGTACAGGACCGAGAATTGATACAGCAGGGAAGCTGCCCTTAGGTCCGATAACCTGAACTCTTTCCTCACAAGCGTACTGACCGGGCTGTGAAAGGTCCTTTTTTCTTGTAAGCTCGTAGCCTTCACCGAAAAGGATGTCAAGCACTCTGCGGCTTACATGGATATGTCTTGCTGATGTTTCAACTAAAACAGGTCTGTTCATATTATTGTCCTCCAAAATAAATAATATAATATTTTACAAGGGATATTTTACAACATATTTTAAATAAATTCAACATAGAAATTGAAATTTTCTGTTTTTGTGTTAAAATAAATAAAAAGACTCTGTAAGGAGTGAATATAATGGTGCAAAAAGAAATTGAAGAACTCAAAACCGAATGCCTGCAGTGCAGCAAATGTGAACTTTGCAGTGGTAGGCACAATGTGGTTTTCGGTGTAGGTAACCCCAAGGCTAAAATTATGTTTGTGGGTGAAGGCCCCGGCGAGCAGGAGGACCTGCAGGGCGAACCCTTTGTGGGCAAAAGCGGTCAGCTGCTTGATAAATATCTCTCACTTATTGATCTTGACCGAAAAGACAATATCTATATTGCCAACATCGTCAAGTGCCGTCCGCCACAGAACCGTGACCCGAAACCCGAGGAGCAAGACATCTGCATAGACTATCTGCGCCGTCAGGTGAAGCTGATTAACCCGAGAATCATTGTGTGCCTTGGCAGGATAGCAGCACAAAGGCTTATTTCTCCCGATTTCCGTGTAACAGCTCAGCACGGTCAGTTTATCGAAAAGGGCGGCATTCTCTTTATGGGTACTTTTCATCCCTCGGCACTGCTGAGGAATGAGAGCAACAAGCACCTTGCACTGGAGGACTTTCAGGCGCTGAGAAAAATTATGAATGAGGAATTATGAATTATGAATTGCGTGAAGGCTGACATTAAAAAATGAATCTCTGTCCGCAGAAAAAAACAAGTAAAACCATACAAACATAAATCCACCTGAACCTTAGCGGAACAGGTGGATTTCAATATTAGATTTTATGCAATTATATTCGGCGGGAAAAAAGCTGAGAACTTATGTGATTTCCCCGCGATTCATAATTCATAATTCATAATTCCTAATTTCTTACGCTTTCTTCGGCAGCTTAGCTTTAACTGCCTCGATTGCCTTTTCAACAAAGGGGTAAACAAGCTTAACGATAAGCACACCGATGAGAGCATAGATAACGCCGACAGCAACACCTGCAAGAACGTCTGTGCAGTAGTGAACGCCCACATAAATTCTTGAGAAGCCCATAAGGAAAGCAAGTATTGTAGTGGGAATGCCTATCTTTCTGTCATACCAGAGAACTGCAATAGCAGCGGCAAAAGCTGATGAAGTGTGACCTGAGGGGAATGAATAGCTTGTGAGCTTTTCAACAAAGTGGGGGAATTCGTAGGTGTCAAGCCACTTTGCAGCAAATTCGGGATACTTTTCAATAAGAGCTGTTACTCTCTCTACAAAGTAGTCAAATCTTTCTCCCTTGCCTGCTGAAAGGAAAACCTCTTTATCAGCCATAAGTCCTTCAAGGTCGAAGATGTAGAAGGGTCTTACTCTTGCAAACAAGTCTTTGAGTATCACATTGTTGAGCAGTGTCATAACAAGCAGAGCAATAAGTACTGTCAGACCTACCTTGCGGTACTTCTTTGTAACGAGAAGAACAAGACCGAGAGCAATAAAGATAATGCCTTCATCGCCCAAAGTGGTAATTGCTACCATAATAGCGGTTAAGATGGAGTTGTAAATACTCTGTACCCATGCAAAAACGCTGAGGTCGAAATTTAAAAATGCGTCAAAAAATTCCATTTTTAATCCTTCTTTCTTTTAGATTTTTATGTATCAAAGCTCCCTCGGAGCTGATTACCCATTATAATTATATTCAATGTGTACTCATATAAGAGATTTGAATTCAACATCAAACATTCCTTTTTCCAGAGTGAGAACACAGTATTTCTTTTCACATAAGGCACCCGGGTTTATTGCACACACACCCGTTACCGGGTCATTATACATATCTGCTCTGTGAGTGTGACCGTAAAGGGCAATATGCGCCCTGACACCTTCTGCTTTTTTCAGCAGAGAAGTAAGAGTGTATCTAACATCAAAAATATGACCGTGACATGCCATAATTGTCACTGCGTCAATATGCTTATATGCCTCGGTTTCAAGAGAATAGTGAAAATCGTTATTGCCCTTGACACCTATGAATTTTCTGTCGGGAAAAATCTCAGTGAGCCTTATAAAATCTCTTGCGCCGTCGCCTAAAAAGAAAACTATGGGGCAGTCCTTTTCCCTTGTGAGCATTTCGATTGCCGCATTGATTGCACCGTGGCTGTCTGAAAACACAAGAGCCTTCACTCATATCTCACTCCTCGAAAGCATATTATTATACAGCTAATATTATCACAAGTCAGGAGGTTTTTCAATGGAAAATGAAATAAATATTTCCAAAGAGCAGATAAATTCTCTTCTCGGCAGTCTTTCGGGCGGTACGCAGGACAGTGAAGCGCTGAAAAAAAGCCTTAACCCCGCCCAGAAGGAGCAATTAAAGAATATAATGTCCGACCCTGAAAAAATAAAAGCGATACTGACCTCACCCGAAGCGAAGAAGCTTCTTGAAATGCTAAAAAACAAAAGGGAGTAACCTATGGATTTCGGCTCACTGAATATGGATAACCTTGAAAACATAATAAACTCTCTGAGCCACGAAGATATAGAACAGCTCACAAACCTTGCCCAAAGCTTTATGGGTACAAATCAGGAGAAAAAAGAAAAAACCTCCCGTAACCGTGAACAGTATGTTGATAACAGCTTCGACCCTCAGATGCTGTCAAAAATTATGCATATTATGAATAAGCTGTCAAATCAGAGAGACAGCCCCGGTTGTGACCTGCTGAAAGCCCTCAGACCTATGCTCTCCCCCGAAAGACAAAAGAAAACCGATGAGGCAATAAATATGCTCAGGATTCTGTCTTTGCTGCCTCTTATAAATGAACTGAAAGGGTGATATAATGCGTGATTTCTACGGCAGAGTACCTGAAACACCCCCCCTGAAAACCTCAGGGAACGATGCCGTGCTTATTGTTACTCTTATGCTTCTTCTGAAGGGAGAACACTGCGACCCTATGCTGATTTTTGCACTGATGTATATTCTTACTTGACAAATGCCTTGAGATTTTATATCATTATGCTATCTTATCACGGAGGTATCATCAATGAAACATACATGCAAAACCAGCGGCGTTTGCGCAAAACTTATAACCTTTGAACTGAATGACGGTGTTGTGTCAGACATCAATTTTATCGGCGGTTGCTCAGGCAACACTCAGGGCGTTGCAAAACTGGCTGACGGTATGAAAGCTGAAGAGCTTATTGAAAGACTTTCAGGTATCCGTTGCGGCTTCAAGGGTACATCCTGCCCCGATCAGCTTGCCAAGGCCGTTGCGAGCAAATTATGAATTATGAATTATGAATTGCGAGAGAGTTAAGATAAAATATCAACTCTCTACCCGCAGAATTTAATCAGCTTAACCCTGCAGGGACTTCCTGCGGGGAATTTTTCTGCTGAGCGGGGCGGCTCCACTGCCGACCGAAGTTCGGCAAGCGACAACGTCGCCCAAAATCGCAAAGCGATTTTTGTGGAGCCGCCCCTGCACAGACTGCCCTTCACTCCTCGCCCTCAGGTTGAAAATATTTCAATTTATAAGTTATTGCATTTCCCCGAAAATAGAGTTATTATTATCTTGAGGTGACGGCTATGACAATTCATTTAGGCGAAAATCTTAAAGCACTCAGACAAAAAAACGGCATTACCCAGGAAAGCCTTGCCAATTATCTCGGCGTTTCCTTCCAGAGCGTCAGCAAGTGGGAGCGCGGTCTGACTTATCCCGATATTACACTTCTTCCCGCTATTTCAGCCTTTTTCGGTGTCAGCACCGATGATCTTTTAGGTGTAGGCAGAGTTGACGAAGAAGAACTGCTGAGGCTTCTTGAAGATTATGACAATCTTCAATGGGACGTGGAAAACAAGAAAAAAGCCCTCGACAGCCTTCGTGAAAAGTATCCTTATGATTTCAGAGTGCAACACAGATATATGATTATGCTTTTAGCACAAAAACGAGACGATGTTGTTGCCTCGAAAGATGAAATATTGAGAATATATGAAAACATCAAAAGCAACTGTACTGACGACACTATACGCATCAGTGCAAAAACCTCTTATATATCATATCTGCTTATTATGTCAGGCATAGAAGACAGCGGCATTACCTATGACGATACGCAGAAGGTTATAGATGAATTGCCTTCAATTGACGTTTGCCGTGAAAAGTTCTGCTTTTATCATAAGTACTTTTATAATTCTCCCCAAAAGGTGCAGGAGACACTGGAAAAGCAAATTTTTATGCTTTATGATATCATATCAGGTTTATCCTATGACCGCAAGCTGTTTCCCCTTGATTATCAGATAGACCTGCAGGAAAAAGCTATAAATGCTCTTAACTACATTTATAATGACGGTAATTACGGCAGAATGTGGAGAGCAATAATAAATTCCTGTCACGGTGTGCTGGCTGTCTTTTATTATGAAAAGGGAGATAAAGAGAAAACTCTTTTTAACCTGAGAAAAGCGGCAGAGCTTGCAGTTAAGTTTGACAGCCTCGACAGATATACCATTATGCACTCTACCCTGTTTGAAGGAAAGGTTTTTGACAAAAACTCCTTAGGAAGCGATTACACTGCAAGGCAGGCACTAAAGGAATATATGACGGTACACTATAATTTTTCTGATGAATTTAAATCTTCGGCAGCGTACAAAGAAATTTTATCAATATTAGAATAAAACTATCAGCGGTAAGATAACTTACCGCTGAATTTATCTTCCGTAGCTATTTGTAACCGGGTCCAAAAACAAGGGAATTCCCGGCTGTATGAAGGTCAGCACAACAAAGGCAACGAGTATGATGCACAGCGCTGAAAAAGCCAATATCTGCGGCAGGTCAAAAGAAACTCCCCGCTTGAAAAATCTGTATTCAAGGCAGAAGGTCACTGCGGCAGCAATAAAGAATATGGCTATATTGAACCAATCAGCAGATTTGCCGAAAACGCCCGTGTATGTGTAATAAAGCACGGGAATGGCTATAAGCCCTGCCAATGTACCGAAAAGTTTGATCCACCAGAAATTTTCGTAATGCCTGCCTCTTATCTTCCACTGAATGAGGGCAAATATAAACAAAGGAACAAACAGCAGTTTCATATGCTCCCAGGTTGATTCATTCACCGCCGAAAAGAGTGCAGTAAAAATGCTTTCATTTGTCCATTCATAAAGAAAATGAAGAAGCGAACCCATTATTCCCGTGAAAAGAAAACCTGCTTTCTGCCAATTCTTAAGTGATTTTTTCATAAAGCACCTCCATATGCTGATTTGTTTAGTATATTCAACTAAAACAGGTTTTATTAATTATTGCATTATGCACAATAATTTCTCTTTTGGCATAATATCATTGACTAAAATATGAATATACGATATAATTTTATTAAGGACTTTGTCTTAAAAAAGGAGGAATATCTATGAGAAAATCAAGAAAATTGCTGTGTTTGCTTATGACGGTGATTATGATTTTCAGCTCATTTACAATGGCTTTTGCCTTTGATAGCTCCTACACCATCAAGGCAGACGAAACAATTTCCGTTGAAGTGATTGAAAATGATTACATCTATGTAAAATTCATTCCCGAAAAAACAGCAACCTATGAATTCAGTTCAGGAAGTGATGAAGACGACCCTTATGCCGCCATCTATGATGAGGCTGAAAAATTAATTGCAGAGGGTGATGACAGTGACGGCAGCTATAACTTCTGCATTGAGGCCGCCCTCATTGCAGGCAAAACCTATTATATTGAAATAGGCAATTATAGTGACCGTACCGCCACCATCAGCATTAGTGTCACCACAGTGCATATTCATGAAAATCTGACAGAATATCCTGCATTAGCCGCTACATGCACTCAGGACGGCAGAACCTACGGTCTGCAGTGTGACGACTGCGGCTTCTGGCTTGTTGAATCAGAAACTATTTATGCAAGTCACACTGACGCAGATGCCGACCGTATCTGTGATATCTGCACTGAAAGTGCAATTATTGCATCTGAAACAACAGCCTCAGGTGTATCTGCAGTGTTTTACACCTGCGGTGATCTGGTTATTTCAGGCGCAGGAGAATTTGAATTTTTTGACTTTGACAGCAATATCTATTACAAAAGAAACGATGTAAAGAAAATCTTTGTGGGCAAGGATATAACCTTACTCCCCACTCTTTTCGGTCCCTCCGCTTTTGAGGGCTTTATAGTTGACGCAGACAATTCGGTTTATAAGAGCGATGCTGCAAATGTGCTTTATTCTAAAGACGGCACCAAAATTCTCAACTTCCCCACAGTCTCCACTCTTGAGGAATATACAGTACCCGACGGAGTAACAGAAATTGCTGAGTCAGTATTCGCACATAACAAAACCCTCAGAAAGGTCAATTTCCCCAACAGCCTCAAGGTTATAGATGACTATGCATTTTTTTGCTGCACAGCCCTTGAAGAAGTTATCCTTCCCGTCGGCATTGAAAAAATAGGTTCCTGCGCTTTTGATGAATGCAACAACATAACTCAGCTGAACATTCCCGAATCGGTCACTTATATTGGTGATTATGCTTTTGTATACAGCAATATCGAAAACACAGAAAATGTTGACGGTTGCATTTATATTGATAATATTCTGGTTGATTTTGACCCGGATACATTTAACGGTAACGTTCTCGATATCCGTGAAGGTACCCGTCTTATTGCTGTTTCAGGCTCCTATTTGTTAAGCGTTGACACCATAATAATTCCCGCCAGTCTCAAGTACAGTGAAAGCACCTTCTTCTCATATTACACAAAAAAGTTTATTGTCAACGAAAACAGTCCCTATTACTCCACCGATGAAAACGGCATTCTTTTCAATAAGGACAAAACAATTATCGTCAGATATCCCAAGAACAAAGAGATCACAGACTATACAGTGCCTCAGGGTGTAAAAGAAATTGCACCTAACGCCTTTTCATACAGCAACATTACTTCTGTTACATTTTCTGAAGGTCTTGAAAAAATAGGCTTCAGTGCTTTTGAAGGATGCAACATTTATAATCTGAAGTTCCCCTCAACCCTTAAGGAAATAGACTCTTTTGCCTTTGACAACGCAAAAATGAAGGCCGTTGTTATCCCGGCAAGTGTTGAGAAAATCGGCACACATGTCTTTAACTGTGATTATATTGTAATTATGAACCCTGACTGTATGATAGAGGATTTGCCCTATAACTCGCTTATTGTTGGTTATGACGGTTCAACTGCCGAAAAATATTGCTCAGAAAAAGAAATGGCCTTTGCAACCCTGGGCAGTGTCAACGGTGAAAACCATCATCACATTTATTTCCCGACAATTATTACACCCGAAGGCTGTGAAACAAACGGTCTTTATGAATACAGCTGTCCTTGCGGAAATGCTCAGACATATACAGCAACAATTGAAGCAACAGGACACTATTGGTGGCCCTTCGGCGACGGAATGCGTTGCAACCAATGTTATATGGAAATACCCTTCAACGAATATTACGGCTGTGATTGCGAATGCCACGAGGAAAGAAGTGAATTCAAAGATTTCTTCTTCAGAATCAAGCTCTTCTTCTGGAAGCTTTTCAGAATCAAGGAATATTGCGATTGCGGCAACAAGCACTGGTAAAAGGAGGATAAAGAAATGAAAACATCAAAAAAGATTCTCAGCATAATTCTCACAGCTATTCTGGTTATTTTTTCGGCGCTGATTCCCGCTTATGCCGAAGAGCCCGTTTTGCCTGAAAGCGAACACAACTATGCCAACAATTTTTATCAGGAATGGACTTATGTTCACCCTGAAGAAACCGAATTTCTTTTCATAACCTTTGATGAAAAAACCTATGTAGAAAAAGGTGCATATTATGAAATCTTCTTTGAAGAAGGCGAAGATATCACCTTCGAAGATGTTATGGACCAGACTAAGTTCTATAAAAAAGGTGACTATATTTCAATTTTCACCGGTGACGGAAAGCTCTGCGGTGTTTATCAGGGCAATTCCCTTGCAGGAGAAACAATTTTCATTCCCGATAACGAATTCAAAATCACTCTGACCACAGACTCAAACCTTACATATTACGGCTTTAAGGTGACTGAGGTTTCAGCAGAGATGCCCGAGGATATTTATATTCTTAACTATCATCTCCCCGACGGCTCAATTCTTACAGATGCCAGCGGATATATAAGCATTTATGACTATGAAACAGATGGGTTTGTGGAAATTCCCAACAGCTTTGTTGATTTCAGCTTATACTTCTCATCAAAAATAGTCGGCGACGAAGCTATCATAGGCTGGAGGGTTGAAGAAACAGGTCAGGAAAAGGTTTATGATATTTTCTCTTATGATGATGAGAACTATATGGAGGACCTTCGCATTAACGGCGAGCCCGGCATATATAATCTCTATGCAATAACAACTCCCGTTTGTCTGCAACCTGAAGACGTTTATTCCTTCACCAACTCAAGCGAATATTTCGACTTTGACGGTGACCGTTATTATCTGACCAAGGAAAACCACCTGCGTCTTGTTTCAAGCGTATGTATGCTCGGCGGCTTCAGTCCCCTTGCTATTCCCGCAGCTGTGGCATCACTTGTGTTTATTAAATATGATGACGGTGACATTTTTGAATGGAACGGCTCCTGCATAGGCTTCGCCAACACTGTCTGCCTGCAGAAAAAGGGCATTCTTGATGTGGTTTCCACTCAGGAGGGTGCAACCTGCGTGCGCGACCTTAAGCCCACTCCCGAGCTCATAAGTCTGCTTAACTATTATAATGCTCAGGGTACCACCACCTTCATACCTAAAAATAAAGGTGTAGACCCCGGTTCGGCAGAGTACAAAAGACAGCTTAAAAATCTCTGTGCAAGCATTGAGGCAGGCAACCTTGTTCTTCTCGAATTCTATCCCGAAGATGAATTTCCTCTGAATATGTACCACGGCGTTGTTGCCAGCGGTATTTACACTGCGCCCGACGGTTCAAAGGTTATTCTTTGCTATGACGAAAACTCTGAAAACTACGCAAACGGCATATGCAATATGATGTATGTCAGCGCTGATTACTCTCAGTTCGGCGAGGATCCCGATGATTACCTCAGCTTCGCCTGGACCGATGATTTTGAGTGCTACAGATCAATTGACATCAACGAAACTGTCAGCAACACCCTGCCCTATCACAAGGCACTGATTATGCGCATCATCGACCTCATCAGAGGCTTTTTCCAGAATATTGTAACTATGTTCCAAATATAATCTGAAATAACAAAACGCAAAAGCTGTCAGGACTCCATGTCCTGACAGCTTTTATCTCTGATGAGATTATGTATTAAGTTCAGCTTTAACAACAACCATATCTGCGTTGCCCACCTGCGCTATTATCAACAGCCTGAAAGGATTATTCGCCCTTCATTTCAAGGAGCTTTGCTCTGCCGTCATAAACAGCCTGGCTTACCTTGATTGAATCTGTGATAGCTGAAACGATATCGTCTTCTGTTGCACCGAGTTCAACACTGTATTTTTTGTCGATGAAAAGGTTGATAGCCATGATGTCTGCAAGACCGTCAATGTCAATACCGCTTTCGATACCTTTTTCAGCATATTCCTTCTTAACACCGCCGAGACCCATTCTCATCATCCATGCGGGGATGCTGATGATCTTGCGGTTGTTGCCCATACCTCTTGCAGCATAAACAATCTTGAGGAATTCTTTCCATGTCTGGTTATACATACTGATGGGCCATGCCTTTGCACCCTTTGACTTTTCAGCAGCACCAACAATAACTTCACCAACCTGACGTACTGTGAGCATTGCTGTACCGCCGCCGGGATACATTGTGCAGGGAAGCTTATCCATCATCTTGATCTGCTCGATAAGGATAACCCAAACGGGCTTTCTGCCGGGCTGTGTGCCGAAGATGTAGGGAAGCTCAAGCACTGCAACGTCGAAGTTTTCGTCTGCAAATGAGAAAGCAACTTCTTCCTGGTCGATACGGCTTCTGATGTAGGGATGCTTTTCTGTAAGCTTCATATCAGGTCTCTGCTTAGCAAGATATGCAAAATATGAGCCGAGAATAACTGCATTCTTCATGCCTACTTCCTTACAAAGGGGAAGGATTCTCTTAAGGGGAGCGATGTTATACTTGTAGTATGCATCGTAAACGGGTGCGGGGAATTCAACTCTTTCGTCGATACCTGCTGCAAAAACAAAGCAATCGTAGCCTTCCATCATTGCCTTGATTTCATCGTCTGACTTCTCATAGATGTTGCAGAATTCAAGTTCCATTTCCTCAGGAATGGGAGCGCCTTCGGGAAGAGGAGGAAGAGCAACACTCTTAACCTGATGGCCTCTTTCAATGAAGATTCTTGCTGCTTCACAGCCGAGAAGACCTGTGCCGCCAATCATAAAAACTTTCATAATATCAAGCCTTTCTTTTTTTATTTTACTAATCTATTCTACATTATACTCAATATAGCTTTGTTAAAATTTTGTTAAATGTATTTGTTTTATATCTTATATTTCAACATAATTGCTCAATATTCAGGTCACAGAATGTTTTTCGGTTACAGTGGTACCCTGCCGAAATAACAACCGACAATTGTTGTCTTATATCACTTAAAACACACAAAAGATACTTGATTATTTTAAAGTGTTTTTCTATGCGACATTTTATTACAAAATGTGTAATCTTACCGCAGTATAATATAGACAGTTAGTTACAAGAACTAACAAATAGTTGTGTCAGGAGGTAAGATTATGACAGTATTTGAAAAAATTGCAAGAGATGAAGGCGTGTCTGTTGACACGGTAAGAAGTGAAATCAGCAAGGCTCTGGAGATTGCCGCAAAAAATGCCGGTCCGGCAGAAAAGAAAAAGTGGAAAGAAATATTCGGTGACAACAAATCACCCTCACCTGAAGATGCGGTTAAGCTTATCTCACAGCATATATTGTTACACTTAAAAAAATAAATCCTATTTACAATTTATCTGCAGCGTGCTATAACACCCTTTGTAATGACAAAATCTGACAAGGGAGATTTCTTGTGTGATTTGTTTTTGCACTGCTGTCGGCAGTTTTTGCCGCACTGACATAAGCAAAAAGAGCTGGATTTTCCTTATCCTTTCGGGACTTGCAACAGGTGCCTCATGGCTTTGCTATTACCGCGCTTTGCAGATAGGCGAGGTCTCTAAGGTAGTACCTATAGACAAACTCAGCGTGGTTATAACCCTTGTGCTTTCGTTCATCTTCTTAGGTGATAAATTCACTGTGAAATCTCTTATCGGCTGCCTTCTGCTGTGTGCAGGCACACTGGTAATGGCATTATAAAATATTTAAGGGACTACTCTCAGCGAGCAGCCCCTTATTTTTTACATTTCAATAAGCTTCTTCACAATTCTTCTGATGTCAAAATCAGGCTCAACGAAGAAGCGTGTAAGTGTTCTAACGGGCTTGCTTGCAAGGATAAATGCAATGGGGATACCCGAGAAACAGTACGCCAACAGAAGCCACTTGTTTGTGAGTACGCGGAGAATATCGTAATCTGCATCCACTGAACGAAGGAAAACTATAAAGAAAAGGTGCAGTGCATAAACATAGCTTGAATAGGTGCCGATATATGAGAAAAATGTTTTCTTTGACGGAGTGACACCGAGTATAAAAAAGAAGAAAAGGAAGCCTGCAAGATATCTGCCTACATTCATAAGGAAAGCACCGATAAGACTTGTATCTACATCCTTGGCAATAAAGGTGTAAACCTTATTCATGCAAAGAAGCTCAAAACTTACATCATTTTCATACTTAAGCACAAGCAGTCCCGTTGCGATAATAACAGCTACGCTGATAGCGCGGAACCATATCTTCTTACAGAAGCTGAAGCTCATGCCGTAGGTATAGTAGCCAAAAAGGAAGAAGGGATAGAAACAGAATATTCTGTGGAAGCCGCCGTAAAAAGTATGAGGCAGGAAACCTACTCCCAGACCGACAATGAGTGAAAGGGGAAGCGCCCACTTGAATTTCACTATATAGGGTGAAATAAGACTGTATGCGGCAATTGTAAAGAAGTACCACAAGCCGAAGAGAGGCTTGAAATATGAGAAAGAGGATGTCGAGCTGTATTCCATAACCGAATAGAGCATAAGCATAAGAGTCTGCAGCACCACATAAGGCACTATAAGCTTATTTATAACCGTAATCCAGTCGCCGCGGTCTATTCTCTTCTTGGCAAATCTGCCCGATATAACCATAAATGCAGGCATATGGAAAATATAAATAAACTTCTGAAGAGCCACTACCCAATCGGTGCTTGTGCTGAATATACCGTTGGCAAGATGCCCCACCACAACGGCGGTAATAAGTATCGCCTTGGCATTATCATACCAATAATCTCTTTCTTTTTTCAGCAGTGGGGATGAATTAGCAGTTGTTGCAGTCATAATGTATCCTCCTGTTATTTCTAAATTGTAAATTTAAAATCATATTGAAATGATATACTAATTATACTTATTCTCGGCTTTTATGTCAAGATTTGCAAAAAGGTGGTAAAATTATGCACATACCTTCCACAAAATCACAGCTTATTGAAATTGAAGATTTTTATTCTGCTCTCGAAAAAAGTCAGGTGCAGGACCACATCCGCTATAACGTTGAACAGTGGCTCTATGTGCCAAACGACTACAACGAATACCGTTACATTCTCGGCACCAAAGGCGATAACCCTCTTATCTGCATAGGAATCAACCCTTCAACAGCTGCGCCCGACGACCTGGATAACACTCTTAAATCCGTTGAGCGAATTGCAAAGGGCAACGGCTATGACAGCTTTATTATGTTCAACGTCTATGCGCAGAGAGCAACTCGTCCCGACGATATGGACGATGAAATGAACATCTCCTTACACAAAGAAAATATGAAAGCCTTTGAATACATACTCTCCCTTTATAAAGAGGAAAAGCCCTCAGTGTGGGCGGCATGGGGTACAATCGTAGAAATGCGTCCCTACCTCAAAGGCTGTCTTCGTGAAATGGTGGATATTTCCTATAAATATGATGCCCGTTGGTTTTCTTCGGGAGCAATTTCAAAAAAAGGGCATCCTCACCACCCTCTTTATCTGAAAAAAGACAGTAGTCTTGCTGAATTTGATATGGAAAAGTACCTTGCCATATTGGATTAAATTATTGACTTAAAGCAAAAAAAGGAATATAATTAAAATTACTTTGATATGAGTTTTCGGGAAAACGGAGGAAACAGAAAATGGCTTATTTAACCGACATTGAAATTGCACAGCAGTGCGAAATGAAACACATTGCCGAAATTGCAAAAAAGGCTGATGTTGAAAAGTACATCGAACAGTACGGCAACTATAAGGCAAAAATTGACCTTTCACTTTTAAGCGATGCAAAAGACAAGCCCGACGGTAAGCTCGTACTCGTTACAGCTATCACTCCCACACCTGCAGGCGAAGGCAAAACAACAACCACAATCGGCCTTGCAGACGGTATGAGCCGTATAGGCAAAAAGGTTACAGTTGCTCTTCGCGAACCCTCTCTGGGCCCCGTTTTCGGTGTCAAGGGCGGTGCAGCAGGCGGCGGATACGCTCAGGTTGTGCCTATGGAAGACATCAATCTTCACTTCACAGGCGACTTCCACGCTATCACAAGTGCAAACAATCTTCTTGCTGCTATGATAGACAACCACATTCAGCAGGGCAACCAGCTTGGCATTGATGTTCGCCGCATCACCTGGAAGGGCTGTGTTGATATGAACGACAGACAGCTTCGTTTTATCGTTGACGGTCTCGGCGGCAAAATTAACGGTACCCCCCGTGAAGACGGCTTCGACATCACCGTTGCAAGTGAAGTTATGGCTGTTCTCTGCCTTGCATCATCAATCACTGACCTTAAGGAAAGACTTTCACGCATTGTTATCGGCTACAACTTCAAGGATGAGCCTGTTACCTGCGGCGAAATCGGTGCAGCAGGCGCTATGACAGCACTTCTCAAGGATGCACTCAAGCCTAACCTTGTGCAGACACTTGAAGGTACACCTGCATTCGTGCACGGCGGACCCTTTGCAAATATTGCTCACGGCTGTAACTCAGTTATCGCCACAAAGACAGCTCTCAAAATGGGCGACTACGCTATCACCGAAGCCGGCTTCGGCGCTGACCTTGGTGCAGAGAAATTCCTCGACATCAAGTGCAGAATGGCAGGTCTTACACCCTCAGCTGTTGTTATGGTTGCAACTATCCGCGCACTTAAGATGCACGGCGGTCTCGCAAAGACTCAGCTCGGCGAAGAAAACCTCGAGGCTCTCGAAGGCGGTATCCCCAACCTTCTCAGACACGTTTCAAATATCAAGAATGTATATAAGCTCCCCTGCGTTGTTGCAGTTAACCGTTTCCCCACAGACACAGACAAGGAAATCGAGTTTGTTATTGAAAAGTGCAAGGCTCTGGGCGTAAACGTTTGCCTTTCAACTGTATGGGCTGACGGCGGCAAGGGCGGCGAAGAGCTGGCTAAAGAGGTTGTTCGTCTTTGCGAAGAAGAGGACAACTCAGGCTTCACCTTCTCATATAATGCAGAAGACACCATCGAACAGAAAATCAAAGATATCGTTACCAAGGTTTACGGCGGTGATGATGTAGCATTCCTTCCTGCTGCTAAGAAGCAGATTGCCAAGCTGACAGATATGGGCTACGGCAATCTTCCCATCTGCGTTGCAAAAACACAGTACAGCTTCTCAGATGACCCCACAAAGCTTGGCGCACCCGACGGCTTCACCGTAACAGTAAGAAATGTGAAGGTCAGTGCAGGTGCAGGCTTCATCGTTGTACTTACTGGCGACATCATGACCATGCCCGGTCTTCCCAAGGTTCCTGCTGCTATGAAAATTGACGTTGACGAAAGCGGCAAAATCACAGGCTTGTTCTAATTATCAATATGAATATTTAAAGACAGTCCCAAATGGGCTGTCTTTTTTTGCACGAGTGAAAGAACTGCTCAAAAAAGCATGCTTATTTACCTATGTCGGCATATAAGCGCATTTATCAATGCTACATAAAATTTTCTTGTTTTTGAAAATATCTTATGCTATAATCGTCTAAAGAGGCAAAGAAGATATATATTTTAATAATCGGAGGGATAAAAATGAGAAAAAATATGCTTAAGCTGTTATCACTGATTCTGGTTCAGGTTCTTCTGGCAAATGCTTTGCTCTTTAGTGCCGGAGCCATAAACAAGAAGCCCGGAGCCGGCAATTTTGAAATATTTGACGGTGACAGTTCCCATACAACACAGGAAAATTCCGTAGTTATAACTTACGAGTGTTGTGAGGACTGCGGATATAAAAAAGAGTTTATTTATAAACCGGGTAAAAAAATTACAGCAGAACACAACGGTTATTGCAAAGGCGAAAACATGGCCTTTATCGGTTGGATAACTGAAAGCGGTGAAGAGTATTACCCAGGCGAAGCTCTACCGTTTGCTTCGGCAAATCTTAAAGCAAAAAAGATACCGTTGCTTCTTGGAAACAATGAGGTTTTCAATTTTTCAAATTCTGACAGATATTTCCACACCGATGAATTTGACGGTTATTATATGACTGATGCAGATTATAAGATGATGAGATGTAATATCAACAAGGTTTTCGGGCCTGGAAATCTTATATCTGTGGGACTTAATGTTGCCCTTTCAACATATGCACACTGGGAATGGAAAGGCTCCTGCTACGGTATGTCTTCTCTTGTGTTTCTTCAGCATTACGGTATAATAGATGTGCTTGAAAACCGCGACGATGCAACGTGTATAGCTGATTTGCGCAACACGGCTGAAGTTGCCAGCAAAATAAATTATTACCAGTGGTCGGCAGCCGGTAGTTTTCTGTGTGAAAACTTCAGTCAGAATAAAGATTCAAAAATGTATTCTCAGCAGCTGAAAGATGTGTATAATTCTGTTGCCGACGGAAACATCGTTTTATTTACTTATTATCCGGATAACATTTTCACGAGCTCCGGCCATACTGTACTTTTAACCGGCGCCTATACTCAGGCAGACGGAACAAAAGTTCTCATCAGCTATGACTGTAATTTCCCACAGGATTACTATTCAGAGTTATATGAGCAAAGATTTTATATTTCTTCCGACTTTACCTCTATAAAAAGAGCCTATGATTTTCCTGCTTATTCAAGTTATGATATCGGCTCATTCAACTGGACTGATGATTATAATCACTTTGACGCCTTTGACATTGACGGCGACGGAAAGACAATCACCTGGCATTTGCATTTTCTGGGTCAGATATCAAAAATTATAAAAACCTCTTTAAATTTGATTTTCGGAATATAACCATAAAAAAATTCCCCGCCATTTCGACGGGGAATAATTTTTTAGTCGATTTCAACGGAAATCTTCGTGTCGCTTCTGTTTGCAGTTGCACGCATAACTGTTCTGATAGCTTTTGCAATTCTGCCCTGCTTACCAATAACTCTACCCATATCATCCTGAGCAACATGAAGGTGATAAACAACTACACCCTCTTCGTTAATGTCGTCAACCTCAACAGTCACCTGATCCGGCTCATTAACCAAACCGCTGGCAATTGATATAAGTAAATCTTTCAAAGTGCGTTCCTCCAAGATTATTTAATGATGTCGCACTTTTTAAGAAGAACCTTAACTGTGTCAGTAGGCTGTGCACCGTTAGCAATCCACTTCTGAGCCTTTTCAGCGTCGATTTTGATTTCTGAGGGTTCCTTCATGGGGTTGTAGTAGCCGATTTCTTCAATGAAACGACCGTCACGGGGATATCTTGAATCTGCTACAACTACACGATAGAAGGGAGCCTTCTTTGCGCCCATACGACGAAGTCTGATTTTTACTGCCATTTTTATTACCTCCAAGTAATTATTTTGTAATTTAATATTTTAACACTTTCGTGCCGTTAACTGTTTGTACGCGGGAAAGTTTCCGCTTTAATTAAAATCCGAAGCCGCCGGGTCCACCCATTCCGGGAGGCATCATACCGGGCATATTTCTCATACGCTTCTGCATTTTCTTTGAAGATTTGCCGTTCATCTGCTTGAACATCTTCTGCATTTGTCTGTATTGGCTGAGAAGTCTGTTGACATCTTCAACCTGCATGCCTGCGCCTGCTGCTATACGGCGCTTTCTTGAGGGATTGATGATATCGGGCTTAGCTCTTTCCTGAGGAGTCATAGAAAGAATGAGAGCCTGCACACGGTCAAACTGTTTTTCGTCAACCTCAACATCGTCTATCTTTCTGCCGATGCCCGGAATCATCTTAAGCAAATCCTTAATTGAACCCATTTTTCTAACCTGCTGAAGCTGGTCAAGAAGGTCATTAAGGTCAAATTTATTTTTTCTGAGCTTTTCTTCAAGCTCCTTTGCTTTCTTTTCATCAAGCTCCTGCTCTGCCTTTTCAATAAGTGAGAGCATATCACCCATACCGAGAATACGTGAAGCCATTCTGTCGGGATGGAAAACGTCAAGGTCACCGAGCTTTTCGCCCGTACCCACAAACTTGATAGGCTTACCTGTTACTGCTCTTGCTGAAAGTGCCGCACCGCCTCGGGTGTCACCGTCAAGCTTTGTCAGCAGAAGACCGTCTATGCCCAGAGCCTCGTTGAAGGAGGTTGCAACATTAACTGCATCCTGACCTGTCATTGAGTCAACAACAAGCATTATTTCGTGGGCGTGAACCTCGCTTTTGATATTCTTAAGCTCAGTCATCAGCTCCTCGTCAACGTGAAGACGACCTGCTGTGTCAAGGAAAACGTAATCGTAGCCGTGATCCTTAGCGTGAGCAACTGCCTTTTTAGCAATTTCTACAGGATCAATCTGTCCCAGCTGGAAAACGGGTACGCCTGCCTTTTCACCAACAACCTCAAGCTGTTTGATAGCAGCGGGTCTGTAAACGTCACAACCTACGAGAAGAGGTCTGTGTCCCTGATTTTTGAGCATAAGAGCAAGCTTTGCACTGTGAGTAGTTTTACCGCTACCCTGAAGACCGCACATCATAACCACCGTGGGAGGATGGTTTGCGGTGTTAAGTCTTGACTTTGTGCCGCCCATGAGATTTGTGAGCTCCTCATTGACGATTTTGATAACCATCTGTGAGGGTGTAAGACTTTCCATAACCTTTGCGCCGGTAGCACGCTCTGTTACGGTTTTGGTGAAGTCCTTGGCTACCTTATAGTTAACGTCGGCCTCAAGCAGTGCCAGACGAACCTCTCTCATGGCTTCCTTTACGTCACTCTCTGTAAGAGCACCCTTACTTCTGAGCTTTTTAAAGGCGGCTTCCAGTCTGTCTGAAAGACCTTCAAATGCCATTAAATCACCTTATTCGCTAATTATTTGTGTCAGTGTGGAAATTCTTGCCGTTGCATCATTAATCTCTCTTGAGAGAATTGTGCGGCGGTTAACCTCGTCTATGAGCTTTGTCAGCTCAGCAATTTCTTCAAGGCCCTTTCTTGTTTTTTCAAGACGCTCGTGAAGACCGAGATGTTCCTCAAAGGCTATAAGCTGAGCTTCGGCACGCTTTATCGCATCGCGCACACCCTGCCTTGTGATGCCTTCGTTTTCGGCTATTTCCGCAAGGGAAAGGTCATCGTTGTAATAATAACTGATAAAATCCTGCTGCTTTTGTGTGAGCATATCGCCGTAAATATCAAAAAGGATAATCACGTCAAGATTTTTAGCCATTTTTACATCCTCCTCCCTCGCATGTAAAGATTTTAAACTTTACAGCTTGGATATTATACTAAAAGAGTGTGTAAATGTCAATAGCTTTACAGATATTTTTTTATTTATTTTTCTGATGACTTTTATCAGAATAAAAGCACTTCTTTTTTCTTAATAATAAATTTACACATTTTTCATTCAGAATTAAGATAGACAGATTAGAATGAACGAAATTTTTTCGAGAGGATCAAAATTATGAAAAAGAAAAAAGCAGCAAAGATATTGCTCAAAGCTGTTGCTCTTTGTCTTGCAGTGTTCATCATCGGCACAGTACTGCTCATGACACACAAATGGAGCGACACCTATCAGGCTTATGCCTGCGACAACAAGTATATAACAGAATACGGCAGAACAATGGTATCTGCTCACCGTTCAGGTGCAGGGATTTTCCCCGAAAACACTATGATGGCATTTGAAAACTGCATAAAATCCGAGAGTTTCAGAACTGATGTGTTTGAGTTTGACCTGCATATAACGAAAGACGGGGAACTTATTCTCCTGCATGACAGCACCCTTGACAGAACAACCGATGCCGCAGAGCATTTCGGCAGTGAGGATATTCGTCCGGAAAATTACACCTACGAGGAACTCAGGGAACTTAACTTCGGTGAAAACTTCAAAACCGAAGAAGGCGAAACACCCTACAAAGGTCTCAGAGATGACGATGTACCCGAAAATCTGCGCGCAGCAAAGCTTGACGATGTGCTGACTTATCTTGAAGGCGAAGGAAGCTTTGACTATATAATAGAAATTAAAAACGGCGGAGAATTGGGCTGTAAGGCTGCAGACAAGCTTTATGAAACCCTGAAGAAAAACGACCTTCTTGACAATGCCGTTGTGGGCACCTTCAACGGTGATGTAACAAAATATATGGATGAAACCTATCCCGATATGTCACGCTCAGCGTCTATTCTGGAAGTTGTGAATCTTTATTTCCATTCTCTGCTTGACATAGACGCCAAGGACGGCTTTTATAAGTTTGATGCTTTGCAGATACCTGTAGGTGCAGCCATAATAGACCTTGCAACTGCAAGACTTGTCAACTATGCTCACAGACACAACATTGCCGTTCAGTATTGGACAATAAACGATGTGGAAACTATGCAGAAACTCAAAGAAATCGGTGCCGATTGCATTATGTCAGACGTACCCGATGTGGCATATGAAGTTTTATATTAATTAACATCATATAAATAGCGACCCCACGAGGGGTCGCTTTATTATTTTATTCCTGAATTTCATCAATGGGAGTTATCTCAACTCGCACCTTGCCTATTCGTCTGTCTTCAACATCGAGAATTGTGAACTTTATATTTTCGTAAATAACCTCATTCATATCGCCGTCCTGAGGCAGGAAGTCGAGAAGGCTGATAAGGAAACCGCCTAAGGTGTCATAGTCACCTTCCGGGATAACCTCGCCCACAAGCTCGTTTACCTCTTCAATATAGGTGGTGCCGTCAATGGTGAAGATGTTTTCGCTTTCTTCAACGATTTCTTCTTCCTCATCATCGTATTCATCCTTGATATTACCCACAATGGCTTCAACAAGGTCTTCCATTGTCACAATACCTGCTGTGCCGCCGTACTCGTCAACAACAACCGCCATCTGCACTCTCTTCTCCGTCATTTCATTGAAGAGCTTACCGCAGTTTTTACTTGAGGGTACATAGTAAGCCTCGCGCATAAGGGTCTTGGGACTCTCGTTTTCGGGCATTGCCTTTGAAACATATTGGAGCAGGTCTTTGACATAGACGATGCCTATGATGTTATCCTGGTCTTCGTGATAAACCGGAATACGGGAGTAACCGTGTTCTATTGAAAGATTAACAAGCTCCTCGAGACTGTCGGTGTCTTCAACGGCAATCATATCTGTTCGGTGA
>JAZTYQ010000090.1:0-18448 GCA_045637065.1 Acutalibacteraceae bacterium
AATTACAAATTCGTCTGTGAGGTACTTGCCTTCGCTGTCAAGAGTTTCATATGACTTCTTTATAGCAGCAACGGGACACTCAGCCTTATTGCCTTCGCCGTAAACCATGGCAGCATAAGGCTTGCCGACTCTTTCCCAACGGTTGTCTCTATCCATAGCGCAGTATCTGCCCATAACTGTAGCAACCTTGCCTACGCCGATAGCGTCAAGAGCCTTGCAGGTCTTTTCTACATAGTCAGCACCTGATGCGGGAGGCACGTCACGACCGTCAAGGAAGCAGTGAACATATACCTTCTCAAGACCCATCTTTTTAGCCAGCTTAACGATAGCAAGCATATGAGTGTCGTGTGAGTGAACACCGCCGTCTGACATAAGACCCATAAGGTGAAGGGCTGTACCCTTGTCAAGGCAGTTCTGAACAGCGCCAACAAGAGCTTCGTTTTCGAAGAAGTCACCGTCTTTGATTGACTTGGTAATACGAGTGAGCTCCTGATAAACAACGCGGCCTGCACCGATGTTTGTGTGACCTACTTCGCTGTTACCCATCTGACCGTCAGGCAGACCTACGTCCATACCTGATGCACCGATAAAGGTCATGGGGTTTTCATTCATAATTTTATCAAGGTTGGGTGTTTCAGCTGCTACGATTGCGTTACCGTAATCTGAGGGGTTCTTGCCGAAACCGTCCATGATGCAAAGTAAAACAGGTTTTTTCATTATCATTATATCCTTTCGTAAAAATGGGTCGCCGTTAAAAGCGACCCTATTCTTAGTTTGAATTATTTAACATCTGAAGCTGCCTTAACAATAACTGAGAAGTCTGCAGCCTTGAGTGATGCGCCACCGATAAGACCACCGTCAACGTTCACCTTTGAAACGAGCTCAGCAGCGTTACCTGCATTCATTGAACCGCCATACTGAATTGTTACTGTTTCAGCAACATCAGCACCGTAAGCTTCAGCAATAGCTGCACGGCAGTAGCCGTTGCCTTCGTCAGCCTGGTCAGCAGTAGCAGTTACGCCTGTGCCGATAGCCCAAACGGGTTCATAAGCGATAACAATGTCCTTAAGCTGGTCAGCAGTAACGTTTGTAAGAGCCATCTTTGTCTGATATTTAAGAAGAGTTTCTGTGTAGCCGAGTTCTCTCTGCTCGAGAGTTTCACCAACGCAGATGATAGGCTTAAGACCTGCCTTAAGAGCTGCAAGTGAACGAAGGTTAACAGTCTGGTCTGTTTCACCGAAGTACTGTCTTCTTTCACTGTGGCCAACAACAACATATTCAACGCCAAGCTCCTTGAGCATATCAGCTGAAATTTCACCTGTGTATGCGCCTGATGCCTTGAAGTGTACGTTTTCAGCACCGATTTTAATATTTGAACCCTTAGTTGCTTCAAGAGCTGCAGGGATGTCTACGAAGGGTACGCAAAGAACTACTTCACAGTCTGCACCTGCAACGAGGGGCTTCATTTCATTAATGAGAGCTGTAGCCTGTGAGGGTGTCATATTCATTTTCCAGTTACCTGCGATAACTGCTTTACGGGTAGCTTTATTCATTTTGATTTGCTCCTTATTTTTAAATTATTTATCGTTAAGTGCAACAACACCGGGAAGGTCTTTACCTTCAAGGAATTCAAGTGATGCGCCGCCGCCTGTTGAGATGTGGCTCATCTTGTCAGCAAAGCCGAGCTTCTGAACAGCTGCAGCTGAGTCGCCGCCGCCAACGATTGAAATTGCACCGCTTTCTGCAATAGCAGTAGCAACTGCGATAGTACCGTTAGCAAACTGTGCCCACTCCGAAACACCCATGGGGCCGTTCCAGATAACTGTGCCTGCGCCCTTGATAGCGTTAGCAAAGAGCTCTTCTGACTTGGGGCCGATATCAAGACCCATCCAGCCATCGGGGATGTCGTCTGAATCAACGATTTTGCATTCTGTGTCAGCCTTATATTCAAGACCTACTCTGTTATCAACGGGGATAAGGAAGTTAACACCCTTAGCCTTAGCTGTTTCCATCATTTCCTTAGCAAGATCAATCTTGTCTTCTTCACAGATTGATGTACCTACTGTGTGGCCCTGAGCAGCAAAGAAGGTGTAAGCCATACCGCCACCGACGATGAGTGTATCAACTGTTTCCATAAGGTTTGTGATAACACCGATCTTGTCGCTTACCTTAGCACCGCCGAGGATAGCAACGAGGGGTCTCTTAGGATTAGCAAGAGCGCCGCCGATATATTCAAGCTCCTTGCGGATAAGGTAACCGCCTACTGCGGGAAGGTAGTCAGCAACACCTGTGGTTGAAGAGTGAGCTCTGTGAGCTGAACCGAAAGCATCGTTTACATAGATGTCAGCAAGTGAAGCGAGAGCCTTTGAGAATTCGGGGTCATTCTTTGTTTCTTCTTTGTGGAAACGAACGTTTTCAAGAAGGAGTACTTCGCCTTCCTTAAGGTCAGCAGCAAGTGACTGAGCGCTTTCGCCTACAACGTCCTTAGCCATCTTAACTTCGATGCCGAGGAGTTCGCCAAGTCTTACTGCAACGGGAGCGAGTGAAAATTCAGGCTTGAATTCGCCCTTGGGTCTGCCAAGATGTGAGCAAGCAATAACCTTAGCACCGTTATCAAGGAGATACTTGATTGTGGGAAGTGAAGCAACGATTCTCTTGTCGCTTGTGATTACGCCGTCTTCCATCTTTACGTTAAAGTCGCAACGGATGAGAACTTTCTTGCCTCTTACGTCAATGTCTTCAACAGATTTCTTGTTTAATACGTTCATGTGTGTCTTTCCTTTCTTATATAGCTTTTAAAATTTAACTAAGTATAAAAATACACCATCTGCCATTTTATATTATTATGGCATTTTTTTCAAGTGTTTATAGGTAAAAAATACGCTGTTTACTATACAATATTTTATATAAGAATACTAAAAACGGATATTTTGTCAGCTGTTCCAGTTTTTAAGTAAATCGGCAAAGGGATTATCATTTGCCTCTTTTTTCTGCTGAGCCTGCTGCTTTCTCATATAAGACATAACATCTGCCTTGCCTGCACCCTTATCCTCGCGGCGCTTGTTGAAGTCGCTAAGGCGTTCTCTGTAGCCACAGACGCAGGTGAACATTTTTTTGTCACCCTCACCTCGAAGCTCCATCTTTTTGTGACACTCGGGACAGCGTGCATTTGTCACCTGGGTCAGGCCCTTACGGTAGCCGCATTCTCTGTCCTGGCAGATGAGCATTTTGCCTTTTTTGCCATTGACGTCGAGAAGATATTTTCCGCATACGGGGCATTTTTCCTTGGTCATATTATCGTGGGTGTAATGTGCATCAGAAGCAATAACCATTGACACCAGAGATGTGGAATAATCTCTCATTTCACCTATGAAGGTCTTCATGTTTGCCGTACCCTTGCTTATGTTCTGAAGCTGCTGCTCCCATTTAGCCGTAAGCTCGGCTGATTTAAGGTCAGGGGGTACTATCTTAATGAGCTGTTTACCCTTGGCTGTGGGGTGAATTTCCTTGCCCACACGCTCAATTGAGAAGTTGTCAAAGAGCTTTTCGATGATGTCTGCTCTTGTTGCAGGGGTGCCAAGACCGCTTGTGGAGGCAATAACTTTTTTGAGGTTTTTATCCTCAATCTGACCTGAGGGGTTTTCCATAGCCGAGAGGAGAGTTGCCTCTGTGTATCTTGCGGGAGGTCTTGTCTTGCCGCTGATGATTTTGGTATTCAGTACATCAAGTTGAGCACCCTGACGGATTTCGGGGAGCTGTTGTGAGCGGTTTTCTGCCTCTTCCTCTTCTTCATCGTCAAGGTTGCCGTAAAACTCCTTCCAGCCCTGACTTTTAACGGTTTTACCTTTGGCATAGAAGCTGTTTTCGCCAACATCAATCTGAAGCTTGACTTCATCATATTCCATAGGCTCACTGAGTACCGCCATAAAGCGTCTGACAACAAGGTCATAGATGTTTCTTTCCTCGAAGCTTAGCTTTGAAAGGTTGGGACTTTGCTCTGTGGGGATGATTGCGTGGTGGTCACTGACTTTGGCGTTGTTGACTATGTATTTAGTCTCAATTTTGCCTCTTGCGAGCTTCATAGCCTGGGACTGATAGGGACCCACTGCCATAGCTCTGAGCCTTTCGGGAATGGTGGCAACTATATCGTCTGTGATATATCTTGAATCAGTACGGGGGTAGGTGAGTACCTTGTGGTATTCGTAAAGCGACTGCATGTATGAAAGGGTCTGCTTTGCACTGTAGCCGTATTTTTTGTTTGCATCACGCTGCAATTCTGTCAGGTCATAGGCGGCAGGAGGGGGAGTTTTCTTAGCCGTTTTCTCCACCTTGACTACTGTTCCCTTTTTGCCGTTTGTTGCCTGTGCAATTTTTTCTGCGAAAGCCTTGTCGGAAAAACGGGTGTTGTTTTTCTTGTCTCTGAAGGTGGCATTAAAGCCCTTGAAAACAGCCTGAACACTGTAATAATCCTTAGGCTGAAAAGCAAGGATTTCCTCTTCTCTTTTCACAATGAGTGCAAGGGTAGGTGTCTGCACTCTGCCTGCTGAAAGCTGTGCGTTATATTTGCAGGTGAGGGCTCTTGTTGTGTTGAGACCTACAAGCCAGTCTGCCTCTGCTCTTGCCTGGGCGGAATAGTAAAGGTTATCATATTCCTTGGCAGGCTTCAGATTCTGAAAGCCCTCTTTTATTGCTCTGTCCGTCTGTGAGGATATCCACAGTCTGTAGGCAGGCTTTTTGCAGTGAGCCTTCATCATAATCCAACGGGCTACTAATTCGCCTTCTCTTCCTGCGTCGGTGGCAATAACCAGCTTGTCTACATCCTCACGTTTCATAAGGGCAGACACTGCGCGGTACTGCTTTGAGGTCTGCTTGATAGTCACAAGCTTCATCTTATCGGGAAGCATAGGCAAATCTTCAAGTCGCCATGCCTTATATCTGTCATCGTAGGCATCCGGGTCAGCAAGGGTCACAAGATGACCCAGCGCCCATGTCACTATATAATTGGGCCCGATTATGCATCCGTCACCCTTTTGTTTGCAGCCGAGTACCCTTGCAATATCCCTTGCAACTGAGGGCTTTTCGGCAAGAACGAGAGTTTTAGCCATTTTAGTTTTCTCCTTGTTTTTTGTAGTTTTGCTCAGGTGGGGAGTGGGCGGCTCCATTAAATCGCTGCGCGATTTACAGCTGCGATGCAGCTGAACCGAACGCAGTTCGGTTATGGAGCCGCCGCCCACCAACCGATGGGCAGAAATTTGTTTATTTTATTACTGACAGACAGTAATTATCTTCCTTAAAGCTTACTGCCATAAGATTCTCCACATCTTTTTTTGTTACTGTCTTATAAAGGTCGATGCTCAGGAATAAATTTGAGCCGTTGAAGTACGCGTCAAGCATATTGCCTGCTAAATCATCCACGTCATTATAGCGGTAAATCTCGGCACCGTAGAGCTTTTTCAGTGCAACATCAAAGTCTTCCTCTGATATGCCGTTTGCTTTGATTTTGGCTATTTCCTTTAAAATTTCATCCTTGACCTTAATAGGGTCGCTGCTCTCACCTGTGAAAATGGGAAGTGAGAAGCCTCTGCCGGTGAAATATTCCTTTCCGAAGGAAGTGTTGATAAGTCCCTCATCCATGAGACGGCTGTAAAGAGGTGAAACCTTGCCGCCGATAATTTCCAGGGCAATGTTCATAAGCAGAGTCTCCTTTGCACTTCTTACAGGCTCGGAGTGGTTTTCCTTGAAGCCGAGAGCAAATTTCATAATGTCAACGCCGAGAGCTTCTTCAATATAGCTCTGAGCTACCTTTTCGTCTTCTTCGGGAATAATCTGCTCAAATTCAGCCTTCTCTTCCTTTTTGAGCATCTTGTCAGCTATAGCGAGCACTTCATCCTTGCTCACATTACCTGCCACTGAAAGTGCCATATTGCTCAGATTGTAGAAGGTGTTATAGCAGGAATAAAGAAGCTCTGCCGTGATTTCGCTTATTGATTCTACAGTACCCGCGATGTCAATTCTTACAGGGTTTTTATGATATACTCCGCGAAGCAGGTTGAAAAGCACCTGCCAGTCGGGGTTGTCCTGATACATTCTGATTTCCTGGCCGATGATGCCCTGCTCCTTTTGTACCGTTTCTTCGGTGAAATAGGGAGCTTTTACAAAGTCAAGGAGTATCTCTAAATTTTCGTTAAAGTTGCCCGTACACTGGAAAATGTAGCAGGTGCGGTCAAAGGATGTGAAGGCATTGGCGTTGGCACCTGTTTTGCTGAAGCGCTCGAAGGCATCAAGCTCTTCGCTTTCAAAAAGCTTATGCTCAAGGAAGTGGGCAATGCCCTCAGGTACGCTTATGAAGCTTTCCTGACCCTTAAGTCTGAAGCAGGTGTCAACACTGCCGTATTTTGTGCCGAACATGGCAAAGGCACCCGAATAATCCGGCTTTTCCATAACGAAAATCTTAAGACCGCTGTCGTGGTCAATTTCGTAATACTGCTCATTTAAAAGCTCGTTTCTTATGAGTTCGCACTTCATTATTCTGCCTCCTTTTCGCTTTCTAAGATATAAACCGTGTCCTGAGTGACCATGTTTGCGGCAACTATTATTTCTTCACGACTGACACCTTCTGTCATGGCAATGTACATATCAGGGGTCATAAAGTCACTGCTCAGGCATTCGGCGGTCATCCAGCTGTCGATTGAAAGCACGCTGTCACTGATGCTCAGATATATTTCCTTAAGGCTGAGCTTTGCAGCCTCAATTGTTTCGTCGGTGAAGTTACCCTGTCTTACCTCGTCAAGCTCGGCGAGGATTGCACCCAGCGCTTTTTCGGTGTTCTCCGTTTCAACGCCGCTCTGCACTGCAATTATGCCCTTATTATTGATAAGTCTTGAACTGCAGTAGTAGCAAAGGCTCATTTTTTCTCTGACATTGGTGAAAAGCTTTGAGAAGGTGCCGCTGCCGAAAATTGCATTCATCACCTTTATGGCGGCAAAGTTATCCATATCGTAGGTCATGCCTGCTCTGAAGCCTATGACAAGCTTGCCCTGCTGAACCTTCTGCTTTTCTTTTACGGTTTTAACATCATAGCTTTCCGTAAGGAACTCAGTGTGGGGATAGATTATGTCATTCTCTTTTCTGTCAAGACGGCTGAAATATTCCTTCACGGCGGCAGTGATGCCTTTTTTCTCAAAGTTGCCAGTAACATTTATCTGAACAGGGCAGGTGAGAAGAAGCTTTTTCCAAACTTCAAAAACATCCCTACCGCTGACGGCAGCTATTTTTTCCTTGGTACCCAGAGGGGAAATTGAAAAGGCTTCATCGTGGCACATCTCTTCAAGCATACGCTTAAAAGCATAGGCTATCTTGTCGTCATTTTCACTGTCAATTTTTTCTGAAAGCAGACGCTTTTCTCTTTGCATATTTTCTTCTTTGAAGCCATTGGGTGTTATATCCGGGGTGAAAAGACAGTCCAGCACAAGCCTTATGCAGTTTTCAAGTACCTTTTCACTGCCCAGAGCAAAGCGTTCGTCTATGCTCACAAGTGTCAGGGTAAGAATCTGAGCCTCGCCCATTCTTATTGCATTTGGGTACATAGTCGCACCGTAAAGTGAGGCTAAACGCCTGTTCATTGCAGTGAGTGTGGGATAGCCCTTGTTTGTTCTTGCAAGCAGATGTATAAGCAGTGCCTTTTCGCTTGCCTTTTCGTCAAGGGGAGTGATGATATTCACAGATACGGCTGAGGTTTTGAACTGCCCTGTTTGATGGCTGCACAGTGTAAGACCTGCCCCCAATTTTTTTCTTTCCATAACTTACCTCCGTAAGGTTAATATAATCTTTATAATTATATCACAAGAGGGGAGTAATATGCAAGTTGAATCAGGAATTAGAAATTCGGAATTGTGGTCGCGGGTAAACTCTCTTCCACAAAGAAGTCCGTCTCCGCAGAATCAATTGAGTTAAAATAACCACTGCCGTCGATTGTAACTGCTGATTGTGAATTGGCTAAAGAGGGAAGCTGGCGGCGGCTCCATTAAATCGCAAAGGCGATTTACGGCTACAGCGGTAGCCGAACCGAACACCGTTCGGTTATGGAGCCGCCTCACCGCTGACCGATTTGGCGGGCTGAGACTTTTTTCCTCCTCCCGATCCAAACGGATACAATCGGAGTGAAGCCACCTGCAATTCTGCATTCTGCATTCTGCATGCCGAATTTTCTTGTCATTTCTCACAACAAAACAATGCCCGACTGTGGTTTTGACTGAAGGAGGTCTCTTTATTTGGTTAAAATACACAATGTAAAATTGCCCTAAAATACCACTGAAAAAGCCTTGATTAGTGCTGAAAATTACAAATTTGACCATCTAAATTTTAATTTTTTGAAAAAATACCCAAAAAAATGCCTCGTTTATATTGCAATATGCCGATAAATTGTGTATAATGGTAAAAATGACAGTAGTCAAAATATCCAATAATACGAAAATTTAGTTGGGGGGACATTAAAGTATGTCTAACAGGTTATTTCAGGGAATTATTCATCAGATGAAGGATGCAATTGACCGTACAATCGGTGTAGTTGATGCAACAGGCACAATAGTTTGCTGCAGCGACCTCGCAAGAATAGGCGAAAAAGGTGTTGCTGATATGAAAGAAGTGCTTTTGTCTGCAGACACTAAGGTTATTGCAGGTAAGACCTATCTTGCAATCGGCAGTAACAATCATCCTGACAGTGCTATTTTTGTTGACGGCAACGATGAGAGTGCCGCTTCCTTTGCACGTCTTATTTCAATTTCACTGGGCGGCATCAAGCAGTATTATGATGTGAAGTTTGACAGAAGCAACTTCGTTAAGAATGTTATTCTTGACAACATTCTTCCGGGTGATATTTATCTCAAGACCCGTGAGCTTGGCTTCAACAACGAGGTTTCACGCTGCGCTCTTCTTATAAGAATTGCAGAACGCTCAGAGGTTTCCGTAAGCGAAAGCATCCAGGCTCTCTTCCCCGATAAGAATAAGGACTTTGTTATCAATATCAACGAAACAGACATCGCCCTTGTTAAGGAAGTGCGTCCCGGCAATGAAATCAAAGACCTTGAAAAACTTGCAAGAAGTATTGCCGATTCACTCCATACAGAATATTACCTGAATGCTGTTATAGGCATCGGTACCATTGTTTCAACAATTAAGGATCTTCCCCGTTCCTTCAAGGAGTCACAGATTGCTCTTGAGGTAGGTAAGGTATTCGACACGGAAAAGACAATTGTTACCTATGAAAATCTTGGTATCGCAAGACTTATTTATCAGCTCCCCACCACTCTTTGTGAAATGTTCCTTAAAGAAATATTCAAGAAGGGTTCAATCGTAGGTCTTGACCACGAAACACTTTTCACTATTCAGAAATTCTTTGAAAACAACCTTAATGTTTCCGAAACATCAAGAAAGCTTTTTGTTCACAGAAATACCCTTGTTTACAGACTTGAAAAGATAAAGAAGCTTACAGGTCTTGACCTTCGTGAGTTTGATGATGCTATTGTTTTTAAAGTAGCTTTAATGGTAAAGAAGTATCTTGATGCTAAACCCGTAAAGTATTAATGCAATGCTCATTGACCTTCAACCAGATTAAAGAGAGAGAGAATAACAATGATAGAATTTAACGGCGTATCAATGCGATATAAGACAAACGGTGCCGTGGCACTTGACAACGTCAACGTTAAAATCGGTGACGGTGAGTTTGTTTTTATAGTCGGTGCTTCAGGTGCCGGCAAAAGCTCCTTTTTAAATGTAATTATGGGTCAGGAGAATGTTGATGCAGGTTCAGTAACTGTGGGACACTATAACCTTCAGCGTATGAAGAAAAGGGATCTGCCCTATCTTCGCCGTATGCTGGGTATTGTCTTTCAGGATTTCCGTCTCATTCCCAAAATGACCGTTTATGATAATGTAGCCTTTGCCCTTCGAGTTATCGGTATGGGTGAAAAGAAAATCACTAAGAGAGTTCGTTATGTGTTAAAGCTCGTTGACCTTTCAGACAAGCGTGACTGTTTCCCCAACCAGTTATCAACAGGTGAAAGACAGCGTGTGGCTATTGCAAGAGCTCTTGTTAACAATCCCCATGTTATTATTGCTGACGAGCCTACGGGTAACCTTGACCCTGTGCTTTCAAGCGATATCATGTCTCTTTTTGACAAAATCAACAGCCTTGGTGCAACTGTTGTGGTTGTTACTCACGACCTTGAGCTTGTTAATCAGTTTGACCACAGAGTTGTTACCATAGAAAACGGCAAGATTGTTTCCGATATACCCGCAGGCAGCAAAACAAAAGCTACCCTTCACAGACCTGAGCCTGTTCCCGTACCCGTCAAGGCGGAGCCTAAGGCTGAGGTTATTGCTCCGGCAAAGGCAGAAGAAGGCGAAGTTAAAGCAGAGGAAACACCGGTGGCAGAAGTGCCGGCAGCAGAGGCTCCCGCAACGGTAATCTCAGACGGGTACGAAGAAGCCGACATAAAAGAAGAAACTCAGGGGGAGGTGCAAGACAATGGCTGATAAAAAACAGACAAAGCCTGCCAAGCAAAATCGCAAAAAGTCAGGCGGTCTTAACACAAACTACCTCACCAAAATGGGTATTCATAACATGATAGCCAACCGCAGTATGTCAGTGTCATCAATCAGTGTTCTTACGGCATGTCTGCTGCTTGTAGGTCTGTCACTTATTATACTTCTCAACATCCAGACCCTTGTTAAGGATATGGAAAAGCAAAATGTTGTTGTGGCTTTCGTTGAGGATAACATTGACGATGCCGCCGTTATAAAGGTGGGCGAGGACCTTAAAAGCATTCCCGATGTTATTGCAGTTGAGTTCGTTTCAAGAGAGCAGGGCTATCAGGAGCAGCTTGAGGAATTCGGTGTTGACGAAGGTCTTTTTGACGGTGTAATTGAAAACCCTCTGCCTCACTCCTACAGAATTTCCGTAGGCAACCTTGAAAACTTCAATTCAACTCTTGCAGTTATTGAGGCAACAGAGAATGTCCAGTCGGTGCGTGAAAGTCATGAGCTTGTTAATCAGATTTCAACCTTACAGAAGTCTGTTACGGCTATATGCCTTGTGCTTGTTATAGTTCTGGGCATCGTGTCACTGTTTATTATTTCTAACACTATCCGCATCACAATGGTGTCAAGAAAAATTGATATTCAGGTTATGAAGAGCGTTGGTGCAACAAATATGTTCATCTGTTGGCCCTTCATGATTGAGGGTATCTTCATAGGTATAGTTTCAGGTGCATTGGCACTGATTATCACAGTTGTAGTTGAACGCTTTGAGGGTATGTCAATGAACTCACTCCTCGCGCTGTTTGGCTCACAGGGCATTTCCGTTATGGAATATCTGCCCCTTCTCATCCTCGGCTACTTCCTTTCAGGCATACTTTTAGGCTCCTTCGGCAGCCTTGTTTCAATAAGAAAGTATCTGAAAAAAGAGGGTAGCGAAGCAAACGATATATAATTTATTGCACAAGGGTGAACCCTCACCCTTGTGCAAAGCTGTGCTTTGCATTTAAGGAATGTTTTTGGGAGGAAAATTTAATGAAAGGTAAAAACAGAATAATTTGTCTCGTGCTTTGTCTGATAATGGCGTTTACTTCACTTGTTTTCACTCCCGATATGCTCACTGCATCGGCTAAGACTAAAACAGAGCTTGAAAACGATATTGCTGAATTTGACAAGCAGATTGATGCTGCCGAAAAGAAGCTCGAGGAGCTGAAAAAGCAAAAAGAAAAGCAGAAGGAATATCTTGAAGCTCTTGAAAATCAGATAAACACAATGAAGGCAAAAGCAAATGCCATTCAGACCCAGGTCAATGCCCTTGACGAAGAAATCGATGAGCTGAATAAAAAGCTCAAGCAACTCGGCAGTGAAATTTCAATAATTCAGGATGATATCGAGCTGACAGAAGACAGCATCCGTGAAACAGAAGACAATATTGCTCAGTCAAGTGATCTTTTGGCTCAGCGTATCCGTGCTGCCTATATGAAGGGCGACGATTCGGATTTAATGATACTTTTAGGCGCAGATTCCCTGGCTTCCTTCCTCACACGCCTTGAAATGATGAAAAGAACCTCCGAGGCTGACAAAAAACTCATAGATGAGTTTAAGGCTAAGGTTATTCAGCTTGAAGCAGATAAGGCAAAGCTGGAAGAAGATAAGATTAAGCTCAGCGACAAAATGACGGAGCTTGACTTAAAGAAAGAAGAAGCCCTGGAAAAGAAAAGAGAACTTAAAGATAAGAAATCTGAACATGATAAGGCAAGACGCGAGCTTGAAGCAAACTACAGTAAAATTGATGACTATGTTGCTGAGCTTGACAGGTCAAGTGCCGCCTATAAGGGCTATATTGCCAAGCTTGAAAAGGATAAAAAAGCGGCTGATGATGAAATCAACCGAATACTCAGCGAATATTATGCTACATCCAATCAGCAGTCAACCACCCTTGCTTCCGGCGGTAACGCTAACCCGAGTGGCGGTGGCTCCTCCTCGGGCGGCAAGGTAGATTATGTAACAAGTGCTTCCTGGGCGTGGCCCATAGGCAACCGTTGGTGCTATATCAGCTCCAAGTTCGGCTACAGAGACCCGAGCATTTCAGGCTGGGGCTTCCACGGAGGTCTTGACCTTGCAGGTGGTAACGGCGCACTTCACGGCGCACCCGTATATGCCACAAGAGCAGGTCGCGTTATTACGGCTGTTACAAGCAACAGCGGCTATGGCATTTATGTGCTTATTGACCACGGTGACGGGTACTCAAGTCTTTATGCCCATATGTCAGTGAGATATGTAAATGTAGGTGACACCGTTGCCAAGGGTCAGATGATAGGCAGAGTAGGAGATACAGGCAACTCACAAGGCGCACATCTCCACTTTGAGATACGCTATTACGGCGAAAAGAAAGACCCCTTAAACTACGTTAAAAATCCCAACTAAAAGATAAATCAAAGGAGTGATCAGGTGAATAAGAAGATACTTTGCGTTTTGCTTTGCTTCACCTTAGTGTTTACCGCACTTGCTTTTTCGGCACCTAATAACACAGCCTCTGCAGCAACTAAGACAGAGCTTGAAGATAAAATAGACGAAATTGACGATAAGATTGCGGCAAACAAGAAAAAGCTTAATGAACTTAAAAACAAAAAGGAGTCTCAGAAGGAGTACCTGGACACTCTCGAAGACCAGATAGAAGCAGTTGAAAGCAAGGCAACCAACCTTCAGACACAGATAAGCGTTGTTGATGCTGAAATAGATGAACTTAACAAGCATCTCAAGCAGCTTGGCAGTGAGATAACTCTTCTTGAAGAGGAAATTGCCAAGATTGAAAAGAAAATAGTCAAAACAAAAAAGAATATCGACGAAACCAGCGACCTTTTAGCTCAGCAGATAAGAGCCGCATATATGGGCTCCAATGAGTCAACACTGAAAATATTAATGGGTTCAGATTCTCTTGCTTCTTTCCTGACAAGACTTGAAATGATGAAGCGTACCTCGGAAAATCAGAAAAAGGTTATTGATGATTTCAAGGCTAAGGTAACAGAGCTTCGTAAGCAGGAAAAAGAGCTTGAAGAGGATAAAAAGACCTATGACGGCAAAAAGAGCGAGCTTGAGCTTAAAAAGGAAGAAAAGGTTGAAAAGAAAAGCGAGCTTCTCACAAAGCAGGCAGAGCATAAGCGAACAATGAAAAGCCTTGAAAAGAAGTATGACGAAATCGAGGTTTATATTACTTCACTTGATAAATCAAGCAAGGCTTATCAGAGCTATATAAAAGAGCTTGAAGCCGAGAAGAAGGCTGCTGACGCGGAAATTAACAAAATTCTCAGCGAATATTATGCCACATCCAATCAGCAGTCAACCACCCTTGCAGGTGCAAATGCAAATCCCAACCCGACCACAAAGCCCGCAGGCAGTGGGGGAGGATATAACTCCAATGCTTCATGGGCGTGGCCTCTGGGCAAGGCAAGCTGTTATATAAGCTCAGGCTACGGCTACCGTGACCCCAGTGTATCCGGTTGGGGCTTCCACGGCGGTATGGATATTGCTGGCGGCGGAATTACGGGTAAGCCTGTTTATGCCACAAGAGCTGGCAGAGTTATTACTGCAGTTACAAGCAACAGCGGCTACGGCATTTATGTGCTTGTTGACCACGGCGACGGCTACTCCAGCCTTTATGCTCATATGTCAGTGAGATATGTCAGTGCAGGTGACACCGTTTCAAAGGGTCAGATGATAGGTAGAGTAGGCAGTACGGGTAACGTAACAGGTCCTCACCTTCATTTTGAAATCCGCTATTACGGCGAAAAGAAAGACCCTGCAAAGTTTGTTAAAAAACCATAAGCTATGTCAATTTAAGAGGGATAGAATACCTATCCCTCAGTTTGTATTTATTGTGAAAGGAGATTTCAGGCTGTGAACAAAAAGATTTCCCTGGGCGTTTCTCTGGGACTTGCCCTTATTCTTGCCTTTGTTTCATGTATAGGCACATATTTTTATATCAAAAAGCAATATGACAGTGCCTTGCAGGGTATGCCTGAAAAGCTCAGACGCTATGAGTATTTTGACGAGGTTGCTGACATAATTGAAAACAACTGCTACGGCAGTATCAGTGAAGACACACTTCGTTCAGCCCTGACAGAGGGTTATGTTGACGCTCTCGGTGAAAATGCTCAGTATATGACCTCTCAGCAATACGCCCGCTATAAAAGGGAAATGCAGGGCGATATGGACGGAATAGGCGTTGTGTATGAGATGACCTCATCGGGCAAGATAAAGATAACCAAGGTTTATGACGGCTCACCCGCCAAGGAAAACGGCCTTAAAAAGGGTGACATCATAACTGCCTTTGACGGCATTGAAGTGAACACAAAGAATTATAAAGAGATGGCTTCAAAGCTCGACGATAATCTCACCCAGAGCGTGAATATAATATATAAAAGAGGCAAAAAAGAAACAAATATCACCATAAAAAAAGGCTACGAGGCTCAGTCAATTACTACGGGAGTTTATGAAAATATCGGCTATATTGATATTACGGAATTTTACAGTGCCACTGCCGACAAGCTTTCCGAGGCTCTTGATACTTTCCTGCTTTCGGGCATAAAGGGCATTGTTCTGGATCTTCGATCAAACAGCAGCTATAACTATGAAAATGCTCTGAAAGCTCTTGATTTGTTTTTGCCTATGACAGAGGCCGAAAAGAATGCAGCCACCGTAGTTGACCATAAGGGTGAGGCTATAAAGTACTTTGCCATGGCACCGGGTGAGATAAATCTGCCCGTCTGTGTGCTTATCGGTGAAAACACTGCTGCTGCAGCGGAGCTTTTTGCCGTAAATATGAGAGATTTCTCAAAGGGTACCCTTTACGGCGGTACCACGGCAGGCGACGCTTTTGTCAGAGAGGTTTTTCCCTTGTCAGACGGCGGTGCTTTGCTTCTTCGTACGGGTAAGATAGTGCCCTTCACCGGTGAAAACTTTGAAAATCAAGGCATCACTCCTGACGAAAAGGTAAAGAGTACAGAAAAGAAACACGACTTCAAAGAAGATGAGCTGTTTCTCAAGGCAGCATCATCCCTTATGAACTGAGGAGGGATAAAATGTCTGTTAAAGTGACGGTTGTAATGGCTATAAGAAGCTACGGAATCAACCTGAAAAATGCCCTTGATTCGCTTAAAAATCAGTCCCTTAAGGATATTGAAATTCTTCTTTGTGATGCAGGCAGCACCGATAACACTGCCGAGGTGATGGAAAGCTATCTTGGCGACGAACGCTTTAAATATATCCGCCTTGAAACAGAAAGTGTCTCCGAGGCAAGAAATCATTGCATCGACATTGCAGAGGGTAAATATATAGCTTTCTGCGATAAAAATGTAGTATTCTCGAAAAACCTTTTGAGTAAGCTATATGAATGTGCCGAGGCAGAGCAGGCTGAGATTTGTGTTGCACCTATGGCAAGCTCCGATATTTACGGCAAGCACGAATTTTCAAGCACGGGCATACTTTCACGAAGAAAGAAAATAGATAAATTTGATACAGATATTATATGGAACCCTGCCGTAACAAACAAGCTTTTTCTCAAAAGCAACCTTGATAAGAAGGGTATACGCTTTCGTAAATACGGCAAGGCAAGAGCTGCCGCATTCTCAATTCCCTGTGCCTTTGAAAGTGACAACATAACAGTTTCGGGCAAGGGTCTTGTTTCATATATCAACCCCGTTTCAAATGAGGGTGTTTCCGATGTGCCTATTGAGCATTATCTTGATGCTTACGAATACATAATTTCTCTTGCTGGCGAAGCTTTCAGCAATGAAAGTGAAAAATGTAAAACCGACTTTGACCGAAAAGAGCTGAAAAAGCAGTCTGTCTGCTATGTTGACCAGATTTATCACAAGGAGATAACAGTTCTTCTTTACAGCTATTACAGACACTTCTGGTCTTTGAGTGAAGATGAAATCAGAAAGTACGCCGAGGCTATTGAAGGTCTTGTTTCAAAGCTTTCAAAGTCGGGCAAAAGAGCAGTAACAGAAAAGAATAAAGACATTTTCTATGGTGACAGACTTATCACCTCTAAAAAGGAAATGGCAAACAGACCCAAGGCTACGGTATGTATCGGTATGAGTGACGATGAGGCTCACCACAGCAAGGAGCGCCTTGAAATTCAGGTTTCATCAATCTTTATGCAGACCATGCCTTCCTTTGAGCTTCTTGTTGACAGCAGACTCAGAGAGGTTTTTCCTGAGCAGTGGAAAAAAAGTGAAAATGTTATTTTTGTTGAGGCAGACAGTCTCGGCAGTTTCAAAGACAATGCACTTGAAATGAGCAGAACCCCCTATATTATGTATCAGGACGGCTTTGCAAGGCTTAATCCGAAAATTCTTATGAGGCACTACTGCGCTCTTGAGGGCAAGGCTAAATACGGCTTTTCAACCTCACCTCTGACTAAGTTTGACGGTCACAATGTTTCGGAATATTCCTTCTCGGATTTAAGCTATTATTCGGATATAAATCAGACGAGAGTTCATCATGAGGATTATACCTACGCTCTTGACCTGTTTTTCTGTAACAAGCTTTTCAGAACGGAGCATCTCAACGGTATCCGCTTCTCTTTCAGTGACAATGCCGTGGCGGATATGTATAAGCTTTATTCCCACTCCCGTTTCAAGAAGCTTTCTCACAGAGGTGCATATCTTCCCTACAGTGAAGACGAAGCAATAGCATATCTCAGACGGCATCAGCAGGCATTGCCTTCACCGCTGAGAAGAATGTATCTGACATACAAAACGGTCTATTTCAGAAAAGTCACCCTTAAAAAGACGAGGGATAAGCTGAAATCTTACCTTTCAAGGCTGGGTGAGCTTATCATAAAACAGCTTTTATTGTTTGCAGCCTTTTATTATAAGAAGCAGAAAATCAGACAGAGAGTATTCTTCTTCTCTTCAAGGGCAGAGGGTCATTTTCTTGAAAATATGGATACGGTCTGCTCGGCGTATAAGGGTGAAAAAGCAGTCTTCTGCAAAAGGAAGCCTCACAGCTTGAGGGATAAGCTTAAAATTATCAAATATCTTCTCACAAGCAAGGTAATTGTGACAGATGACTATATTGACAGTCTGCTTGACTGCAGGCTGAGACCTGAGCAAAGCCTTATTCAGATATGGTACACAGGTGGTGCTTTCAGACGCTTCGGACTTGACTCTTCAAGTCTTGTGTCACCCATAAACGAATATAAGGCTCACTCGCAGTACACCGATGTATGTGTCTCCTCTGAGCATGTAAGACAGTTTTACAGCCATGCTTTCGGTGTTGATATGGATATAATCATACCTACGGGTACACCGAGAAGCGACCTTATTGTCAAGGACACAAAGTACGGCGAAAAAAGAGAGGAAATCTGCAAAAAGCATCCTCTTTTAAGAAACAAAAAGGTTTATGTTTACTTCCCCACCTTCAGAGAGGAAGACGGCGAAATTGCTGACTTTGACCCGAAAATCAAATGGGCAAAGCTTAACGATGACCTTGATGACGATGAGGTTTTTGTACTCTGCCGTCATCCTTTTATGAAGCAGGAATATATCAAGGGTATGTTCTATCCCAGAGTAAAGGACTATACTGCCGACCCCACAACGGAGCTGGTGGCAATTGCCGATGTAATTATCACAGACTATTCCTCAATTGTTTTTGATGCTTCGCTTATGGGCAAGCCTATGGTTTTCTATGCTCCCGACTTTGAAAAGTACGAGGACGAATTCTACTTCAACTATGATAAATATCTTCCGGGTGAAAAGATATATTCAAGCGATAATCTTCTTACAGCCCTTCGCAGAGCAGGTGAAAACTCCTCAAAGGAGCGTATTGCAGAATTCTGCAGAAAAGAAATGGATGCCTGTGACGGCAACGCCACGAAGAAGGTTATTGCTGTTATAGATAAAAGATT